>DAONFU010000085.1:0-9561 GCA_035403765.1 Bacteroidales bacterium
AATAATCTAATAAACAAATATTTGCAATAATTGTTTAAAATTTTATCATCAGGTCATTGTTAATAACCCCGACTGCTTGTGGGGAAAAACTGGACTGAAATTTAATAAAAATATTATTTTATTTTTAACATTTTTGTCAGCGATTTTTTACTCCCTTTCTTTACATATAGTTTTTATGTTCTCAAAGTCCCATAAATAAAGGGATTGACGGTATGTTGGCATAATTTTATAATGGCTAGTCAGCTGATGCAACTAATGGTTTATTTGCCTGAAAGACACTATTTACAATGTTGATAATAATTTGATTCGGCTGTTTTGCTGCCTAGTTCCATGGCTTTTTTCCAGTCGGCACATGCCTCATCATGCCTGTCAAGTGCTTGATTTGAAAGGGCCCTGTTGATATACGCCTTTACGTAAGTTGGCTCGATCTCTATGGCTTTGCTGAAATCTTCTATTGCCCCGGCAATGTTTTTCTGTTGGTTTTTACATAACCCTCTGTTCAGGTAGGTTTCAAAGTCCTTGGGTTTTTTATCAAGGATGATGTTATAATCATTGATTGCCTCCTCATATTTTTTTTGTTCATAGCGGCTTAGTCCGCGATTATAGTATGCATCATAGTAGTCTGCCTTAATCATGATGGCATTGGAGTAGTTTTTTTCGGCATTGGCAAAATCTTTCATTTCGAATTGCGTGTAGGCCTTATTGTAATAAGCATTTGCATGGTCGGGCTTGATGGCAATGGCGCTGTCGTAGTCGCTAAGAGCTTCGGGAAATTTTTTCAGTTTGCCGTTTACCATTCCCCTGCTCACGTATGCGCGGTAGTCTTTTGGCGACAGTTCGATCACTTTGCTGAAATCTTCGCAGGCCGCCTTATAGCTGGCCAGAACGCTGTATGCCATCCCCCTGTTGTAAAAAGCATTGACATATGACGGTTGCAATAGGATGGTTTGGGTATAGTCGCTGATGGCATTTTTATAATCTCTGAGCAGGTATCTGCAGTACCCGCGAACAAAGTAGGCGCGAAAAAAGCCACTGTCGGCAGCGATAGCCATTTGGCAATCTTCAATGGCTTCTTTGTTTTGTCCAAGATTGCTTTTAAGCACCGCGCGGTTGGTGCAGGCATCGGCATTAGCAGGGTCAAGTTCTATTGCCGTAGTGTAATCGTCGAGAGCTTCGGCATAATTGCCAATGGCATTGTAAGACATAGCCCTGTAGATATAGGCATCGGTATAGGATGACTTTTCTTTTATGGCCTGGGTAAAATCCAGCAGCGCATCAACATAAAAACCATCATTGTATTTTTCCACTCCTGCAGCATAAAAGTCTTCAGCGGTCTGCGAAAAAATGCGATAGGGGTATAGTAAAAGCAGCAACCCAAGCAGGAGAGTGATTTTTTTCATTTTTTATTTTTTGCAAAGATAGCAATAGCCTGATTTAATTGTTGGTAATAAAACAGACAGCATCACGTTTTTATTGTAATTTTGCAAAAAATATGAGATGATTTTTCTAACCCGAAGAGAAACATTTAATGCGGCACACAGATTGTTCTGCGAAGACTTTTCTGATGAAAAAAATCTGGAAATTTTCGGAAAATGCTCCAATCCCAACTGGCACGGGCACAATTACGAACTTTTTGTTACCGTTTGCGGCGATACCGATCCGAAGACCGGAATGATTATTAACCTCAAAACGCTCGGTGAACTTATCAGAGTGCAGATTATTGAAAAAATCGATCATAAAAATATGAATATAGAGGTTGATTTTATGAAAGGCAGGATGGCTTCCACCGAAAATCTGGCGGTGGCTATCTGGGAACAGTTGTCGGGACCCGTTGCCAAACACCATGCAAAACTTCATTGTGTGAAAATTTGCGAAACAGAAAATAATTATGTGGAATATTATGGTGAATGAAGTAATAATATCTAAATGAAAGCAATAGATAAAGAAATGCTAAAAGAAAATGAAATGGATGATATTTCTGGTCAGGTTATCAGGCCAAACTCCGGCATTACGGAAGAACTGTCTGTTTCGTACCGGAAAGTGCTTCAGTTGCTTGGGGAAGACCCCGACAGGGAAGGCTTATTAAAAACTCCGGAACGTGTGGCCAAAGCCATTCAATACCTGACTCACGGCTATGACCTGAACCCTGAAGACATACTGCGCTCGGCCATGTTCAAAGAAGATTACAGACAGATGGTCATCGTAAAGGATATCGAAATATATTCTTTGTGCGAACACCATTTGTTGCCTTTTGTCGGCAAGGCACATGTGGCCTATATCCCTAATGGATACATTGTTGGATTAAGCAAGATACCCCGTGTGGTCGATGCTTTTGCACGACGCTTGCAGGTTCAGGAACGGCTTACCTCGCAAATAAAAAACTGCATACAGGAAACCTTGAACCCGCTGGGGGTGGCCGTGGTAATTGAGGCAAACCACCTGTGTATGATGATGCGTGGCATACAAAAACAAAACTCGGTAACTACCACCTCGGATTTTACAGGGGCTTTTCTTATCGAAAAGACGCGCACCGAGTTTTTAACGCTCATCGCCGCTAAGCTTCATTGATTTTTATTAATTTTGTAAAAAATTTTATATGAATATGTTTAACGAAGAAAATGTTAGTATCAAATACCGCGATCCCGAAGAAATAGCTTCTGTAACCCGCGGATTTATGTCGAAAGTCTTTTCATGGATGTTTCTTGCCCTGGCTATTACAGCCGTAACCTCTTTTCTATGGGCAGGATCACCTTCGCTGATGTCGGTATTGTTGAAACCCGAGGGCGGTCTCTCCGTATTAGGCTGGATAGTGATGTTTGCCCCGCTGGGGTTTGTGCTGCTGATGTCTTTTGGATATCAGAAATTGTCGGCCCCGCTGATGACCCTCCTGTTCATTGTATATGCTGTATTGATGGGCATGAGCTTCAGTTTTATTTTTTTTGCTTTTAGCCTGGGAACCATTGGTATCACTTTTGCCGTTACTGCAGGAATGTTTGGCGTGATGGCACTGGCAGGGTATTTCACCAAAACCGATCTCACAAAATTTGGGTCCATACTGATGATGGGTGTTATAGGAATAATCATTGCCATGATAGTAAATTTTTTCCTGAAAAGCAGCATGATGGGATATGTCATCAGCGTCATCGGGGTGTTGATATTCACGGGACTTACAGCCTATGACGTGCAGAAGTTAAAACGTATCGGCATGGGCATTGGCGTTGAACAAACCGACATCAGAAAAATGACAATCATGGGCGCTTTGACCCTATATCTCGATTTTATCAACCTTTTCTTGTTTTTGCTCCGCCTGTTTGGCAGCAGAGAATAGTTAATAAATTTTTTATGAAAGCATATGTCTTCCCCGGTCAGGGGGCCCAATATGTAGGAATGGGCAAGGATCTTTATGAAAAATTTCCTGAAGCCCGACACCTTTTTGAACAAGCCAATGATATTCTTGATTTCAGGATTACCGACCTGATGTTTGCCGGCACTGATGAAGATTTGCGGCAAACCAAAGTTACGCAGCCCTCTATATTTCTTCATTCAGTGATACTCTCAGTAATTCTGGGGGATAAATTCAGGCCAGATATGGTAGCCGGACATTCGCTGGGTGAGTTTTCAGCTCTGGTGGCCGCCCGGGCCTTGTTGTTTGAAGACGGATTACGACTGGTATCAAAACGTGCGCAAGCCATGCAGCAAGCCTGCGAATCAACCCCCGGCACTATGGCGGCCATTATGGGTATTGCAGATGAAAAGGTGGAAGAAATTCTCAGCGAAATAGATGACGTGGTGGTTGCCGCCAATTATAATAGTCCCGGACAATTGGTTATTTCGGGCAGTGTCAGCGGTATCAACCTGGCCTGTGAACGCATCAAAGCGGCAGGGGCGCGCAGGGCGCTGCCCTTGAATGTGGGCGGGGCTTTCCATTCACCATTGATGGAACCGGCCCGTGCCGACCTGGCGCAGGCCATTGAACAAACACTCTTTCAGAAACCGCTATGCCCGGTATATCAGAATGTAACGGGCCAGCCCTCGACAGATCCGCTGATCATAAAAGAAAATCTTAACAAACAGCTCACGGCTCCTGTCCGGTGGTCGAAAAGTGTTAGTAATATGGTTGGTGACGGAGCCACTGTTTTTACTGAATTGGGCCCGGGCACCGTGTTGCAGGGCCTGGTGCGAAAAATTGCTCCTGCGGCGGAAATAGAAGAAGTATCAATCTGACAGCAAATTGTTTTTCATCTGGCCTGTGGCGGCTAATTCCTGAAATAATTTTCCGGTCAGTACATCATTCATTTTTGGTATATAATCCACACTGTGAGTATCTGATCCTACAAAATCAATCATGCCTTCTTTTATTAGTCTGACAGCCAGTTTGTGTACGTCCGGAGAATAAATCTTTGTCAGGGAGAGAATGTTAAGCTGAAAAAGCAGTTCGCGGTCTTTTAATTTCTCAAGTCCGGAAAACTCATATTGCCAGTAGAGGTAGCGTTCAGGATGGGCCAACACGATGTTGTACCCTTTTGTTTGCATTTCGAAGATCAGGTCGGACAAAATCGGAAAAGGGCTGTATGAGCTTAATTCTATCAGCACGTAGTTGTCGCCGAAGGTCATCAGTTTTTCGTTTTTTAAAATTTCCACAAAGTTTTCGTCAATCATATATTCGGCAGCTACTTCGAGGCTGATTTCGATATTTTTGGCAGCTACTTCCTGTTGAAGTTTTGTAAAGATGTCATAGATTTTTTCGGGGGTATTCGGGTAAAGCATCGAAATATGAGGCGTGGTAATAATTTTTTTTATTCCCATGTTGCTTAGTGCGGCAATTATTTTCAGAGATTCTTCAAAATCAGGGGATCCGTCGTCGATGCCGGGAATAAGGTGCGAATGAAGGTCTGTACTATAAAAATCAGTATAGTTGAAAGAGTTGTTTTTTTGTTTATGTCGAAAGTTAAATATCCCCATACAATCTCAAAAAATTATCTGTGAACCACTGATAGGTCAATTTCAGGCCATCTTTAATTTTCACGATGGGAGTATATCCGAGGATGCGCTGAGCTTTTGAAATGTCGGCCAGCGAATCGCGTATGTCGCCGGGTCTTTCCTCGAGGTAAACAGGGGTAATGCTTGCAGCGGAAATATCTTTGAGAAACTGAAAAAGTTCGTTAACGGTGGATCGGTCGCCGCAGGCTATATTGAAGATTTCTCCGAGGGCTTCCGTATTCTGGGTTAAGGCCGCCTTAATGTTGGCCTGCACGGCATTTTCGACGAAGGTAAAATCTCTGGTTTGTTCACCATTGCCGAAAATTTTCGGACTACGGTTGGTAATCATCGCATGGATAAACAGGGGTATGGCGGCGGCGTAAGCGCCTTCAGGGCTTTGGTTTGGCCCGAAGACATTGAAATATCGGAGTCCGATGATTTCCATATGGTAACAGCGGGCAAATACCCGGGCGTATAATTCGTCCACATACTTGGAAACTGCATAAGGAGATAAGGGCTGGCCAATGATGTCTTCCGTTTTGGGAAGTTGCTGACTGTCGCCATAAACCGAAGAAGAACTGGCAAAAACAAAACGTTTTACCTGCTTGTTTTTTGCTGCTGTGAGGATGTTTAAAAATCCATCTACATTGGCGTGATTGGTGGCCACAGGGTCTTTAATAGATCGCGGTACCGACCCCAGTGCGGCCTGGTGCAACACGATGTCAATATCCTGGCAGGCAGTTTCGCAGGTGTCGGCATCGCAAATGTCGCCCTGAAAAAACTGTACGTTGGGATGATTCAGAAATGGTTGAATATTGTGCAGAAAACCGGTGGATAAATTATCGAGTATGGTAATTTTTCCGGCTTTATGTTTTACAAGGTATTCCACGATATTTGAACCGATAAATCCGGCGCCTCCGGTTACCAGAAAATGCAAGCGGCTGATATCGGCAGTATGGTAAGTGTTTTCGTACATAACTACCGGTTGTGGTATTGCTGTTCGTAGTATTTCAGATAATCTCCGCTGGTGATGTTTTTTAGCCAGGTTTCGTTGGTCAGGTACCAGTCCACAGTTTTTTCCAGGCCTTCTTCAAATTGCAACGAAGGCGTCCATCCCAATTCATTGGTAAGTTTTGACGAGTCAATGGCATAGCGCAGATCATGGCCGGCACGGTCTTTCACGTAAGTTATCAGTGTTGCGGACGTGCCGGGGTCCCGTTTTAGTTTGGCATCCATAATTTTGCAAAGCAGCAGCACCAGGTCGATGTTTTTCCACTCGTTGTGTCCGCCAATGTTGTATGTCTCGCCGGTTTTACCCTGATGAAAAATCAGGTCGATGGCCCGCGCATGATCCACCACAAACAGCCAGTCCCTGACATTTTCTCCCTTTCCGTAAACAGGAAGTGGTTTGTTGTGAATGATATTGTTTATCATCAGTGGAATTAATTTTTCAGGAAACTGGTTAGGGCCATAATTGTTAGAACAGTTTGAAACCACTACCGGCAGGCCAAACGTATGATGATAGGCCCGTACCAGATGGTCGGAGCTGGCCTTAGATGCTGAATAAGGGCTGCGGGGATCATAAGCTGTAGTTTCCAGGAAGGAACCTTCTTTTCCTAACGAGCCGTACACCTCATCGGTAGAAATATGATAAAACAGTTTGTTTTCGGGGTTTTCTTTCCAGGCATTACGGGCTGCGTTGAGCAATGTGGCAGTTCCTATGATATTGGTAACAACAAATTCCAGGGGATTGGTTATTGACCTGTCCACATGCGATTCGGCGGCAAGATGTACCACCCCGTCAAAAGCATACTGTTGAAAGAGATTCTGTACACATGATGGGTCGGTAATATCTCCCTTGACAAACACGTAATTGGGGGCATGGTCAATGTCGTGGAGGTTTTCCAGGTTGCCGGCATAGGTCAGTTTGTCGAGGTTGACAATACGGTAATCCGGATATTTGTTAACAAACAAACGTACCACGTGAGACCCGATAAATCCGGCGCCGCCTGTTATTAAAATATTTTTTTTAAACATATCGGTAGTTTTAATTGTTTTTACCAAGGTGTTGTTCCCAGTTCCATGCAGAGAGCATCATTTCGTCAAGATTCTTTTCTGCTTTCCATCCAAGCACGTTGTTGGCGAGTGCACAGTCCGACCATATGCTGGTGATATCACCTTCGCGGCGGGGGGCAAAGCGGTAGTTGAGTTTTTTTCCGGAGACACGTTCAAAAGATTGTATCACTTCCAGCACCGAAACACCATTTCCTGTGCCCAGATTAAACACTTCGCCATTGGCGGCATTTTTTTCTTCAAGGATTCTGTTCAGGGCTGTTACATGGGCTTTTGCAAGATCTACCACATAAATATAATCGCGGATGCAGGTTCCGTCGGGGGTGTCGTAATCGTTTCCGAAAATACTCAGGCAATCGCGTTTTCCGGCTGCGGTTTGGGTAATGAAAGGCACCAGGTTGTTGGGGATACCGATGGGCAGCTCGCCGATAAGCGCTGATTCGTGAGCCCCTACAGGGTTGAAATACCTGAGCAGTATGGATTTAAGTCTTGAAACCTTTATTTGCTCTGTGATGATTCTTTCGGCAATTTGTTTGGTGTCGCCGTAGGGCGACATGGGTGGCTGCAACGGGGAATTTTCGTCCACCGGAAGTTTTTCGGGCTGGCCATACACGGTGCATGACGAGGAAAAGATCAGTGCGTTGACCTGGTGTTTGTTCATAGATTGCAGCAGGTTGATCAACGAAAAAAGATTGTTGTGATAATACTTCAGTGGCAACCTGGTGGATTCTCCCACGGCTTTTAATGCGGCAAAATGTATGACACCGTCGATGCCGGGGTGCCGTCGAAAAAAATCATCGGTCTGCAAAGGGTCACAGAGTTCAATTTTTTCAAAAACGGGTATTTTCCCCGTGATTTTTTGAATTGACAGAACCACTTCGGGATAGGAATTTGAAAGATTATCAATGATAAGCACATCGTGGCCGCATTGTATCAGCTCCACTGCGGTGTGCGCCCCTATATACCCGGTTCCGCCTGTGATGAGAATTTTCATGATATTACAGGCTCCAGTAGCTCATTTGTTTGATTTTATCGCGATACATTCCTTTTACGTCCACCAGGATGCACCTGTCGGCAGCCAGGGGTTTAAAATCTGCTTCGGTGAGCATGGCGTATTCGAGGTGCGAAACAGCCACGATGATGGCATCATAATTTTCGCCAGCTTTTTCTACCATTTCAAAGCCATATTCGTGTTTTACCTCTTCGCTGTTGGCAAATGGATCTACCACATCAACCAGCACGCCATAAGACTTTAGTTCACTAACCACATCGGCCACGCGCGAATTTCTAATGTCGCTGACATTTTCTTTGAAGGTAACGCCCATCACCAGAACTTTTGAGTTGAGCACGTTTTTTCCAGCGGCAATAATTTTCTTAACGGTTTGTTTGGCAATGTAAAACCCCATGGAATCGTTGACAAAACGTCCCGAATTGATGATTTGAGCGTGATACCTGTATTCTTTGGCTTTATAGGTGAGGTAGTATGGGTCAACCCCGATGCAGTGTCCGCCGACCAGACCGGGATAAAATTTCAGAAAGTTCCATTTGGTTCCTGCTGCATCCAGCACTTCATAAGTGTTAATGCCCATACGGTTGAAAATAATTGAAAGCTCATTCATCAAGGCAATGTTGACATCGCGCTGGGTGTTTTCGATTATTTTTGCCGATTCGGCCACTTTTATACAGGAAGCCCTGTGTACACCTGCCTTCACGACTATTTCATATACTTTGGCAACAATATCCAGAGATTCATCATCGCATCCCGAAACAATTTTTTTGATGGTGGTAATGGTATGGTCTTTATCACCGGGATTGATGCGTTCAGGCGAGAACCCCACCTTGAAATCTTCTACAAATTTTAATCCCGATAATTCTTCCAGGATGGGTATGCAGTCTTCTTCGGTACAGCCCGGATACACGGTGGATTCGTAAACCACATAATCGCCTTTTTTCAGTATTTTCCCAACGGTACGAGTGGCGGCAAGCAGCGGCGTGAGGTCGGGAAGCTGATGATTGTCAATAGGCGTGGGAACGGCCACAATATGAAAAGTGGCATCTTTTAAATCCTCAGGTTTTGAGGTAAACAGAATATCGCAACCCTCAAAAGCGGAAGAGGGGAGTTCTTCGCTGGGGTCCATTTTGTTTTTCATCATCTCGACACGGTCATCCTTGATGTCGAACCCTATGACCTGAATTTTTTTTGCAAATTCCAGGGCTATTGGCAATCCAACATATCCCAGGCCAATTACAGAGAGTTTTGTTTGTTTTGCTATTAATTTTTCGAAAGTATTCATTTAACTATGGTTTTTATTATTATTTTTTGAAATTTTTGTTCCTGACTTCATAAATACGCTCAATGATATCCACCACTTTCATTCCTTCCAACGCATTGGTGGTAATGGTGGTTCGGCCTTTGAGGGTGTTAACCACATTTTCAATAACATAATGGTGGTTGGCAGCACTGCCTTTGTAGGTTCCGTAATCATTGGCGGGATTTACCGGATCGAG
>DAONFU010000086.1:0-3291 GCA_035403765.1 Bacteroidales bacterium
TTATGAGTAAATACACTTCGTTTTTCTTATCTTTTATTTGCATTTCATTTCTTTTTTGCTCATGCAAAAAAGACCCCGGAGAAGGCGGTACTTCGAGCATTTATGGTAAAGTCTATATGAAAGATTATAACTCTACTTATACCGTGTTGCTGGAAGAATACTATGCGCAGGATGTGGACGTGTATATCATTTATGGAGATGATAAGACCTATAGCGAACGTATCAGAACTAATTACGATGGTACTTATGAGTTTAAATACCTGCGTAAGGGGACGTACCATATATACGCATATTCAGAGGATTCGACCTTGACCACCAATGCAATGATTCCTGTGATCAGGGATGTGGAGATTACAAAGAACAACCAGGATGTTGAAGCCGACGAAATGATAATATTTAATTAATAAATTATGAAAAGATATTTGATTTTGGGGCTTTGCCTCTTATTGTCATGGACTGTTTATGGGCAAAAAAAGAAAGTGATAAAAGAAAATCACATTAAATCCATTACTACCTGGCAGGCTGATAAAAATGAAAAAGCAACCGAAGGTTATAAAGTTGATTACACCTTGTACGATAAGCAAGGCCGATGGATTGAAAAAGCAGAATATAAAAAGGATGGCTCCATCGACCATAAAGAAACACTTAAGTATGACGCTTACGACAATGTGATTGAGGAAACCTGTTTTGATGCGAAACAAGGAGTTAACCAAAAGAAAACATTCAAATTTAACGCGAATAACGATCGTGTTGAAGAACAGGAATTCAAAGGTGGTACCTTGTTTCGCAAATCAGTAAGCACATATAATAGTAATGGTAAAAAAACAACCGAGATGGTATATGACGGGCAGGGTAATTTACTCAAAAAACATGTCTATACCTATAACAGTAAAGGATTAAAAGAAACCAGGAAGACCTATGCCAAAGACGGGGAGCCGGAATCGGGTCGTCATATAATTTACGAGTATTATTGAGTTTTTGCCACTTGCTGTTTTTATGGAAGAAATATTAAATATCCTTCACAAATTTGACCCTATCACCCTCGAAGAGATGAAAGGGGTTAAATTATTGAACAGGGTAGATACCAAATACAGCTTTAACATTAAATATCTACCCGGAATACTTCAGGTTCTGGCTCCGGAATATCGTATCCTGGCCTTTGGAGATATCCGTGCCAACCATTATGAAACCCTGTATTTTGATACCCCTGATTTCATGCTCTATAATCAGCATCAGTGCGGAAAACTTAATCGCTATAAGTTCCGCTATCGTTGTTATCAGGACACACAGATTATTTTTTTTGAAGTAAAATTCAAGAATAATAAAAAACGCACCATAAAAAAACGCATACGGATGTCGTCTGTTGATGCTGAAATCAAAGGCCTGGCCAGTGATTTTGTGGTAAAAAACTCTCCGGTGGATCCCAGTAAACTGTTGCCAAGGCTCTGGGTGCGCTACACAAGAATCACGCTGGTAAACAAAAACTCGCAGGAACGCCTGACCATCGATCTGAATTTATCTTATCAGGATGGAAATTTGACCAGATCATCATCGTTTCCGCATCTGGTTATCGCCGAATTAAAGCAGGACAAAAGCACCGATTCATTTTTTGCTGCCTATATGCGTACTATCCGCATTCATCGTGTTTCCATTAGCAAATACTGTTTTGGCATTTACAATATGTACGACCATGTTCGGTATAATAACTTTAAAGAAAAATTCAGAAAAATAATTAAAATCGCATCATGATAAAATTTAAAATTTTTGCAGCGACGATTTTTGTGCTATGCCTGTTTGCACGGGTTTCACCTGCGCCGGCCCAGAGTGCTGTTGCCCCCGAAACTTCATTTCAGACGGATGTTTCAGATGAACAACAGGCTGTTGAAAAAAAGAAAAAAAATGATATTGAAATCAATGAAAAATTCTGGTACGGCCTGCTGATTGATGTAGCATCTATGCTATTATTGATTTTGCTTGTTTATTATCCCAACAACAAGCGTTATGAGAGCATTTTTACCTTTGTTATGTTCAACCTGATGATTTTTATGCTCACGTTTGTCCTTAATAAAATCAAACTGTCCATGGGCGCCGCCTTCGGCTTGTTTGCGGTTTTTTCTATGCTGCGCTACCGAACCCAGGGTATCTCGATGAAAGATATGACGTATCTTTTCCTGTTTGTAGGTATTGGCCTCATAAGCGCCATAAGACTGGAATATTACGAGTTGATCATTATCTGTAGCATCATCATTGCATTTACCTTTTTATTGGATTGCCGATGGCTTATCCGGCATGAAAGTTCAAAACAAATTCGCTACGAAAATATTGAGTTGATTAATGAAAACAGAAGTGAAGAATTGATCGCTGACCTAAAAAAACGGACAGGTCTTGAGGTTCACCGATTTGAGGTGGAAAAGATAGATTTTCTTAAAGATGCTGCCCGATTAACCATATATTATTACAAAAAGAAATAAATGGGAAAAATCCATTTTTCCGTAGCCGCTCTTATGCTGGTTTTTCTGTTTTCAATGGACAGCAATGGCCAGATACAGGATGCTAATTTGTGGATGAATGTCACTTTCGAAAAAAAAATTACCCCTAAATTTTCTTTTAGTGTTTCGCAGGAATTCAGGATGAATGAAAACATTTCGGAATTAGGCTCTTTTTTTACCGACCTTGGTTTCGAATATAAAATTACCAAAATCATCCGTTTTTCAGCAAATTATCGTTTTGCCAACAAACGTAGGCTGGACGACTCATATAGTATAAGGCACCGGTATTATTTTGACCTGACTTTCCGCAAAAAGTTCAGCCCGGTAATTATCAGTTTCCGCACACGTTTCCAAAGCCAGTATGCCGATGTGTTTTCCAGTAATGACGGAATAGTACCCAAAAACACCATCAGAAACAAATTGACCATAAAATATGACCCGGGAAAGAAACTGCAACCTTATATCGCTGCCGAGATATACTCTCCTCTAAAACAACCCTATGATGTTTTCATCCGCAAAACGCGTTATTCCGCAGGCGTAGAGTATGAAATAAACAGGATGCATACCCTCGATTTTTACTATTTATTTCAGAAAGAATATCATGTTAAAAATCCGGTATCAGACCACGTCCTTGGCATTGGGTATCATATAAGTTTGTAAAATGTAATTAAAAAAATGTTTAAAAAGGTTTTTTTTTCTCATTTTTTGGGTATAAATCATAATTTTGCGTCATAGTAAATTTCATTTATAGTAAAAGTGTAATTCAAATGAAAAAAATCAAACTTTTTGTCCTTGTAATGAT
>DAONFU010000086.1:3391-9491 GCA_035403765.1 Bacteroidales bacterium
TGCAAAGTGATGGTAAGATTATTATCGGAGGCAATTTCACTTCTTACAATCTGGTCCAAAGAAGCAGGGTAGCCCGTGTTAACACCGACGGAACTCTGGACGGCACCTTTAATCCCGGCTCGGGCACAGGCATGAACAGTACGGTATATGCTTCAGCGATTCAAAGTGATGGCAAGATAATAATCGGCGGTTATTTCAGCAATTATAATAACAAATCTAGAAATTGCATTGCCAGGGTTAATACCAATGGCAGTCTGGACACAACATTCAATCCCGGTACCGGGGCAAATAATACCATTTATGCAGTGGCCATTCAGGCCGATGGAAAAATTATTATAGGCGGAAGCTTTACCGCTTTTAACGGTACATCTATTAATCGTGTTGCTCGATTAAATGCTGACGGCAGCCTTGACGCCACTTTTGTTCCGGGGACAGGAGCCGGTGGTACCGTTCGTACACTGACCCTTCAAAGTGATGGAAAAATAGTCATTGGCGGAAACTTTACTTCATTTAACGGGGCTACGGTAAATCGTATCGCCAGGCTTAACACCGATGGAACTATCGACAATTCATTTGTTACCGGTGTCGGAGCCAGCGCTTACGTGCGAAAAACTGTTGTGCAAACCGACGGGAAAATTGTTATCGGAGGTGAGTTTGTTACCTTTAATGGTACCTCAAAAAAAAGGATAGTCCGCTTAAACAGCGATGGCAGTGTCGATGCATCCTTTGTGCCGGGATCAGGGGCCGACAGCAATATTGTGGCCATGGCTGTGAAAAGTGATGGAAAAATTATCATTGGCGGAGATTTTACTTTTTATGACGGTACATCCAGAAACTATTTCGCCCGGCTTAACAGTGATGGCAGCCTTGATTCAACATGTGTTTCCTGTTCAGGGGCTAATGAGGTAGTGCGAAGCACCAATATTCAGAATGATGCAAAAATTATTATTGCAGGTTATTTTACATTTTTTAACGGGACCGCAATTAACCGTGTGGCCCGGCTAAACACCGATGGCAGTCTGGATGATACGTTTGACCCTGGTTCTGGCCCTGATGGTGGAGTTACCACTTCAATTCTTCA
Source organism: Bacteroidales bacterium (assembly GCA_035403765.1). GTDB lineage: Bacteria > Bacteroidota > Bacteroidia > Bacteroidales > CAIWKO01 > CAIWKO01. The sequence continues at coordinate 4,473 of DAONFU010000086.1, forward strand.
GGCCGACGGAAAAGTTTTTATAGCCGGCAATTTCGAATCGGTTAATGGTACACAATTATACCGTGTTGCCCGACTGAATACCGATGGCAGTGTTGATGCTTCGTTTACTCCCGACAGCGGTGCCAATAAAATTATTTATGCGGCAGCCATACAAAGCGACGGAAAAATTGTTATTGGCGGTGAATTTGATTCGGTAAGCGATACGCCCCGTTCACGCATAGCACGCCTCAACAGCAATGGAACACTCGACGCCACCTTCAATCCGGGCACAGGAGCCGACAGTTATATTACTGCTATCGCTATTCAAAGTGATGGGAAAATTGTCATTGGTGGTATGTTTAGCTCATACAACGGGACAACAAGTAACTATCTAGCGCGGCTGAACAGCAACGGCAGCCTCGATGCTTCTTTTAATACCGGCACGGGTGCCAATGGTATTATCCGAAGCATTACCATTCAGAGCAATGGGAAAATCCTTATAGGAGGAAGTTTTTCCACTTATAACGGAACCTCAGCAAATCGTGTTTCCCGCCTGAATACCGATGGCAGTATCGATGCCTCATTTAATCCTGGCGGAGCCGGTGCCAGTAGTTCTGTGTATTCAATACTCGCTCAGAACAATGGCAAGATTTACATTTCGGGTATTTTTACCTCCTATAACGGAACATCCCGAAACCGCGTAGCCCGCCTCAACAGTGATGGGACACTGGATAGTGCATTTGATCCGGGACCCGGTGCCAACAACATTATTTTTACTTCCGCAATGCAAACCGATGAAAAAATTATTATTGGTGGCGGTTTCACATCCTATAACGGAGCTGACAGGTACAGGATTGCACGTATCATGAATACTGTGGTAGTGGGTCTTGACGAAAATTCTTCAGAAAATGAGATGTCTTTATATCCAAATCCAACGAGTGGCCTGATCAATCTGGTATCCGCCAAAAATTTGGAAAACGCCTCATTAATTGTTAAGGATGTTGAGGGCAGGGTTATACTGGAAAAAGAAGGAATTAATGGTTCTCATTTTTCCTTTGACATTAGTGGTCAGTCAAAAGGTATTTATTTCATTGAGATCATTCAAGAAAAGGTTGTTTTGAGAAGCAAAATCGTAAAAAATTAGTGTGAATATATTTTCCTTGGGGAAAATTAATTCATTAGTGTAGTTTTATCTATTTTTTGTAAGTTTGCAAAGCATAATTAAATTAATAAAAAGAAATATGAAAAAAATTACTGTTCTTTTAGTCCTTCTCGCAAGTGTTTTTGTATTTAACAGTTGTAAAAAAATTGCCGGATGCACCGACCAGGCAGCCCAGAATTATAATGCCGATGCCAATGAGGATGACGGATCGTGTACCTATCTGGCCATTGGCGACACTTATCAGGGAGGTAAAATTGCTTATATCCTGCAGCCCGGTGAAACGGGTTATGAAGCCAAAGTGCAACATGGATTGATTGCTGCGCCCTCCGATCAGGACACAGCCGCAGGATGGGGATGTGCCGGCACTTTAATAAGTGGCGCTGATGGAACAGCGGTTGGTTCAGGTAACCAGAATACCATTGATATTGTTGCTGGCTGCGCTGCCGCGGGGACTGCTGCTAGAATATGTTCTGATCTCGGTTTGGGTGGGTATACCGACTGGTATCTTCCCAGTAAGGATGAACTGCAGAAATTATACCTGAACAGGGCGCAAATCGGTGGTTTTGCCACTTCCTTTTACTGGAGCTCCTCTGAGGCCACCGCTAATGAAGCCTGGTGGTATTCATTTTTTGATGGAGGCGCCTATGCTTACGGCAAAGCCACTCCGATACGGGTACGGGCTGTAAGGTCGTTCTAAATTTTGAAGAGGCTTGGCCGGAAAGTTGACTCAAACCATCTTTGGACACTGTTAAAAATCTGACAAATAAAGGATTGTATGAGCTTTAAATAATTTTTTTCAAGAAATATTTTTTAGGATTAATAAAAATTAGTATCTTTGCACCCTTAAAATAAAAATCAAGATATCATGGCAAAGAAATCGAAAGATGCACGAATACAGGTTATTCTGGAGTGTACGGAGCATAAAAACAGCGGTATGCCGGGGACATCGCGTTATATCACAACTAAAAACAAAAAAAATACCCCCGAGCGTATCGAATTGAAAAAATATAATCCGATACTGAAAAAAGTTACTGTTCATAAAGAAATAAAATAAAACTCTTAAGAAATGGCAAAGAAAGTTGTTGCAACATTAAAAACCTCTACAGGCAAGGATTATGCAAAGGTTATCCGTATGGTGAAATCTCCTAAAACCGGAGCCTATTCTTTTAAAGAAGAAATTGTGGCTAACGATAAAGTTAAAGAATACCTTGCCAAAAAATAGTCATTCATCTGATATGAAAAGAAACAAGCTTTTCTATCGGAGAAGCTTGTTTTTTTTTAATACAACCGAAAATGGGCATATTCAGTTTTTTCTCTAAGGATAAGAAAGAAAGCCTCAACGAAGGCCTTGCCAAAACCAAAGAAAGTTTTTTCTCAAAGCTTTCAAAAGTGGTTATCGGCAAATCCAAAGTGGATGATGAAGTGCTGGATAACCTGGAGGAAATTCTGATATCTTCGGATGTTGGTGTGGCTACCACCCTCAAGATTATTGAACGTATTGAAAATCGCGTGGCTAAGGATAAATATCTGGGGACCAAAGAACTGGATCAGATACTGAAAGAGGAAATAACCGCCTTGTTGACAGAAAACAACAACCAGGAATTCAGCGATTTTGAAATACCTTCGGGAAAAAAGCCTTATGTGATTGTGGTGGTGGGTGTTAACGGCGTGGGCAAGACAACCACTATTGGTAAATTGGCACATCAGTTCAAAGCTAAAGGTTATAGTGTGCTGCTGGGCGCTGCCGATACATTCCGTGCGGCTGCTGTCGATCAGCTTACCATATGGGCCGAAAGGGTAGGAGTGCCGATTATCAGCCAGGGTATGGGAGCTGATCCCGCATCTGTTGCTTATGATACTGTTGCTTCAGCAAAAACACGCAACTCAGACATCGTGATTATCGATACAGCCGGACGTCTGCATAACAAAGTCAACCTGATGAGCGAGCTGTCGAAGATCCGAAAAGTAATTCAGAAAGTTATCCCCGATGGCCCCCACGAAGTGCTGCTGGTACTTGATGCTTCCACTGGACAGAATGCCATTGAACAAGCAAGGCAGTTTACGGCAGCCACAGAAGTGAGTGCCATTGCCCTGACCAAACTCGACGGGACAGCCAAGGGCGGTGTGGTGTTGGGTATTTCCGACGAATTTAAAATCCCTGTTAAGTACATTGGAGTGGGCGAAAAAATTGATGACTTACAGATATTCAACAAGGTTGAGTTCGTAGATTCTTTTTTTCAGCATGCCTGACACCAGCCTAAATCAACGGAAACAGCGTAAACCAGTTATTAATGTCGTTACGTTTGGTTGCGCCAAAAACATTGTCGATTCCGAAAAAATAATGGGCAGCCTGCCCTCCCGAAAATTCAAAATAGTACATAATTCCGACCAACAGGCCGACATTGTTATCATTAATACCTGCGGCTTTATTAATGATGCAAAACAGGAATCGGTGGATGCAATTTTGCAGTTTGCCGAAGCAAAAAAAGTAAATAATACAAAAGTGTTTATCACCGGATGCCTTGCTCAACGTTACAAATCGGAACTTCTCGCTGAAATCCATGACCTGGATGGTGTTTTCGGATTAAATGAAACGAATTCGCTACTCAAGGAAATAACCCATGCCGACACAATACATTCAGACAACAGAATACTTACCACCCCGAAACATTACGCCTGGCTGAAAATCTCTGAAGGCTGCGACCGCACATGTTCTTTTTGTGCCATTCCGATGATACGGGGGGCTAACGTTTCATTTCCCATGGAAAAAATACTGGATGAAGCCGCCATGCTTGCTGATAAAGGCGCGAAAGAGCTTATGGTAATTGCACAGGATACCACTTATTACGGACTTGACATTTATAAAAAACGAAAACTGGCCTTATTACTGGAAAAACTTTCTGAAATAAAACAGTTTGAGTGGATCCGTCTTCATTATGCTTTTCCTTCTGGTTTTCCCGAAGATGTGCTGGAACTAATGCAGGGCAGGGATAATATATGTAAGTATCTGGACATTCCTTTGCAACATATTGATGATAAAATACTTGCCTCGATGCGCAGGGGGATTGATAAAAAAGGCACGGTAGCCTTAGTCGAAAAATTTCGAAAAAAGGTTCCTGGCATCGCCTTGCGCACCGCGTTCATTGTGGGATACCCCGGCGAAAGCAAGGCGCAATTTGATGCGCTATGTAACTTTGTTCGTGAGCAGCAGTTTGAACGTATGGGCGTATTTACCTATTCAAAGGAAGAAGGAACAGCCGCGGAAATATTAAAACCGCAGATCAGCTCAAAAATCAAACAACAACGTTACGATAAACTGATGGATATGCAGCAGCAGATTTCATCTTCCTTGAATCAATCTATGGTGGGCAAGACCATGAAAGTAATCATCGACCGTAAAGAAAACGAGTTTTACATTGGTCGCACGGAATTTGATTCTCCTGAAATTGATAATGAAGTGCTGATTCCGGCCAAGGATAAGGTGCTCAAAACCGGATACTTTTATGATGTAGAAATTACCGGTGCGGAGGTATATGACTTGTATGCTGAGGTGAAATAGTTTTTTCTCGCAAAGACGCGAAGACGCAACGTGATTTTCGTAATTGATTATAATCCTGTTTCGTCAATGATTCGGGGTAGTTGGCTAATAAGATACAGAGGTAGTGAGATTAATGTAAAATTCAGTTCCCCGCTTTTATTGCCGGCTCTTACTCTTGCATTAAAAGTTCCGATTGAAGGATAATCCGTGTTGAAGCGTATGCCTGTGGTTAGTTTTTTCTCAAATAAATATACATGCATTGATTTCAAACTGCCGGTTCTTCCAGATTTAATTTCAATGGGGTAAATGGTATTATTTTTTTGAAATAAAAAATCCACTT
>DAONFU010000087.1:0-8852 GCA_035403765.1 Bacteroidales bacterium
GCATTGCCATAAGGAATTGGGGGCGAAAAGTATTATTGAAGATGTATAATAATAGTTAGAACTAACAGGTTTACCACCCAAATGATTTCGAATGATTTTGGTTAATAAACCTGTTAGTTCTTACCACCTATCCCGAAACTTTCACCCTTATTCCTTCGGAATGTGCCGAAAATTCTGGTGCATACATACATTGGATGGTAGTTACACCGTTTGAAAAATCCCCCTTCTGTGCTACGCGTAAAGGATATTCAAATACATACGTACCTTTTTTCAGAAACGAAATGAAGAAGTTGGTGGCAGCATCACCGGTGCTTTCATAATAGCCAAGTCCACCCTGATATTTGTATTGCGAAATCACGTTGATAGGTTCAAAACCTGAAGCCCTCATATCTTTCATATGGATGTATTCCATGTCGCGGTCAACGCGGAGTTCAATACGTACCTTGATTTTATCGCCAAGTTTTAGTTTGGTCTCATCGGTGATGGGGGTTATTACAGGGCCATGGTCTGAGTTGCGTTCCACAAAAAGTTTCTTTGAAAGTTTTAAGGGCGTTTCTGCAGGTGTGATCTTGTCCAACTGTTCAAAATACTGCCAGTACAAAGCTCCCCATGCCACTCCGTCGTCAGCTTTGGTGACTTTCACCTTTCCCATCTCCGGCTTAATGGCTTCTTCCATCCAGGATGTTCTGAAATATCCCGTACCTGCCTGTTGTTTCACGTCAGGAAGATTTTTCGGGTCAACAAGCATTCCACCCAGTGTGATACTAACCTGAGGATCTTTGGCAAGCCAGTCGGTGCCACGGAGCAGAAGAGCATAACAGGCTTCTGCTGTGGCTTTGGTGGTTTTCCAGTTTTGTGTCTGTTTTTGTTTAAGCAACCATACCTTCATGTCTTCCACCGATTGCTTGTCGTTGGCCACTTCATCAAAACATTCTATCAGCAGGGCTTGTGTTTCTATGGGGGCCTGATACCAGTAGTATCCGTAATCCATGTCTTTCCAGTACATTCCCATTTCTTCGCTGAAAATGGCATTTTCTTTCAATGATTTTACGATGTCAGTAGCAGTTGCCTTATCATCAAGACGGTTCAGGGCCAGGGCTATCATACCTTGCAGGTAACGGTTGTTGGGCAGCCAGTATTTTTTTGCTTGCCCTAAATAATAGTCGAATGCCTTTTTATTCTTCGACTCTACTGGAATATCTTTGATGAAATAGCTGCGTGCATAGAGGTATTGTATCTGTATTCCACCAAGGTGGTTTTCGAACATATGCTCAGGGTTATATCTTAACAGCCATTCATAATCTTCCCGCACTCGGTCATCAAGGTAGCGTGAGCCACGTTTTACCATGTTCCACACCCTGAACTGCCCTTTTATATCCCTGACACCAAGTTTGTCGAGATGGCTGAATCCTGTGATGATATGTTGGGTGATATACCTGTCGTCGGGCATACCGGGGAACCAGGTCCAGCCTCCGTTCGATACCTGTAATTTTTCGAGTTTCTTCAGGGCGCTTTCAATCTCATTTTTCATCCGTTTTTCTTCGAGCAGAATACCAATGTTGCGTTTGGATTGTGATTCGCTTTTTGCTTCGAGTACCCACGGGGTTTCCTGCAACATCAGGTATTTCAGGTCCTGATTCTTTTCGAGGTTGGACAAAAGGGCGTCGGGAGTAAGGTTTTTCCAACTGTCGAAAACTTCTCTGATTTTAGGGTTGGAATTGGCAATGTAAGTAGCGATGCTGTTGGCATAAAAACGGCTGAATATCTGTTCGGTGCATTCGTAGGGATATTCAATCAGGTAGGGAAGCGCCTGAACGGCATACCAAGATGGGTTTGAAGTAAATTCCAGCGTTAGTTTGTAGTTTTTCAGTGTGTTCGATTTGTATGCGTTAATAAGTTTCTCGAAGTTGAAGTTCTTGATCTGCTTGCCTCTTATGGGCAATGGCATGGTTTCGGTGACCAACATTCGGTTTGTCAGCACTGGAATGGTCATTTCTTCGCCATCGCTGAATTTTCCTGCTTTAGCCACCACTTTATAGGTGATGGCAGAAATGTTTTCAGGGATAGATAAAGTCCATTCCACTGCCTTACTCTGTCCTTTTGGGATGCCGACACATTTGATCTGGTCCGTATTGCCCGTCAGCACGTCGATTGGCTGCTGGGTTTCGGCATTGAAGAGCATCAGCGTGGCATAAGCCGTGATGGAATCGGCAGAGAGATTGGTGACCTTGGAACTGAAAACGATTTTGTCGTTTTCACGGAAAAATCTTGGAGGATTAGGCACCACCATCAGGTCTTTCTGGGTAAGAACCTCTTTTTGAATCTGAGAATATTTAAGGTCCTTGGTATGGGCAAGTCCCATGAATTTCCATTTAGTGAGGGCTTCGGGGACAGTAAAAGATATAATGATTTCTCCATTTTCGTTAGTCAGGAGGTGCGGATAAAAAAATGCTGTTTCGTTGAAGTTGGTTCGGGTCTTAATATCTGTCAGGCCTTCTTGGTTGTTGCTGTTTTTTTGTTCACCGCTTGATTCTTTATCTGCGGATTCTTCATCAACAGCAGTTTCTAATGTTGCCAGAGTTATATCTCCATCGGCTTTGCCTGCTGCACCTGACATTGGCGCGGCTGCTTCAGTCTTTTTCATAGCCCTTCCGTTTTTGCTTTGTACTGTAGTAGTGCCCGTTACATCGCTAATTTCAGCCTGGTCAATTCCTGCAACATCATAGTCATCATAATATGCATAACCCCTGTTATACCGGTAGTAATAATTGTCATAACCAAACCAGTTCAGGTAGTCATATGTGCGATAGTTGAAATATACATAAGGGTTCCAGTTTGTCGAGTAAATCGCAGAGCCAACAGCAGAAAATCCGCCGTAGCTATCCCAGTTTTTTTGCATATAATAATGGTTATAAAGACTTAAAAACCATGAGTTGGGCCGGTAAGCATCGAGTGACGCATCGTACATGCCTGCCAGCATTTCGGCGGCTACCTTTTCACCGTTCTTTCCCTTTATTTTTATTTTCCATTCTTCGTTTTGTCCGGGTAGCAATTTGTTGCGGAAGGTTTCAAAACTGATGTCCAGTTGTTTATTTGTGTAAGGAACCTCAATATTGACATTGTGCTGGTAAACTCTGCTGTGGCATACAAATGAAAAATGTACGGCGAAGTTGCCCCGGTACTCTTCTTTTATGGGGATAGTAATTTTTTTCAATTCATTGCTGAGTTTTATCCATTGTTTCTGAACAATATTGTTACGGACTTCTACCTCCATCAATACACTTACATTTTGTTCTTTGGTCCCAATCAAAAAGGCTGCTTCTTCGCCGGGTTCGCCCTTGGCTTTTAATGTGGAAAACCAGGCAAAATCATTTACCGGAATGGTCTTATCGCTGTTGGCATATATGGTGAAATAACTAAAGGATTGTACCTTTTCGCCAAACTTGTCAGTAGCGTTTATTTCCAGCACATATTGTCCTGAGGGCCACGAGGAAAGGTTGGGAAGTGAAAGCAGCGAATCTTTTTGGGTGTCGAAGGTGTTTTCCAGCATTTTGTTCCCTTTGCCCCATTTGGAGGTATTAGTTTCATTTTCGTACTGGTCATAAGGAAACCACTGGTAATAATCGTTTTTGGAAATAATTTTCATGTCAGGTTCTTTCCATAATCTGCTTCGGAAAAGTTTTTCGGGTTGTTTTAACTGGTGTACAACGATGGTGCCTTTGGCGTATTCGTATGTTCCGCTAAGGTTAGTGGTGGCGATATTATAACGGTCATTGCTGCTCTTTTCTATTTCACCGGGCATATCAACATTCACCAGCAGGGCTTTGTATCCGGCATACAAGGTAGTCTGTGACGAACGCGTTTCGCCGTTGATGTCGGTGATATCGGCCGTGATTAAATAGGCGAAGGTAGGGTCGGATTTTTTGCTTACTTTATAATCGGGCACGGCTGTAAAATCTATGCTAAATTCACCTTTTTCGTCAGTTACCGTGGTGCCGTTCAAAATTTCCATTTGTGGCGAACTGGGATAATAACCATACCAGTAATACCACCAATAGGGGAATCGGGCCGTTCGCACCACGCGGTATTTTACCTGAGCATTATCAATATTGGCTCCGGCATAGGCTGTTGCCGAACCTTTTAATGTTACTTTTTCACCAAGTTTATAGGTGCCTTTTACAGGTTCAAATTTTACTTCAAATTTTGGCCGCTTGTATTCTTCAACTGAAAAATACAGGTTTCCCCACGTATCGGCAATATGCATCTGTCCGTTCAGCGATCCCGAAGGTAAAATGAATGTACCGCTGACAGTGCCGTATTCGTTGCTGGTTACCTTGCTTTCGGCCACTTTCTGGTGGTTGACATCATATAAAACCACAATAGTTTCAGTAAAAGGCCTGATGGCTGAAGTTTCTCCTTCAGTTTCCAGCATAATCCCTTTAAAGAAAAGCGTTTGTCCTGGCCGGTAAATCATCCTGTCGGTGAAAAATATAGTCCTGTTTTGTTTTGTTTGGGTGTATTTGGATCCCTGGTACATATAGAAATTTGATGACTTGAGCTTGTCGGCACCATATGTTAACTCCACAAAGGAGTTGTAATAACTGTTATTGCTTGGTATTACTTCAAACATACCTTCTGCGTCGGTGGTATATCGTGCACCGCTATGGTATTCGTACTTGCGTGAGGTGTAATTGTACACTTCACTGAAAACCTGCGCCGCAACACCCTTCAAAGGCTGTCCGCTTTCCCTGTCGAGCACCACAAACTGCGTATTGCCGTTTGTAAGTGTTCTTTTCAGGTAGGAAATGTTTGATACCCACAGGCTGGAATAAGCTACCGCCTCATTGGTGTATGAAAAGCCAGCATCTGTTCCGATAAGGATAATATAAAACCCTTTTTCCAGTTCGGGGAATTTAACCTCAGTTGTGTGTCCCTGATAGTCTTTCGGATCCAAAAGGTCCACACTAAATTGTTTTATTGGTGTGAGTTTCAATAATGCCTTGATTAGTTTGTCCTCATAAGAGTATTCGTGTGTCAGTTTGTCATACCATTCATAATTGGTTTTGCATATCCTGATGTGCACTTTGCCGATGTTGCGGTAATCTAGCAGAGCGCGGAAGGGTTGGCCCGTAGCATTGACATTTTCTGCAGTGAGTATCAGCGACCTTTCTTTAATTTTTTTCTGTAGTGCAATGCAGTTTTTTGTGCCAAAGGCGTCAGGATATTTTTTTATAGCAATGTCGCATAGGTCATAGGCTTTTTTAAGTTTCCAACGGTCTGTTTCGCTGTTATTGCTTGCATAATTGTTCCCTTCAGCGTAATAATAACTGGCTATTTTATAGATGACATCGGAAGAGGAGGGAAAGGTCTCAAACTTTTTCCAGAGTGCTTGCAGCGCCTTAAGATACAGCGTATCCTTGTCGGGGTGTATGGATTTTTGTTTTAGGAAGTCAAGGCGTTTCAGGTCATCATCAATTAGCGCCACGGGGTTAACGTCGTTTTTATGAAAATCGAGCAATCCCTGGTAGAGTATTGCTGCGTAGTAAGTGAGAGAGTATTTGTCTTCTGTGATAATTTTTACGTTAATGTATTTGTCAAAAGAACTGAAGTATTCTTCCCTGTCGATTTCAAACCTGTTTAATGGGTTTATCAGACCGGGCTCTTCGTTAGAAAAGAAATCGATGGCCCGATGGATTAGGAAGTCATAAAGCGTGGGCCTGAAGTTTTTTGACTCTGGACTTTGTTTTACCAGAATTTCATCATAAACATTTATTGCTGTATTCTTTAAACTGACCTCATCTTCAAGAGATAGCTGGTAGTACTTAATTGACTGTTCGATTATTTTGCGCAAGTCCCAGGTGCGTATATCTTCGGGAACAAAATCCACGGTTTCGGTACGGTTTAAAAATTTGTAACGGTTGTTTTGATAATATTTCCAGTAAACTTCGGCGATCATCGAATGCAGCACAGGTTTGATGGGAAACTGGGCTTCCGCAGCTTCTTTGCTGAGATCATTTATTTCTTTCACATAGTCGTCTTCGCTAATATAGGATTCAAGGCGGAGTTTGTAGGTAACCGCTTTAACGAAATTGCCGGTATGGTTTTCCGCTTTGGCTTTTTGGTAAATTACCTGAACCACTTCGATGGCTGAACGCGTAAGACCTTTATTGACCAGGGAATCGGCTTTGGCCCAGAGTTTTGAATAGTCGTCATTTACCGAGATCATTTCGGTGATGGATTTCTGATGAACAAAGGCTGGAATAATTGATTTTACTGCGATAGCTGAAACAGCCACAAAAAGAGCGAGGGCAACAATTTTAATCGTTTTCATAAAGGGAGTTTTTTTAATTTGCTTTCATAGATGCAATATCGGAAAAAATCCATAAAGAAGTTTGAATTTTTATTATATCAATTTGTTATTTGCCAGAATAGATCTGAAAATTTATTTATATCTCGCCAAATGTAGCATAAAAAAACATAGTTTTGGCGAGAGATAGCTATACAAACAAATCATCCATTGTTAGTTCAATTTGTGCAAATAATTTGCTGTAATTGTTTGTTATCAAGCCCTACGTGCTGATACATGTAACACGGGTATTCTTTTATTTGTCAGTATTTTTCTGAAATTTTATTGTAATACCTTGGCAATTATTTCCGATAGCTCCCTGCCCCGATCATAGGCCATTATGTGTGTTCCATGGTCAATAATGTAATTTGCCTTAATATTGCTTATATTCAGTACATGGTCATCACTGCCATGGATATGTATAATATTTGCAGGGTAGGTTTCCCTGTCCCAGTTTATGATCATCGTCGAGGTTTCTTTAAGAAATTGCGGGTCTTTTTTTCGAAGCATATCGTGAAAAAAATCTTTATTTTTTTTCAGGCCTTTTTCGATGGTGGGTTGCAATAGCAGTGAGCCGAATTTTATAAATTTCTTTGGGTAAAGCCTATATGCGGGATATTTTTTCATGACCGTGTATCTTTTTGGTAGTTCACTCCGGCATTTGGCGCTCGAAATAATGATGACTTTTTCAGGAGATAATATTTCGGCTAATTCGGTACAAAGCATCCCGCCAAACGAAACGCCAATCAATGCAAAGTTTTCCGTGGTGTCAATCTGTGATGCAAGCAACCAGGCATACTCATGCAGGCTGGTTTTTATTGCAGGCACAGGATAGGCGACAGGCACTAGTTCGTAAGTTGCTTCCAGAGTGATGTTTGAAAATATCCGTTCATCAGAACCCTGACCAGGAAAAAGGTACACCTTTTTGATACTGTGTTGGCAGAATACACACAAAGGCATAAAAAAAAGAAGGAGCAAAACCGTTTTATTTTTCTTGCAGGATTTCATTAGTACAGCTGGTTCTAAACTTTCCGGCTTAAGAAATTACCTTTGGGCAAATCAGCCGTGGGGTTGCCATTGACAAAAGCAATGTTGCCACGGCATATAACATATTCGGGCGAGCCGGTCAGCGGTATGCCTTCGTAGATATTCGAATCGCAATGCTGATACTGAGTTTGCTCCGAAATAGTACTTTTTGTGTATGGGTTCCATAACACGATATCGGCATCCGAACCAAGCGCAATAATTCCTTTTTTGGGGAAAAGTCCAAATATTTTGGCTGCATTGGTGGAGGTAAGTTCAACAAACCGGCTGAGTGATATTTTATTTTGCAAAACGCCGTAGGTGAAAAGCAACTGCATACGGTATTCAATGCCTCCGGCGCCATTGGGTATCTTTGAAAAATCATTTATGCCGGCATCTTTTTGGCCAAATGTGTCGAAAGGACAATGGTCGGAGCCAATAGTGTCCACACATCCGTTAACAATATGCTTCCACAAGGCGTCGATGCTTCCCTGATTTCGTAAGGGTGGGCTTATTACATATTTCATACAATCGGGGAGGGGCTTCAGGTAATTGTTTTCATTTAGAAACAAATATTGCGGACAGGTTTCTGCAAAAATTTTTCCTGACGATTTGTATTGAGCAACCAGCTCAATAGATTTTTTTGCTGAAACATGCACCAGATAGACTTTACAGCCGGTTTCATCAGCTAGTTTCAATACTTTGGCTACTGCATCAGATTCCACATATTCGGGCCTCGACAAGGCGTGAAATAGCGGGGTGGTTTTACCTTGCGAAAGAAATTGTTGCTGCAGACGGCTGATTTCGTCACCATCTTCGCAATGTACTGTAACTATCCCGTTGTACTTTCTGACTATTTGCATCACCCTGCGCAGTGCCTCATAGTCTATGCCTACAGTGTTGTGATAGGCAAGGTATGTCTTAAAAGAAGTAATACCTTCTTCTTCAATGCAGCTTCTGATTTCTTCCTCTGTGTTTTCATTCCACTGGACCACTGTGCCGTGCAGGCTGTAATCGGTGAGTGATTTGGCGGCTTCTTTTTTGCGTAGTTTCAGGGCTTCGGTATGCGACTGGCCACGTGAGGGCGTGACAAAATCAATGATACTTGTTGTTCCGCCTGCCAGCGCAGCCATGCTGCCCGAATAAAAATCGTCCGATGAATTTCCGGCTGGGGTTGGCAGTTCCATATGTACGTGCGGATCGATACCACCAGGAAAAGCATATAAGCCTGTGGCATCAATGATTTTAACATTTTCTGTTTTTTCAGTATTTTTGGAAATTTCAACAATTTTTCCATTCATTAATAAAATGTCGGCTTGGAAAGTCTTATCAAGGTTGACAATGGTGGAGTTTTTTATTAAGATGTTCATGTGGTATTTTAGGAAATAACTAATAGGGAAAAGGGAATAATCTGCGTTAACAAATTAATTTTTTTAATGGATTTCTTAGATGTGATGATGCTGGCAGTAAGTAATTTAATCAA
>DAONFU010000088.1:0-8683 GCA_035403765.1 Bacteroidales bacterium
AATCGGGTTGTAAGATGTTTCTAATACTGACATATCGTTATTTGAAGATGCATTTTTGCCGATTATTAAAGTGTAATAATAATTTGTCTGAACCGGGCATCTGAGGTTTTCAGCCCAACCGCAGCCGGAACAATAAAAAGCACCTCCTGTATATTTCTGATTCACATTTCGGGAATAATCAGTTGAGGATCCGCACCATTTGGCTGACCAGTCGCCTGGTGTCAGGTTGTACAAAAATTCCCCTGTTCCTGTAAAAGTTGATTGTATTGTTGTGGCTTTTGTAATGCCTCTGTCGGTCAATGCCGGGCCGTCAGCCCAGGAACCGGTAAAATTGGTATGAACATTCCCCGGTTGTCCGAAAAGCATGCTTGTCATGAGCACTATCATCACAAAACTGATAGATGAAACGTAATTTGTTTTCATATGCGTAAGTTTTTGTTGTTATATCTAATGATTTATTTAATAAATTATTAATATTCTTTGTATTAATTAATTTAAAGTAAAACTACAAAGATATTAATCAATCAAAGTTATTAAATTTTTTTTAAAATTGGTTGAAAAAATCAGTAATTATTTTTCAAAAATAAAAAACAAAGGGGTACCTCCAAATTATTCTCCATTAATGTATCGTTATTCTGATCAGTCATTATCTTTCACAAAAAGAACCATCAGGGCGGCGATTACCATGGATATTCCTCCCAGTATCAATGAATAAATGGCCTCTCCTTTGAATATTTCCTTGGTGATAAAACCTAAAATGCTGGCGGCCAGTATCTGAGGGATAACGATAAAAAAGTTGAAAATACCCATATATACTCCCATTTTATCACGAGGGAGAGACCCTGTAAGTATGGCGTAGGGCATGGATAAAATACTTGCCCAGGCAATGCCTACGCCCACCATCGACAGCAGTAATAATTCTGGAGATTTGAACAGGAAAATAGATATCAATCCTGCACCTCCGGCCATCAGGCAGATCATGTGGGTTGTTTTGCGGCTGGTATATCGCGCTATTACGGGCAAAAGAAACGCAACAAGAGCCGCTACTCCGTTGTAAACAGCAAAACAAATCCCCACCCAATTTGCGCCTTCATTAAAAAGTTCGGAGGTGGTGTCACGGGTGTGATAAATATGGTTGGTAACTGCCGGAGTGGTATATATCCACATGGCGAATAAGGCAAACCAGGAGAAAAATTGTACAACGGCTAATTGTTTCATGGTGGCGGGCATCTTGGTAAAATCGTCAAGAACAGTAACAAAGCCGTTTTTGTTGTGCCCTTTCTTTTCAAGGAGTCCGGCTAACAGCATCAGTATTCCAAAAATAAGCAGTCCGACAGAAAAAATGTAAAGTTCGCCGTTGAAATTCATCAAATAAAAAAACACCGAGAAGGCAATTCCTCCTAAAATAAAATACAAAGAGCTCAATATTTTTTTTTGCGGGGCAGCATTATCGGTTATTTCAGCAATTTCTACCGGTTTTACCTCTGATTTTTTTTCTTCAGTAAAAGATGCCAGTTCTTCAGGTGAATATTCTTTTGTTCGCACAACCGTCCATAGCACGGCAAAGAAAAATGCCGCAGCGCCGATGTAGAAAGAATATTTTACCGAAGGCGGTATTATTCCTTCAGGTGCTGTGTTTTCTATGCCAAACAGGTTGGTAAGCAGGTAGGGCAGGGCGGAAGCAACCACGGCGCCTGTCCCGATAAAGAAGCTTTGCATGGCAAAGCCTTTTGTGCGCTGTTCCGAAGGCAGCATGTCGCCAACAAATGCCCGGAAAGGTTCCATAGAAATGTTGATGGAAGCATCCATAATCCATAACATACCTGCTGCCACCCATAAAACCGGTGAGTTTGGCATTATCAGAAGGGCCAGTGAAGCCAGTATGGCGCCGGTAAGAAAATAAGGCCGCCGCCTTCCCAGTCTGTTCCAGGTACGGTCGCTGAGATGCCCGATGATTGGCTGAACAATCAACCCTGTGAGCGGGGCTGCTATCCACAGAATGGGAATGTCTTCAATTTTTGCTCCCAGCGTTTCAAAGATGCGGCTCACATTAGCATTCTGCAGGGCAAAGCCAAATTGTATGCCCAGAAAACCGAAACTCATGTTCCATATCTGCCAGAACGATAAACGCGGCTTACTTTTCATAAAAGATTATTTTAAAAAAGGCTAGTTTTTAATGATGGCAATTTTTTGTGTGCCTGAGTATTGTCCACATTGTATGGTACAGAAGTAATATCCGCTGGACAGCGGCTCTCCGTGCTGATTTGTTCCATCCCAGGTCAAAAAGTGAGTTCCTTCACGCTGGTAAGTATTTGCCAGGGTTTTTACTTCGGTACCCATCAGGTTATATATTTTTATTACGACCGTTCCCGCAGAGGGCAGTGTATAAGTTATGGTTTGTTCATCAGTAAAGGGATTTGGATAGATCGAAGACTTAAAAGCATCCTGTCCGTTTTGTTCACCTATACTACTGCCGTTGCCGGTAGTATAAATCCCTATACTATCGGGTATAATGATGTTGGAATCAATAAATACATGAAATTCCCCGGGCTGGTAAAGCCATCCATAGTTGCTGGCTTCTGTCTGCCACGATTCTACCTGATATGGAGTTTGCGACAGGTAATCATACCAGGTACCCGCATGAGGAAATTGAGGATATACATAATTTTCTTCTACCTTGAAATTTCCGGCAATCACCACATTGATATTGGTACTGGATTGTGCGTAAGGAAACAGCCGAATCCGCTTATCCCAGTTTTCGACTTCCATTTCGTAATTGTTGGTTCTGCTTATGGGGAAATATTTTTTTAGATAAATGAGGGCGGCATACTTTTCAAATATTCCGAGGTGGTTGGAAGCGTTCATATAGTCCCAGCGGGCAGGTTTGGGATCCATGCGGCAGTTAGGATTCTGTCCGGCAGTATCGGGGAAGAAGATGGAATAATCGTAGCCTCTTTCGCCAAATTCCCAAATCATTTTTGGTCCCGGCACTGTGAGTAAGAAAGCGGCACAAGCGCCGGCCCGCTGGATAGCTGTGTCGATATGGCGCGGATTATAAGAAGGGTTGGAGGTGTTGCCATAGCGGTAAATATCCCAGGTAAGTCTTTCTTCATCGTGGCTTTCCATATAACCTACCAGGTTGTGGAAGGCAAATGGCCGCGCCTGATAGGATACAGGCCATTCAAAACCCGAATAATCGTTGGTCCATCCTTTGCCTGCTGCACGATAGCTATGATTGCCGCCGCCTCCCGACCACATCATAAATCCATAATTGGCCAGTTCGCTTTCTTCAGGGTTGTCAGCAAAATGTTCCAGGATGATAAATGTTCCCGGATGCTTGGCCCAGACTACGTTTGCCATACGTTTCAGGTTGTTAATTCTTGTGGCATCATAAGCAGCCATATTCCCGGCACCGCCGATAGTGTAGGTATTGGTGAATCCTTTGGACAGGTCCAGCCTGAAACCGTCAGCATGGTACTCGCTTACCCAATAGTTGAGCACGCTGTCCACATAAGTTTTGGTATATGGACTTTCGTGGTCGAAATCGCAGGGATAGCCGTAATCGTGCGGCATATAATCGTTAAACCAGGGGTTGTCGGTTCCGGGCTTTTGTTGTTCCTTGTTGTAATATAATGCTGCCAGGGGGTTTTGCGGGGAGGTGTGGTTCAGTACCAGGTCGAGGATAACTGCAATACCGTTTTTGTGACATGCATTGATGAGGCTTTTGAGGTTGTTTTTTAATCCGTAGTATTTGTCGGGAGCAAAATGATGCGTGGGCATATAGCCCCAGCTGCTGTTACCTTCAAATTCCATCACAGGCATAAGTTCCACCGCGTTGATACCTAAACGCTTAAGGTAACGTATGCTGTCTTCCACGGTTTTATAACTGTGTGTCCCGTGAAAATCTCGAATCAGCAGCTCATAGATTACCAAATCACGGTTGTCGGGTTTCTGAAAATTGCCGTCGGCCCATACAAAAGGCTCTTGGTCAGTCTGAAATACTGAAACAAGCTGGGATGTGTTTTCAGGATAAGCTATCAGATTGGGATACACAAAGCCATTGATGCCCGGATCGCCGTACTTGTCAAGGACTTTTTCGCTATAGGGGTCGCTGATTTTGACACTGTTATCAACAAAATACTGGAACCGGTATTCTTTTTGAGGAACCAACCCTGTCAGTGTAATCCAGAATCGTTGACCGTCGGTGGTTTTGTTCATTTGAAAGGCAGGGTCTAACTGAAAATCAGAATTGTCCCATATCAGGTACACGGAATTTTTGTTGGGTGCCAGCAATTGCAAGGTTACCGTGGTGCTGTTGATATAATTTATTCCATCCTGTGTTCCGGCCGGCGCATCGGCTACGATGGGTAGCTGTTTGACAATATAATACAACGAGTCGGTAACGGTCACAGAGTTGCGTACGGCCACAAATTTTATCCAGTGTTTTCCAGCGGGAGCCGCGGTGATAGCCGTGGCGAGTTCCATACCATAGGTGTTGGAAATGGGGTTGCCATCATGAAAAATGGTGATGTCGGCATTGCCCGTACAGCTGACTTTAACAGGGAATACTTCATTAGGGTTTGGAACAAATGGGAATTGCAGCGGGGCTACAAACCTGGCGAAAATGCCCTGCTGAAAAATGGGAATAAAAAAGTCTGCATGGCTGGTGTCTTTTCCTGCAACGCTGCCGTCGGCATTTCTGAACACGAAACCGATGGCTGTTACGGTTTCGGCATCGGTGCCGGTGATGTCGAGATAAGGATAAAAAGTCGCAATGGGAATGGTATCCGTATAAAAATGCTGGGATAAGTGTGTCATTTTTACGGTGTCGGAGGCATTGCCCCATTTTACCGGCTTATGCAGCCAGTCGCTGAGGTTGATGCTTTCTTTTGTAACCAGACCTGTGTGCATATAAACTTCCGTAACCCCGTTGGTAACCAGGTTGCTGTCGCCCAGTGCTGCGTTGTAAAAAATTATCAGGTTGTCGTTAACCGTAGGATATGCGGGCGACCAGGTAAGGGCTGTCTGTTGCGAACGGGCAGTCATGGGAAGCATGATGCAGGCAAGGAAAAAAATTGTCAGACTTTTTTTCATGGAAAAGTTTTTAAGACCGGTGAAAAACTGTTTATCTTGAGATAATGATTCTTTGAGAAGCTATCAGGCTGCCGTCGGCTGTTAATGTGTAGTAGTAAACACCTCCGGGAAGTGGTTCGGCATTGTTGCCGGTGCCATCCCACATGATGCTGTTGCTCCCTGATGGCTGGCGGCCGCTACAGAGTGTTTTAACTTCCTGTCCCATGGCGTTGAAAACAGTAATTCTGAAGTTGTCCGTCGTTTCCGTTAGGGTGTAGGTGATTTGAGTTTTATCGCTGAAAGGGTTGGGGAAGGCGTTTACAAAAGGGTTTTCATGCACAATCTCATCAAATCCCTGGTTGGCGTCGCAGGGGCCGGTAACCAGCGTGATGGCATTGTAGGTGGTGTCGCCGGTGCTGCCCTGCACCACCTTGGGTATGCCGCTGTTGAGATGGATGATAAACAAGTCGTTGCCGCCATTATCTCTTCCTACGGTATCACCAGTCGGATTTCTGAATACCATACCAATGGTGTAAGGACGGCCTCCGTCGGTGGTGTCCCATACACTGGAAATAACACTGCTGGTATTGGGGTCGGGCTCGGTGTTCACCCATGCAGGGTTAGAAAAATAATACTCTACGCAAAATTCAATGGAATAGACACCGTTGCCGAGTGACTGCATCAATCCAACGCCGTCATCCTGCGGATTTTCACCCCAGTTGCCAACCACATGCTGCCAGACATTGGATTTGTAAGGTACTATCTGGTTGTAGCAAAACTGACTGTTCGCCGCAGGGTTTTCGCAATGCCTGATAAAGGCAGAGGCCACAGTGTCCAATGAACAGGTACACAATCCAAGATGTGCATATACTTTTTTACATGGAGAAGGCGTGCCATTGCCGCCGCCAAGGGCATAGTCGTAGGTTTCCATTAGCTTGGTATCTAAGGTAATCCTTAGAAAATGATGCTGTGAAAATGTGTATCCAGCCCAAAAAATAAAGACAAACAAGAGTAAAAATGTTTTTTTCATAATGAATTGGTTTTAATTATAACAAAATTAGTGTTTTTTAAGGCGTGTTATTTATATTATTCTGGGATTATTTATTGATAACCAGTTTTTTTGTTGATATGCTGTTGCCCGTGCTTACCTCCACAACATATATTCCCTGCGCAAGGCCTTTGACAGAATAGGTTTTTTGCATGAAATAAGCAGCCTCGGCTTTGTCTGATATGACTGGCTGCCCCAGACAGTTGAACAGTCTGACTGTTATAGGTTCACCGCAGGAATAAATACTTATGGAAAAGTTGTCTGAAGCAGGGTTGGGGAAAACCCCGAATAATTCCCGGACATTGTTTTGCTGTATGCCGGAAGGGTCAAGAACGGTCAGCGTGCCCGATATGCTGGTGGAATCATCCCAGAAACCCGAGCTAAAGCCACCGTAAACATAAGGGCTGTCTTCCAGCTGAAAACGGCTGGCGAAATAGTAAACGCCTGCCGGCAGCGATGCTCCGAGGGTGGCTGCGTATTCGTCGCTGACGACGGCATCGGTTGTGTATGATGCCGGCAGCCAGTTTGTCCAGGTATTGGGATGGGTATTGTTGTTGCTGTAGCCTATCCAGGCTTGTATCCCGGTGGCCTGTCCTGCCGTTTCGGTAAGGCATGGGGCGTAAACACGCGCCAGGATTTCAATAGAATCGCCTATCATCATGGTTTCCTCTCCGGGCCATTGAATGTTGCACCATGATATATGCGCCGTGTCGCCATTAATTGTCAGTTGTCCCGATACATTGGAGGTGCCATCCCAGAAGCCTGTATTATACCCACCGTAGAAATAGTTACCATTACCCAGCTGAAACCGGCTGGCCAGATAGTATTTGCCTGCACACAGCCACGATCCGATGTTGGCTTTGTATTCGTCATTGTTGCCATCCTGCAGATTAAAACTTGCCGGCACCCAGATAGTCCAGGTGTCCGGATTGGTGTTTGTGGCATTGTAACCTATCCATGCTTTAAGATTTTCGTTGGCCCCTGCGGGTTCGGTAAAACCGCTTGAATATACCCGGGCATATGCCCAATAATCACCGGCATTGGCGGTGTCGGCAGCCGGCCATTGGAGGTTGCACCAGGAAATAGTACCTATGGTTAGCTCGCCGGAAACATTGGTGGTGCCATTCCAGAAACCTCCCGATCCTGCTTGAAAGCCACCGTAACAGTAAGCGCCGGTATCGAGTTTAAACCGGCTGGCATAATAATACTTGCCTGCAGGAAGCGAGGCGCCGAGGTAGGCATGGTATTCGTCATCGTTTCCGGCATCAACAAAATATGGAGCAGGTATCCAGTTTGTCCAAGTATCAGGATTGGTATTGGCGGTGTGGTATCCTATCCAGGCCTGTATTCCTGTGCCGGACCCGGTGGTGTCGGTGATGCCGGGGGCATAAACACGGGCATATACCTGGATGGAATCTCCTGCGGGTATCGTGTCCGAGGGTGGCCACTGCAGGTTGCACCAAAGAATCATGTTTGTGCTGCCGATAGTCATGATGCCCGAAACATTGGTGCTGCCATCCCAGAATCCAGCGCTGAATCCACCGTAGAAATACGAGCCTCCGTTTAGCTGAAACCGGCTGGCATAGTAATAGGTTCCGGATGGCAGCCCGGCACCGATAGTTGCCATATATTCGTCGTTGTTGCCATTGTCCACATTGAAGGTGGCGGGCACCCAGTTGGTCCAGGTGGCAGGGTCGGTGTCAGCGTTGTTATAGCCTATCCATGACTGTATGCCGGCGCCCTGCCCTGTGGCATTGGTGACTCCCGGGACATACAACTGTGCGTAGGCAACGCCTGAGCCGCCCTGATTGATAATAATAGTTTGAGGCCATTGCAAATTACACCAGGTGATGCTCTGTCCGAAATTTTCATGGGTTGAACTCAGGAAGATCAAGAAAAGAAACAGTATTTTGCATAAATTTTTCATGGGATTATTGCTTGAATTTTACAACGAAAAAGGCATGGCAAATTTTTTTACACCACACTGTTGATGAATATTGCATGGAGGCACAGGAATTAGAGAACTGGGATTTTTTATAGTTTTGTTTCGGGCAGTGGTTCACAGAATATTTTGTTTATAAAAATAATGCGAGGCATGAAGGCTGGTCAGCCATAATGCCTCGCATTTTTCAGGTTTGGTAATTATCTGATAATAAGTTTCCTTGTGAGGGAGATATCTTTGTTAACGACTGTCAGGATATATATGCCTGCGGGCAGATGGCCAACCAAAAAGGTCTTTTCCTGCACGGCTTCGCTATTCAACACTTCAGTGATTACAGGCCTTCCGCTGATATCCGAAACAACGACATTAACCTTACCTATTGTATTATTTAATGTTAGGGTAAAGTAATCGGCGACGGGGTTGGGATATATGTTGATAGTAGCAGCCACAGTTTCGCTAATGCCGGTGGCAGAGGTAACGGTATAGGAATAATTGCTATTA
The DNA here is from genome assembly GCA_035403765.1 of Bacteroidales bacterium. Taxonomy (GTDB): domain Bacteria; phylum Bacteroidota; class Bacteroidia; order Bacteroidales; family CAIWKO01; genus CAIWKO01. Next base: position 8,565 of record DAONFU010000088.1, read on the forward strand.
TTGTTGTTATTCAGGCGCAGCGTGTAATAATCTATAGTGGAGTCGATGGTGCTTGCCTGGTTGGTGGTGAGTGCGTAATAGGAAACAGTAGTGTTGGTGGCTTGTACAGGGATGGTGGC
>DAONFU010000089.1:0-8637 GCA_035403765.1 Bacteroidales bacterium
ATAAAATTGAAAGAATCAATTTCGCATCCACAAAAGTCCAGGCAGAATATCCTGATTTTCTTGACATCCAGGTCAAGGCTTTTCAGGATTTTTTCCAATTAGAAACCACGCCTGAAAACAGGCAAAACGAGGGCTTATATAAGGTTTTCGCAGAAAACTTTCCTATTTCGGATGCTCGCAATAACTTTGTTTTAGAATTTCTGGATTATTTTATCGACCCCCCAAGATACGGTATCGAAGAATGCCTGGAACGCGGTCTGACTTTTAGCGTGCCGCTGAAAGCCAAACTTAAACTCTATTGCACCGACCCCGATCATGAGGATTTCGAAACTATTATCCAGGATGTGTATCTCGGCATGATACCCTACATGACTCCCAAAGGCACTTTTGTTATCAATGGTGCCGAAAGAGTGGTGGTATCGCAGTTGCACAGGTCGCCCGGCGTGTTCTTCGGAAAAACAAGGCATGCCAACGGACAACCCTTGTATTCGGCTCGTATCATACCCTTCAAGGGCTCATGGATGGAGTTTGCCACCGACATCAACAATGTGATGTATGCCTACATCGACCGAAAAAAGAAATTGCCCGTAACCACCCTGTTACGTGCCATCGGTTTTGAATCGGATAAGGCTATTCTCGAAATATTCCAGCTTGCCGATGAGGTGAAAGTAAACAAAGCTAATCTGAAAAAACTGGTGGGCCACAAACTCGCTGCCCGCGTGGTGCGCTCATGGATCGAAGATTTTGTGGATGAAGATACCGGCGAAGTGGTTTCTATCGAACGCACCGAGGTGCTGATCGACCGCGAAACCGCTATTGAAAATGAACATATCGATATCATCATCGACGCAGGCGTCAAAACAATATTGGTACACAGCGAAACCAGCAGTAGCACAGATTATTCGATAATCTTCAATACGCTCCAAAAAGATACGGCCAATTCCGAAAAAGAAGCTGTTGAATTTATCTATCGCCTGCTCCGTAATGCCGAACCCCCCGACGAAGATACCGCCAGGGGTATCATCGACAAATTATTCTTTTCCGATAAAAGATATGACCTGGGTGATGTGGGACGCTACCGGATTAACAAAAAACTGAATTTTGATGATAGCGTTACCACCAAGGTGCTCACCAAAGAAGACATTATTTCTATCATTAAATACCTGGTAGAACTACAGAATTTAAAAACGGAAGTGGATGATATTGACCATCTTAGCAACCGCAGAGTACGTACAGTAGGCGAGCAATTGTACGGACAGTTCGGTGTTGGGTTGGCACGTATGGCCCGGACTATACGCGAACGTATGAACGTGCGCGACAATGAGGTATTCACTCCTGCCGACCTTATCAATGCAAAAACCCTTTCGTCGGTTATCAACACTTTCTTCGGGACCAACCAGCTTTCGCAGTTCATGGATCAGACCAACCCCCTGTCGGAACTTACCCACAAAAGGAGAATTTCCGCCCTCGGACCAGGAGGTCTATCACGCGAAAGAGCAGGTTTTGAAGTACGCGACGTGCACTATACCCACTATGGCCGCTTGTGCACCATCGAAACTCCTGAAGGCCCGAATATCGGTCTTATTTCATCCCTCTGCGTTTTTGCAAAAATAAACAAACTGGGGTTCATTGAAACACCTTACAACGTAGTGGAAAACGGTAGAATAAAGGTTGAGAATAAGCCCTTATATCTGACAGCTGAAGAAGAAGAAGATAAAATCATTGCTCAGGCAAGCACCCCCTATGATACTCATGGCAAAATTACCGACGCTCAGGTGAAAGCCCGTTTTCAGGCCGATTACCCAATCATAGAACCTGTTAAGCTTGGCCTAATTGATGTGGCTCCTAACCAGATAGCCTCTATTGCAGCATCGCTCATCCCGTTCCTCGAACACGACGATGCCAACCGCGCGCTGATGGGTTCAAACATGATGCGGCAGGCAGTACCTTTGATGGTGCCTGAAGCCCCCATAGTACAAACCGGCCTAGAAGGCAAAGTGGCAAAAGACTCCAGGGTGCTTATCAATGCTGAAGGCAATGGCGTGGTGAAATTTGTGGACGCTACCGAAATAGTTATTGAATACGAACGTTCTGAACGTGACCGCAAAGTTAGCTTCGAAGAAGATATTAAGAAATACACCTTGCCCAAATTTGTAAAAACAAATCAGAGCACTTGTATCAATCTGAAACCTATTGTCCGCAAGGGCCAGAAAGTAAAAAAAGGCGATGTGCTCTGCGAAGGATATGCCACACAAAACGGTGAACTGGCGCTTGGCCGCAACCTGAAAGTGGCTTTTATGCCATGGAAAGGTTATAATTTTGAGGATGCTATCGTAATCTCCGAACGCATTGTCCGCGAAGATGTTTTCACCTCCCTGCATGTCGAAGAGTTTGTTCTCGAAGTGCGTGAAACAAAACGAGGCATGGAAGAACTTACCAACGATATTCCCAATGTTAGCCTCGAAGCAACCAAAGACCTCGATGAAAACGGAATCATCAGAATAGGCGCCGAAGTAAATGAAGGTGATATATTAATTGGAAAAATTACTCCAAAAGGAGAAACCGATCCCACCCCGGAAGAAAAACTCCTGCGCGCTATTTTCGGCGATAAAGCCGGCGATGTGAAAGACGCCTCCCTCAAAGCACCCCCATCAATGAAAGGTGTGGTTATCGACAAAAAACTTTTCTCCAAGGTTATCAGAGAGAAAAAAGACAGGGTAAAAGAAAAAGAAACCCTGAAAGGTTTCGAAGATCAGTTTAATAAGGATTGCTATGCACTAAAACTAAAACTGGTTGAAAAACTCCTCGATATTCTTGATAACAAGACTTCACAGGGTGTATTCAATAATCTAAAAGAAGAACTGATACCCAAAAAGGCCAAATTTACTCAAAAAGCACTGATGGCCCTGGATTATACCGTTATCAACCCGACAAAATGGACAGCCGATAAGGACGTGAACGAACTCGTCAAATCACTGTTACATAATTATACCATCAAATTCCGCGAACTGCTCGGCATTTTCAACAGAAACAAGTTTATTGAAACTGTTGGCGATGACCTGCCGTCTGGCATAGTAAAACTGGCCAAAGTTTATGTGGCCAAAAAACGCAAACTTAAAGTCGGCGATAAAATGGCTGGACGTCACGGTAATAAAGGCATTGTGGCACGCATTGTACGCGACGAAGATATGCCGTTCCTTGATGATGGTACCCCTGTTGACATCGTCCTCAATCCTTTGGGCGTACCCTCCCGAATGAACCTGGGACAGATTTATGAAACCGTGCTGGGATGGGCCGGACAAAAACTGAAAATGTCCTTTGAAACACCCATCTTTAATGGCGCATCCCTTGAAGATATCAACGATTATATGGCCAAAGCCGGTCTGCCTGCCAACGGTAAAGTATATCTGCAGGATGGTGGCACCGGTGAACGTTTCGACCAGCCGGCAACTGTCGGTATTATCTATATGCTGAAACTGCACCACCTGGTTGACGATAAAATGCATGCACGTTCCATAGGTCCTTACTCCCTAATTACACAACAACCCCTGGGAGGAAAGGCGCAGTTTGGCGGACAGCGTTTTGGAGAAATGGAAGTCTGGGCTCTGGAAGCTTTCGGAGCCGCCAATATTCTCCAGGAAGTGCTGACCATCAAGTCCGACGATGTTACCGGCCGTGCAAAGGCCTATGAAGCCATTGTTAAAGGCGAAAATATGTCAACACCCGGAATCCCCGAATCCTTCAACGTGCTTGTTCACGAACTCAGAGGTTTAGGCCTGAATATTACTTTTGAAGAATAAGATTTTGTTCCTGATTAAATGGAAATAGAAAAATAAAATTATGGCTTTTAGAAAAGAATTAAATACCAAAGGCAGTTTTTCTAAGATATCAATAAGTTTGGCATCTCCCGAACATATCCTTGAAAGATCAAGCGGAGAGGTGCTAAAACCGGAAACTATCAACTACCGTACTTACAAACCCGAACGCGACGGCTTGTTCTGTGAACGCATCTTTGGTCCTGTTAAAGACTGGGAATGCCACTGCGGAAAATACAAACGTATCAGATACAAAGGAATTGTATGCGACCGTTGCGGCGTTGAGGTTACCGAAAAGAAAGTACGCAGGGAAAGAGTAGGCCATATTCAGCTTACCGTACCCGTTGCCCACATCTGGTTTTTCAGATCATTGCCTAACAAAATCGGCGCCTTACTGGGCATCCCTTCCAAAAAACTGGAAACCATCATTTATTACGAACGCTATGTGGTAATAAACCCTGGGATCAAGGAAGGATTGAACACCCTGGACTTTTTGACCGAAGAAGAATATTTTGCCGTCCTCGACGAACTGCCAAAAGAAAATCAGGCCTTGGACGACAGCGACCCAAACAAGTTTATCGCTAAAATGGGAGCCGAAGCCGTGTACGACCTGTTGTCGCGCCTCAAGCTCGACGAACTTTCTTATACACTCAGAGACAAGGCCAACAACGAAACCTCACAACAACGCAAACAGGAAGCCCTGAAACGCCTGCAGGTGGTGGAAGCATTCCGCGAAGCCAATACCAGGATGGAAAACAGACCCGAATGGATGATTGTGAAGGTGGTGCCGGTAATCCCTCCCGAATTGAGACCGCTGGTGCCACTGGATGGCGGAAGGTTTGCTACTTCCGACCTCAACGATTTGTACCGGAGAGTCATCATCAGAAACAACAGGCTGAAAAGACTCATTGAAATAAAGGCTCCCGACGTGATACTCAGAAATGAAAAACGTATGCTTCAGGAAGCTGTTGACTCTTTGTTTGATAACTCACGAAAGGCCAAAGCCGTAAAAACCGAATCAAACCGCGCGCTGAAATCCCTCAGCGACAGCCTGAAAGGAAAACAAGGTCGTTTTCGTCAGAACCTGCTGGGAAAACGCGTTGACTATTCCGGTCGTTCGGTTATTGTGGTCGGCCCCGAATTGAAACTCAACGAATGCGGTATCCCCAAAGAAATGGCTTCCGAATTGTTTAAGCCGTTTATCATCCGCAAAATGCTCGAAAGAGGCATTGTAAAAACAGTAAAATCCGCAAAGAAAATTGTGGACCGTAAAGATCCTGTGGTGTGGGATATCCTCGAAAATGTTATGAAGGGTCACCCCGTATTGCTCAACCGCGCTCCTACCTTGCACAGGCTTGGTATCCAGGCATTTCAGCCAAAAATGATCGAAGGTAAGGCTATCCAGCTCCATCCTTTGTGCTGTACCGCTTTCAATGCCGACTTCGACGGTGACCAGATGGCCGTGCACGTCCCCCTCGGAAATGCTGCTATACTCGAAGCGCAGATACTGATGCTCGCCTCGCACAACATCCTTAACCCGGCTAACGGTGCCCCTGTTACCGTTCCTTCGCAGGACATGGTGCTGGGACTTTATTACACCACCAAAGGACGAAAAAGCATACCAGAAAATCCTGTCAAAGGTGAAGGTATGACTTTTTATGGCCCTGAAGAAGTGATTATTGCCTATAACGAAAAAAAGATTGACCTGCACGCCTTCATCAAGGTTAAAGTTAATGTAAAGGAAAACGGCGTTTTGGTCAACAAACTTATTGAAACCACGGTTGGTAGGGTATTGTTCAACCTGGTTGTTCCCAAAGAATACGGCTTTATCAATCAGTTGCTGACAAAAAAATCACTGCGTGATATTATCGGCGATGTGTTGAAAATTACTGGCACAGCACGTACTGCGCAGTTCCTTGATGATATCAAGCACCTCGGTTATACCATGGCCTTCAGAGGCGGCCTGTCTTTCAACCTGGGCGACCTGGTAGTACCTCCCGTGAAACCGGAATTAATCAGCAAAGCCGAAGAAGAAGTGAATGAAATAAAAGCTAATTACGGCTCCGGACTTATTACACACAGCGAACGGTACAACCAGATTGTGGACGTTTGGACTCATACCAATTCACGCCTGACACATACCCTGATGACTCAGCTAGCGCAGCATATGCAGGGATTTAACCCTGTATATATGATGCTCGATTCCGGCGCCCGCGGTTCTAAAGAACAGATCCGCCAGTTATGCGGGATGAGAGGTCTGATGGCTAAACCACAAAAATCAGGCGCATCTGGAGCTGAAATTATCGAAAACCCCATTTTGTCGAATTTCCGCGAAGGCCTGTCCGTGTTGGAATACTTTATTTCAACCCACGGTGCCCGCAAGGGTTTGGCCGACACCGCTCTGAAAACTGCCGACGCTGGTTATCTTACCCGCCGCCTGGTGGATGTTACCCAGGATGTGATCATCTCCGAACAGGATTGTGGCACCTTGCGAGGTTTGACAATCACTGCCCTGAAGAAAAATGAAGATATCGTCGAAAGCCTTCACGACCGTATCCTTGGCCGTGTAACATTGCATGATATCTATCATCCTCAAACCGGAGAGCTGATTATCAAGGCCGGCGAAGAGCTTACAGAAGAAATTTGTGACTTAATTGCCGACTCTCCTATCGACAGCGTGGAAATACGTTCCGTATTGACTTGCGAATCACATCACGGAGTTTGTGCAAAATGTTACGGACGAAATCTCGCTACAGGAAAAATCGTGCAGAAAGGCGAAGCCGTGGGCGTTATTGCTGCGCAATCCATTGGCGAGCCAGGTACACAGCTTACCCTGCGAACATTCCACGTGGGTGGTGTTGCCGGCGTGAATATTGCCTCTTCCTCCAAGATTGAAGCCAAATATGACGGAATACTCGAAATAGACGAACTCCGTTCGGTACCTTATTCCGATGCGGAAGGAAACTTGCTGGATATGGTGATTGGCCGTTCTGCCGAATTGAAGATTGTAGATGTTAATACGAAAACCGTATTGGCTTCGGGTAATATACCCTATGGCGCATCTCTTTACTTTAAGAACGGTGATAGTTTGAAAAAAGGCGACCTGATTTGTGATTGGGATCCTTTTAACGCACTCATCGTTTCGGAAGTAGCCGGAAAAGTAGTTTATGAAGATATCATTGAAAATATTACTTTTCGCGAGGAATCTGACGAACAAACCGGCTTCCACGATAAGGTAATTATCGAAACCAGGCACAAAGCCAAAAACCCCTTGATAAAAATTGTTAACGAAAAAACCAAAGAAGTTATCAAACAATATGATATGCCGGTTGGCGCTCATATTAAAGTGGTGGAAGGTCAGAAAATCAAAGCCGGAGAAACTTTGTGCAAAATACCGAGATCCGTCGGTAAATCAGGCGATATCACCGGAGGTCTGCCAAGGGTAACCGAATTATTTGAAGCTCGTAATCCTTCCGATCCTGCTGTGGTCTCTGAAATTGATGGGGTGGTTTCTTTTGGTAAAAAACTGAAACGCGGAAGTAAAGAGGTTATTATTACCTCCAGAACCGGCGAAAGCAAGAGTTACCTCATTAACACCACAAAACAGATTCTGGCCCAGGAAAATGACTATATCAAGGCCGGAGACAAACTCTCCGATGGCGCTATCACCCCAGCCGATATTCTGGCTATTAAAGGCCCCACCAATGTACAGGAATATATTGTGAATGAAATACAGGAAGTATATCGTTTGCAGGGTGTGAAAATAAACGATAAGCATTTCGAGGTGGTAGTCCGCCAGATGATGAGAAAAGTTGAAATTGAAGATCCGGGCGATACCCGCTTTTTGGAAGGCGAACTGGTGAACAAGATTGATTTTCAGGAAGAAAACGATTGGATTTATGGTAAGAAAGTCATTGTGAATCCTGGTGATGAGTCGAACTACAAACCAGGCCAGATAATTCCTGCCCGTAAACTCCGAGACGAAAACTCCATACTGAAACGCAAAGATAAAAAGTTAATAGAAGCCCGTGATGCACATCCTGCCACTGCACGTCAGATATTGCAGGGTATCACAAGGGCCTCACTGCAAACCAAGAGCTGGATATCGGCAGCTTCTTTCCAGGAAACTACAAAAGTATTGACCGATGCTGCAGTATTCTCAAAATCCGACGACCTGGCCGGACTGAAAGAAAACGTCATCGTTGGCCACCTGATTCCCGCCGGTAGCGGTTTGCGTGAGTATGATAAGATTATTGTCAGCACCAGGGAGGAATATGAAAATCTGTTAGCTTCAAAAGAAAAAGAAGAAAACACAGGCGAAAATGAATAGTTATTGACTATTAAAAAATATCGCCGGCACTGTGTCCGGCGATATTTTTTTAAAAACAAAAACCATGGACAAGAAAAATGAACAACAATTGAATATTGAGTTAAGTGAAGAAATTGCAGAAGGTATTTATTCCAACCTTGCCATTATCACTCATTCGCACTCCGAGTTTATCCTGGATTTTGTAAAAATTATGCCGGGTATTCCCAAGGCAAAAGTTAAATCGCGTATCATACTAACTCCGCAGCATGCCAAACGACTGCTGAATGCGCTGAAAGATAATATTTCAAAATTTGAAGAAAATTTCGGTACAATCGACGACAATAATCCGGTAGATCTGAGCCCTTATAATTTCGGAGGTCCGACGGCCCAGGCATAGGTTTCAACGGCCCGCCAGAAAATCGTTGATGTTTTTCTCAACCCTTTGTAAAATATTGCTTGTATCAGCCCTGACGAACTTTTCGCCGGTGATATTCTCGTAAAGTTCAATGTATC
>DAONFU010000090.1:0-8600 GCA_035403765.1 Bacteroidales bacterium
TTTTTAGGTTAATAATACTTACAAAGTAAAAGGATTTTGGTCCTAAAAGCAAATTTTTTGTAAAATATTTAAAAATTTTTTCTTTCATAACGTAACCATTGCTGATTCAATTACGTATAAAAATTTTAATTATAAACATTTTATCTTTTTACAAAAACGCAACCCCGTTTTCATAATATAAAGTCCAATAAAACAACCATCCTGAAGGTGGTTGTTTTTTTTTGATTTTTTTTAGCCTGTACGCCTTATATTTTTTTAAATTTGCCCGACCAAATAAAAACAAAATGGGCATCAATAAAGTATTTCAATTTTTTGTTCCAAAAGAAAAAAAATTCTTCCCCCTGTTCGAAAGTGTAGCCGACAACCTGGAAAAAGGAGCTGTACTGCTCAACAAACTGCTTTTGCTTGTTGAAAACGAAGAAGAAAAACTGTCGCTGGTAGCGCAGATTAAACAATGTGAAAGTGCAGGAGATGACCTGACACATAAAATTTTTGATGAGTTGAACAAAACTTTCATCACGCCGTTCGACCGCGAAGACATACAGGAGTTAACCTCCTCGCTGGATGATGTGTTGGACTTTATTAATTCCTGTGCAAAAAAAATGGAGTTATATCAAATTCATTCGCTGCCAAAAAATACCATTGAGATTTCGGAATACATTGTGCAGGCAGCTCGCGAGCTGAAAACAGCTATCGGCGAACTGTCAAACCTCAAGCACCCCGAAGTAATCAAAAAAACCTGCATCCGGCTGAACGAAATAGAAAACCTGGTGGACGACCTTTATTACATGAGTATTTCACACCTCTTCGAAAACGAAAAAGACCCCATAGAGCTAATAAAAAAGGACGCCATCATCAGTTCCCTGGAAAAAGCCACCGACAAAGCCGAAGACGTGGCCGATGTGCTGAAATCCATTATTGTGAAAGTGGCATAGTACACCATTCTTTTTATGACCACCATTGTTATTATCACCATCGTTATAGCTGTGCTCTATGACTTTCTAAACGGCATGAACGATGCCGGCAACTCCATAGCCACCATTGTGGGAACTAATGTATTGCCGCCAAAAATCGCTGTTCTCTGGGCTGCTTTTTTCAATTTTGTGGCTTTTGGCATTTTTTACGGCTCTCCCGTGGCCCACAAAATAGGCACCGGAATCATTATGCCTGGCACACTGGAAAAAGACACAGTTTTTATTCTTTGTTCCTTGCTGGGCGCGGGCACCTGGGTATTGATATGCGCCCGAAACGGTATCCCGAACAGCGTATCACACGCCCTCATCGGCGGCCTCATTGGGCCCGCCCTGATTAAATTCGGACCCTCCGCAGTAAATATCCACAACGTACTCACCATAGTATTGTTCATAGCGCTGGCTCCCTTATTCGGGTTTATCATAGGATATTTTTTTATGAACCTCACCCTCCTGATCTGGGGCAAAAAACCTCCCTTAAAAACCGACAGGTATTTCAGGGTGCTACAGCTGTTGTCATCAGCAGCTTTCAGCATAGGCCACGGCGGCAACGACGCCCAAAAAACCATGGGCATTATTTTCATGCTGTTGCTGGCTACCGGCGACCCGCAATATACCAGCAACCCTGATCATATTCCTTTTTGGGTGGCACTCACCTGCTATACTTCCATTGCGTTGGGAACACTGCTGGGCTCCGGAAAAATTGTAAAAACCCTCGGCAAAGGATTGTGCCACCTGAAGCCCATCGGAGGATTTTGTGCGGAAACAGCCGGAGCGCTTACCTTGTTCGGAGTTACCCTTGCAGGCATCCCGGTCAGCACCACACACACCATCACCGGGGCCATCATGGGCGTGGGAGTTACCAAAAGAGCCAGCAGCGTGAAATGGAAACTCGCCGCCAATATTGTGGTGGCCTGGGGGCTCACCATCCCTGCATCGATGTTTTTTTCGGCCGCCATTTATTATGTGCTGAAGTTGTTTTTATAGAAAAATTCCACCGTATCCATAACCTCTGGCACATTCTGTCGTATAAAAGAAAAAATATTTCATGGATGTTATCCTTGACATAGTTCCCAAACAGTTGATTGACTTTTTGCTGGTTACCGTATTTTCGCTGCTGATAGGCTTATCACAGCGAAAATTACACCCCGTCAGCGAAGATGAGCGGCTTTTTGGCACCGACCGCACCTTTACATTTATCGGGATTCTCGGATATATTTTGTTTATTATTGACCCCAGGAACCTGTTTCTGTATATGGGCGGAGGATTAGTTCTGCTGGTGCTGCTGGCCGTTAACTATTATCATAAAATCACTGTGTTTAAAGATTTCGGATTAACCAGCATCATCATTGCTTTTATCACCTATTGCCTGGCGCCCCTGGTAATTACCCAACCCGCGTGGCTCTACCTCCTTGTAGTGGTTACGGTACTGATTTTCACCGAACTCAAAGAAACCTTCACCACCTTTTCGCACCAGATCGAAAAAGAAGAATTCATTACCCTGGCCAAGTTTCTCATTATTGCAGGCATTGTACTTCCAATATTCCCCAATAAGCCAATTGTGCCGTTTCTGGAAATAACCCCTTACAAAATCTGGTTTGCCGTAGTGGTTATCTCAACGGTTTCATATGTAAGCTACCTGCTGAAAAAATATGTATTTAAAAAATCAGGTATCCTGATTTCCGGAATTTTGGGCGGCCTTTACAGCAGCACAGCCACCACGCTGATACTATCAAAAAAAAGCAGGGAAGCCGGCGTAATGAAAAACAATTATGCCTCGGCCATCATTTTTGCCACCGCCATGATGTACCTGCGTATCGCAATTCTGATGCTGATTTTCAATGCTACGCTATTTAGAAATAGTTTTGTTTTTCTGCTGATTATGTTCCTGCTGACGATTGTCATCGGCGCCGTAGTATATTTTTATCAGCATAAAGAGGAAGAAAGTGCCGCCATTACCTCCATCAAGGATAAAAACCCACTGGAGTTCAAGGTAGCGTTGCTGTTTATGGTGCTTTTTGTGGCTTTTACCTTTATTACTTATTACGCCGTAGCCTACTTCGGAAACATGGGGCTGAATGTAATCTCAATCATAGTGGGAGTTACTGATATCGACCCGTTTTTGATTTCCATTTTCCAGGGTAAAATAAACACCTCTATCGACGTACTCTCGCGAGTTACCTTTCAAGCTATCATCAGCAACAACATCCTCAAGTTAATCTATTCACTCATCTTTGCCGACAGGCATATCCGCATGCCCATACTTATAGCTTTCCTCGTGATAATTGTGGCCAACATTCTGCTGCTGTTTTTTATCTGACACGCAACAAACTATTATTCTTTAGCAATAAGTTTGTTAAATTATGCATAGTGTATTAATTTAGCCATAAATTTACTTGTAGTATTAAGTTTCTTGAAGCCATGGAATTTGAAGAACAATATGCGCGCATTCCTGTACCATCCAAAAAACAAAGTACGCTAAGGCATTTATGCCTGGTTTCGCTGTTTTTCAGCGGCAGTATGACACTGTTTTCCTTTGGCGGATTCTTCTTTTCGGGATGGTTGAGCGATTATATTCAAACATTCTGGCAAGGGTATTACGGTTTCGGAAAAAGTTATTTATTGCTTTTTTTTCTGGGGATGTTTATCCTGTTTGGTAGTTCTTTTACCGGCACACTGCTCATGTTCCGGATGAAACGCCCGGGATTTTGGATTTACCTCGCGGCCAATGTAATCATGCTCTTTCTCTCTTTTTTTGTAGTCATGACATTTTTTAATGCCATCTTCATTTTAGGCAGCGTGGTGTTCATTGTTCTTTACAGCTTACAATATAAATACCTGAAAAAATAATCCATGGAAACATCCCCCCGGGCATCAACCGGTAAACCCCGCTTTTTTCTAATCCTTTTGTGTGCCTTATCGGGATTCTCCAATCTGCTGTCGTTGTTCGTTACACTGATGGTATTGATAAATGGCAAAGCTGCCTGGTTTGCTGATTCGGTGCCGGTTATGGATATTATGGCCGAAGAATTACGCCATGGCTCCGTAGTCTTTTGTTTTATAAAAGCAGGAGTGCATTTACTATGTCTTTTTGCATTGGTATTGCTGGCAAGCGGCCTGCGAAAAGGCCTGATATGGTATGTGCTGTGCCAGCTGCTTTTGCTGGCCCTACCCTGGATGTTTCTTCAATCGCTGGGTGTCTCCTACCTGATAATGACAAGCGCTATTTCAATGGTCTTTGCCCTGTTTTTTATCATGCTGTTTACGCTGGCCTTGCCAAAAAAAACAGAAAAAATACCGGAACCTTCGTCCTGAAAAATAATACTTTGCACCCCACGATTGCAGCCGCTCGTAACAATTTAAACTGATATTATTTCAGAAAAAGACAGGCATCGCCATAACTTAAAAAACGGTAGTCACTTTGGAGTGCATGCTCATATACCTTTTTCCAGTCGTCACCGAGCATGGCCGACACCAATAGCAACAAGGTGCTGCGGGGCTGGTGAAAGTTGGTAACCATGCCATCGGTAATTTTAAACTGGTACCCCGGTAAAATAATGATGCTGGTTGAAAAAGAAACCTGTTCCAGACCTGAATTTTCCATGAAGCTGAACAGGTCATTCAGCACAAAATCCCTGGAGAGGGTATTCAGCGCGCTATTGTAAGGTTCCCATTGCGTCAGTGCTTGGGGCAGGCGGCCGCTGAGATACCTTTTTGCTGCTATTAAAAACAAACTTTCCAACGACCGTACGGTGGTAGTCCCAACAGCTATCAGCGGGCCTTTGGCCGACAGCAAATCGGTAAGCAGTTTCTTTGATACCACTACCTGTTCGGCATGCATCACATGCTGTTCGATGCTGTCTGACTGCACCGGTCTGAATGTTCCCGCACCCACATGCAGCGTCGTATAAGTAGTGGCAATGTTTTTCTCTGATAATTTTTGCAGCACCGCCGGTGTAAAATGCAGTCCGGCCGTGGGGGCGGCCACAGAGCCGTCGTTGCGGGCATACACCGTCTGGTAGCGTTCGTTATCACTCTGTTCGGCAGGCCGGTTAATATAGGGGGGAAGCGGCACACTGCCTGCGGTTTCTACCACTTCAGAAAACATTATCTGTTCAGGCAGCCAACTGAATTGCACCAAAAAGGTTTCGTTTTCGCGGCCACATAATGCTGCCCACAATTGATAAGCGCTATGGCCCTCCCCTACCTGCATATAAAGTTTTTCACCTTTCCATTTTTTTGCATTTCCCACCAGGCATTTCCAGGTACAAGTTCCGGTTTGCTGCATAGCCAGTTGCACATCACTAACCGGCGATAACGGCTCCAGGCAAAATATTTCAATTTTTGCCCCGGTTTCTTTTCTGAATTTCATACGGGCATGGATTACGCGCGTATTATTGCCCACCAGCAGCGTATCCTGCGCCAGCAGGTCGGGCAGGTCATAAAAATGTTTGTCGGCAATCACTCCGTTTTTGAAGCACAGCAGTTTCGATGTGTCTCGCACCGGCAAAGGATATAAGGCTATTCTTTCATCGGGTAAGGGGTAATCGTATTCTGAAATATTTATGGAAGGAAAGTGCTGCATACTGGTTTATGTGGTGCAAAAATAAGGTTTTTCACGCTTGCCATCATCAACGTGCCCCCATTTGCCATCACCTACACGGGTTTACTAATTGGAACGGCCATAAAGCCCGTGGGGCTACTTGTAAAAGCCCATTTTTTTTATATATTCCATCACTTTTGCCGGTAACAGACTGCTGACATCCTGTCCCCGCCTGATAGCTTCCCTGATGGCCGTTGATGAGACATCTAACAGCGGCGCATCAATCCAGCTAACAGCAGGATGATGCCGAAACCGGCCTCCCTCCGACCCGCCACGGGGATAGACCAACAGGCGGTATTGGCCGATGATGTCTTCAAATTTTTTCCATTTGTCAAAGCCATCCAGGTTGTCAGAACCCATGATGATGCAGAAATTTGTTCCGGGGTATTTTTCCTTTAGCGCCTTCAGGGTGTTAATAGTGTAAGAAGGTTGCGGAAGCCCGAACTCTATATTACAGGCGCGCAGCCTCGTATTATATTTTATGGCCAGCCGCACCATCTCATAGCGGTAATCATCGTCGAGCAAGGTGGCGGCGCTTTTAAACGGGCTTTGCGGAGAGACGACGAACCACACCTCCTGCAGTCCGGCCTTTTTCAGCAAATGACGGGCTATAGACAGATGCCCCTTGTGTATGGGATTAAAAGACCCGAAGTACAGGCCAATGACTTTTGGGGTGGTGTTCATGGCTGTCAAATATAGTTTTGTGATTCGGCCCAGAAGGCTTGTCTGCTGGGCAATTCCTTTGATGGCAACAAAAATCCTGCCTTCAGATTAGTCTTCATTATTTTTTATTTTTTGCGCACCTTTTTTCCATTTGTCTTTGCTGATAATCTCACCGGTTTCGGTATAATGTTTCCATTTGCCTTCTTTGGTTCCGCTTTTATAGCGCCCTGCAATTTTTATCACACCGCTGTCGTAATAAAATTCTGCGGTGCCGTCGGGTTGTCCCTCGCTGAAATTCAGCATCGCCTTGCGGTTGCCGTTTTCATAAAACTCGCGGTAAACGCCCGATACTTTGTCTTCCTCAAAGGTAAGCTCCACGCGGGTAGTTTGCTTTTCGTTGTCGTAATAAAAAAACGCCACTCCGTCGGCCAGGCCCTCCTTATAGGTTATGGCACTCTGTATCTGACCATCTTCATAATAGGTACGCCAGAGGCCGTCGATTTTTCCGTTCACCACACGTCCTTCCGCTTTTATCGTGGTGCTGTCGGCATGATAAATGCGCAAACCGCCGTCTTTGGCCATAAATTTCGGGTCGGGGACAATTTTATAGTCGCCGGAATCTATCTCATAAAAATAAATTTCTTCAGCAGCGGCTTCGATGTTTTCGAGTTCGCTGTCATAACCGGCCTCTTCATCAAAATCGGCGTATAGCTTAGTTTTGAACATACGGTCTTCGGAAGTAAACTGCAGGCCGACACGGGTAAAGGCCAGTATCAGGTCTTTGTTGTCGCGTATGCCCTGACGCTTGTCGTTTTTGCTGTAATAATACAAATGGGAGTACACTTTGGGCATTTGTACAAAGGCGGAGATGTTGGATTTGGCCTCGAAATTATCGATGAAATCCATAAAATCCTTGTTGTGCGACAATGTCTTGCCCACGGTATAATCATCAATAAAATCCATCAGGCACGAAGGCGAATTACTCAGCACCACATAATCCTCCATAAAAATATAATACGGCTTGTCGAATGTGCTGAACAGTTTGCCAAACAAAAGTTTTAGAAACCATCCATATTCCAGGTATTTTATTGTATAGTTTTTGTATTCGGTGTCATCAAACTTCAGCAGGCCCAGGGTGCGTTTGCGGACATTCTTAGTGATTTTTTCCATACTTTTTTGGGCCTGGGCGATATCCGACGAATGAAGTATGGCTATGGCATCGGTTTCGCGCGCATTGGGGGAAGGTTGCAGTTTTACAAAACTTATCTCATTGCCTATCCAGTCGAAAAAATCTTCCTGAAGATCTACCTTGAGGATTTTCTCCACTTTTTTAATGATTTTTTCATAATCCTGCGCCCTGGTGGTATCTTCCGAGGAAAAAACCCGGGTTAGTTTCTGAAAAAAATCTCCGGAATTGTTAAAACTCATCGAAACATAGATGGCGGCTTTGTCGGAGATAATCTCGTAAGCCTTCCACTTGCCGGGCGACACATCAGCCAGCGCCTTGAAATATGAGGGCAGGCTGTCGTTAACGCTGGTATAACCTTCCCACTGAAGTTTCTCGTTGTCGAAGGTAACATTGAAAGCCGAAAACCTCAGGTTGGTGCTGAGCGGCCTGATAAGGCCTGAAGGGTCGGCCATATAACAGCGCAGAAATTCATCGAGCTGGCTGAAGTTGAAATAAAAATTAAAAAGTTTGTTGCCCTTGATTTCGGTGGACACAAAACGCACATCAGGATTTTTGGTCCAGAAATCAGCGCCGGCCTGCGAAATTGATTTTTCCACGAGACCCGGGGTATAACTGCATATCATGATGTTTTCAATAAAACATATAGAGAGCAGCTCCCTGGTTTTTACATCGGTAAGTTCGATAATTTCTTTGCCATCAAAGTCTCTTTTGCCCATTTCAAAGTCGTAGTAGCCCACAATATCTTTGATATAGTTTTTCAAAAAAGTAATTTTTGTAGCTTTTTTCAGATCCACGGCAAAAATAAAATCGTAATCTGTGAGCGAAATCATGTGTGCCGAAATGACCATCTGCCTGTTAGAAAAAAGCATATTCAGGGTTTTGTTACCATTAATCAGGGAGTCGAGCGACAAGGCGCTCTCATTGATATTTGCAAACTTGGGACTACCCTGGAGGTGTTTCCACATCTTACTCTCATTGAGTGTGTTCCAGGCTTCGGTAAGGTCGGAAGTTTCGATGATATAAATGGCGTCTTCAGGTATTACCGACAGGGCATTGCGTTTGCCCGAATCGCCAAAATAAAAGTAAGCCGCCACTCCGCCAACAAGTAGGATGAGGGGAATGAGTATCCATAACAAAACTTTTACGATTTTTTTTCCTGTTGCCATAGCTTGTG
>DAONFU010000091.1:0-8529 GCA_035403765.1 Bacteroidales bacterium
TTTGTAAAAAAAGCGCTGATGAAAAAACACTACCTTTTTACCCTGTTCTTCTTTTTGACCACTTTATTATTATCCGGACAAATTGTCCCTATTGAAACAGCCCGGCAGGTTGCAAAAAACCTCTATTGTGAAAGGGCATCCCTGGAAAAACCTGTTGCCTATAAAGACGTAACTTTTACCAGCGAACTTTCTATTCAGGAAGAAGCGAAGGCAATGTATTATGTCTTTAATGTTTCACAGGACCGGGGTTTTGTAATAGTGTCGGCCGAAAAGCGCACCATACCCGTATTGTTTTATTCTTTTGAAGGGAATTATGTGTCCGGAAATCAGCCTGAAAATTTTTCTTACTGGCTGGAACGTTTTAAAAAACAAATCACAGCCGTCCGTCAACAAAACATACAAAAAAACAATACCATCGAATTATTGTGGGAAAAATATGCTGCCATTTCCATGGCTCCGGCAAAAGATATTGAAGCGGTGTCGCCCCTGGTGGCGGCCAACTGGGGCCAGGATTGTTTTTTTAATGCGGCCTGCCCGTCGGCGCCGGGAGGCCCATGCTCCCATGTATATGCTGGCTGTGTTGCCGATGCAATGGCTATGGTTATGAAAACACACAGCTGGCCAACACACGGCTACGGATCGCACAGCTATGTTCATTCTACCTCCAACAGCTTCCCAAACAACTACGGAACCTTAAGCGCTAATTTCGGAAACACTACCTATAACTGGTCATCCATGCCCAACAATGTATATTCGGCCAATTCGGCCCTTGCCACCCTGATGTTTCATTGCGGAGTTTCTGTCAACATGAGTTACGACGACCAGGGTTCCGGAGCCCTGCTGACTGATGCCACCGGTGCGTTGATAAAATACTTTATTTATGATGCCCAATATGCCCTGCGCAGCTCCTACAGCGATACCGACTGGGCCTTAATGATAAAGACCGACCTCGATGCCGGCCTTCCGGTAATTTATGGCGGCAGCGACACACAAAGCGGCGGCCATGCTTTTGTTTGCGATGGCTATCAGGGTACCGGAAGCTATTCCAGCTATTTTCACTTCAACTGGGGCTGGAGCGGCACATCGAATGGTTATGTGTACCTGAACAACATTGCTCCAAGCGGCACCAGCTATGATTTTGACGACTATCAGAACATAGTTTATGGTATTGCACCCAATACCGATGTAGTAACTCCGGAAGCCAGTTTTACAGCCAATAAAACCAGCCTCGCCATTAACGGGTTGGTGGTTTTCACCAATTCATCCACCAACAACCCCATGGACTATTCCTGGTCTATATCGCCATCCACAGGATTTTCCTATATGGGCTCAACCTCTTCCACGTCCTTAAACCCCATTGTGAAGTTCACTGTTCCCGGCTATTATACCATTTCGCTCACCTCAACCAACTCTGCCGGCAGCGATACCGAAACAAAAACCAATTATATCTACGTTTACAGTACTGCTGATGTTGAGGAGCAGGAACTATCCAAAAATATAATGCTCTTCCCAAACCCGGCACAAGATTTTATCACCATTCAAACCAATGCATTTGATGCTTCAGAAATCAGCCTGAAAGTATATGACATCCTGGGGAATTCGGTGGCCGACAACCTTTACAGCCATAATGCCGGAGTCAAGCAGATTGTTGTTAATCTCTCATCCCTGGAACGGGGACTGTATTTTATTACACTAAACACCGGAAAACATAGTGTTACAAAAAAAGTAATACTGACCAAATAAGGGCTTCATTAATTTTTCTTTACATAGGTGTCCGGAACAATGAAGGGGAGGGATTCCTTTTTTTCGGGTGTGATGCGCGTAAATTCAATAATCCCTTGGAGAGTGCCGATGTTGCTGACCTGAAAGTTAATTTTCCCGGGAAATTTTTGCCCGTCAAAATTCTTAAAATCTGAATAGGAAAACGCAGCCCATCCCGAATTTTGCGAAATATTTTTTATGGTGTTTTTACAGATTTTGCTATCGGCCAGAGTAACCCGGATTTCCTGACTTATCGATATAGTGGGAGCATCCTCTGTTTTCTTTTTACGTTTTGCGAAAAAATAAACCACCGTATCGCCGGTATTTGTTTCGGTATAGCCGACACCCTCATACGACATAACATCATTACCGGTAATGAGCGACTGCAGGCCATCAAAATCAATACTGGTTTTTAAAATACCGGAAATAAGGGAAAAATCCCCTGCCAAATAGCTTTTGTTAATCCGATCGAGCATTCGCACCGAATCATTGGTTATCAAAGCCCTGACAACCTCCAGCCCGAATTTCTGTACCGAAATCCAGAGGGCGCTGTCTCTGACCACAAAAATATTTCCCGAAAAATTATTATTCTCATCACCGGATTGCACTTCCGCATTGAATTTCAGCGAGAGTGTATGAAAATGAAACGGCTGGATTTTCATTGCGGCAGAAGAATCTCCTGCCACTGATTTATCGGGTTGCGGGACAAGCGCCGCGTGTTTTGTTCTGCAGGAAAAGGCCAGCCACATCACCGCACAACAAATCAACAGCATGGAGCACCTGTTATTCATAGCGCTTTTTTTCTGCAATTTTCTTATCCAGCATTTCGTTGGCCACACCGTTTTCTTTTGCTTTTTTCCAATAGGCAAGGGCCTGTTCCACGTCGTTCAACATAAACAAAATATCGCCGTGATGTTCCAGTATCCCGCCGTTCTTTTCGCCACTTCCCGCCACGGCTTTTGTGCTCCATTGTTTGGCTTCTTCAAACTTTTTTTGCTTAAACAGCACCCAGGCATAAGTATCCTGAAAGATTGGCGCGTCAGGATAGAGGCTTAGCAGGCGCTCACAGAGCTGCCGGGCCCTTGCCAGGTTGGTGTTTTGCAGGGCAAGGTAGTAACTGTAATTGTTCAGCACGTAAGTATTGTTAGGGTCGATGCTGAGCGATTTTTCAAAAGATTCAAAACACAAATCATACTTTTTTATCTGATAATAGGAATCGGCCAGGGCTGAATAAAACTTCAAAAGCATTTTATCATCACCTATTGAAAAATTTTTACCGGTATTCAAAATCCTGGCTGCTTCTTCATAATCTCCGGCTTTCATCCTGGCCAGGCCATAAAACAAATAAGGCTCGGGCTGTTCGGGAAAAAGTTCCATGGCGGTTTTGCTGTCGGTGGCCAGGGCATCATAATCTTCGAGCGCCCTGTCTATTTGCAGTAATTGTTGCCATACCACATATTTGCTGTTATCAAGTTCGGTAACCTTGCGGAATGCATTGCGGGCACCTGCCAAATCTTTTTGCTGATTTAAAATATCACCGTAAACCGAAAAGGCCTTGGCCTCCTCGGGCGAAGCTTCCGTAATAATTTTGCCCAGTTCGGGCAGGGCAGTAAAATACTCCTTGTTTTGCAGAGGATTATTCATCAGTGTCAACAATATTTTTACCTTGGAATCAATTTCGAGTTCCCTGTTTGCAAAGGCCGTTTTTAATTCATCAACAGCCTTTTCAGTATTGTTCTGCGCACGGTAATAATCAGCAAGGGCAAGGTGTACCTGGGGGTTGGACGGATTTATGGCGAGCATTTTCTGGTATTGTTCAAAGGCCTTTAACGGCTGTTCGGTAGCCAGATACAGGTCTGCCAGGTCTTCATAATACTGCGTTTCTCCCGGAAAAAGCCGAATAATGGCCCGGGCCTCTTCAATAGCCTTGTCGCTTTTGCCCAGCTGCAAATACAATTTTTCTTTTTGCAGCGTAGTTTCGGGCTGCCGCCCGATGCGGCTTTCAAGCAAATCATATACTTTTATGGCATTGGCATAATTTTCATGAAGGATGCATACATCGGCCCATTCATAAAAAAGTTCAGGTTTCCCGGGGTTTTTGTCGGTTAGTGTTTTATACACTTTTTCCGCGTTATTAAAATCTTTTTTGGCGGAATAAATTTGAGCCAGCAGCAAAGAATACCAAACGTTATCAGGTTTTCGCCCGCAGGCGTCTTTGATGAGCACCAGCGCATCGTCATAGTTGTTTTGCTCAAACAACAAAAATCCCATCTCGTACAAAGCACCGTCGTTGGCCGGGTTCTGCTTAACACATTGAGCAAAAAGCCCCATGGCCTTATCGTTGTTGTTAAGGTATTTTTCTCTCAGGCCTTCCAGAAACAAAGCAGTATTCTGAATCAATTGTTGTTGGGTGAGTTTCTTGCCATTGTCGGCAGCCACAGGCTTGGATGTGGGCTGGGTTGTCCGGCAGGCATAACACATCAATAGCAACAGGCAAACACAGGCAAAGAATATTTTTTTTCGACTAATTTTCATCTGCATATTTTAACACATAGTGGTATAATCCCCTATGCTCAATTCATACAATTTGCCTTTGAAGTCCACAAAGCTGCCAATCATGGAATTATCGAGGTTGGCTTCGGTAATAGTTGAATTTTCCTGAATTATGCTGTTGGTAATTATGGAATTTTGAATACGCGTGTTTTTTCCCACAGACACATGAGGCCCGATAACAGCATCGCTGATTACGACATTGTCGCCGATAAAACAGGGTTTTTTTATCACCGAATTGGTTATGACTGCCGAAGGGGCTATCAGTTCTGTTTCCTTTAGCATTTCCAGCACTCGTTGGTTGGTGTGTACAGTGGCGTCTTTGTTGCCGCAGTCGAGCCATTCGTCAACATGTCCCGCATAAAAACCCAGGCCCTTGCCCAGCATGTTCTTCAGGGCGTCGGTCAACTGATACTCACCCGATTTTACCACCTTGTTATCAATCAGATATTGCAATTCGTTGCGAAGGTTTTTGCCATCTCTGAAATAATAGATACCAATAATTGCCAGGTCGGAAACAAACTCTTTCGGCTTTTCAACAAATCCGGTGATTGTATTATCTTCTGCGGTAGTAACCACGCCAAATTCCGAAGGGTTTTCAACTTTTTGCACCCAGATAATACTGTCCATGCCCGAATCGATGCTAAAGCCCGCCTTAAACAAGGTGTCGGCAAAGGCAATAATAACGGGGCCGTCCAGCGATTCTGCGGCACATAAAACCGCGTGGGCCGTCCCGAGAGCTTCTTTTTGATAACATATCCTTCCCTTCACACCCAGGTCTTTGCTGATATCCAAAAGTTTTTTTTCTGTTTCTTCGCCAAAATTGCCCACAATAAACGAAATTTCTTCGACAGGCTGGGAACAAGAGCTGATAAGGCTTTCGGCAAGGTGTTGCACAATGGGTTTTCCGGCAACCGGTATCAGGGGCTTGGGGATGGTGAGCGTATGCGGCCGCATGCGTTTGCCCATGCCGGCCATGGGGATAATTATTTTCATAAACTATCGTTTGTATTGCAATACTAATGCGTTTCTTTGTTGCAAAAGTACTAATTAATACAATATATAAACGGCAAAAACCCACACCTGTTGTGTTCTTATAAACAATGCACTGTTTGTAGTTTTTTGAAACTAAAAATATGGTGTTTTGAAAAATAATTATTTTTACACTTTTGTTAAAACGATATGGATAAGGGGAAAAAAATCACAAAATGGCTTTTAGCAGGCCTTATCATCACCATGATGGGGATGGCATATTTCCCTTTTGCACAAAATCAGCAATCCAAAGAAAAGCTGCTAGATAAAAAGAAAAAAATCGAGGAAGAAATAGATTATTATAAAAAATTACTTAACGAAACCAAAAAGAATAAAGACATTTCGCTGAATCAGGTGGTTCTTTTAAAAAATCAGATTTCCAAACGCGAGGAGTTGATTGGCGGAATAAACGATGAAATCGGCAGCCTGGATCAAAAAATCTCGCAAAACAACATGGAGATACAACGTTCGAACGAACAATTAAGCGCCATGAAAGACGAATACGCCGAATTGATTTTTAATGCTTACAAAAACAGAAATGCCAACGACCGTCTCACGCTGATTTTTGCCGCCAACGATTTTAATCAGGCCTTCCGGCGGATAAAATATTTTCAGCAATATAATGAATACCTGCGCCGGCAGATAGCGCTGATACAGCAAACCAAAGAATTTATCGCACAGAAAAACAAAGAACTCGTGCAACAAAAATTAAGCAAGGAAGACCTGCTGAAAGCCAGCGAAGCAGAAAAACAAAAGCTTAACGCCGAAAAAGCAAAGAAAGACAGCGACCTGAAAAAATTAAAACAAAAAGAATCCGAACTAAAGAATAACCTAAAGAAAAAGGAAAATGAAGCCCTGGCGTTAAAGAAAAAAATTGAAGCGGCCATTGCCGCCGAGATTAACAAATCGGCCAGCAAAACAAACAAAACGGTAACCAAAACCACCACGGTAAAAAACGTATTAACACCCGAAGAAAAAATTGTTTCGGATAATTTTTTGAGCAACAAAGGAAGACTGCCCTGGCCCGTAGAGCGCGGTGCCATTACCAGTTATTTTGGCGAACACCCCCACCCTGTCCTCGATGGCATAAAAATAAAAAACAACGGCATCGACATCGGAACCACTGCCGGCGCTCCGGCCCGTGCGGTGTTGGGCGGAACGGTTTCAAGCATCGTAACTATTACCAACAACAATATGGCCGTTATTATAAGGCATGGTGAGTTTTTTACGGTGTATTCCAACCTGGGTTCGGTTTCAGTAAGCAAAAACCAATCGGTTGCCACCAAACAAAGCCTCGGCACCATCTACACCAACTCTGAAGAAGGAAAAACCGAACTGCATTTTGAGGTGTGGCAAGGCAAGGCAATCTGCAATCCTACGGATTGGCTGACCAAAAGATAAAAAAAGGCTGCCTCTGTTAGGAGACAGCCTTCTTTAGGGTCTACTCAATCCCATCAGCGTCTATTCAACCACTATCTTTTTTACTAGTTGGTTTCCTTCAAAAGACGCTTTCACAATATAAATGCCACTCCCGCCAAGGGCCGATTTGGAGAGGTCGAACGCATGGCTGCCCTGAGGAAGTTTCTGGCTGACCAGATTTTTTACTTCCTTGCCCAGGATATCATAAACGCTGATATTGACCTGTGCAGCATTGGTCAGTGCAAATGTTATCTGTGAAACCTCCGCAACAGGGTTGGGCTGCACGCTAAAGTTCAGGTTTTCCATCAGGATTTCTTCGCAACCGGAAATCTGGGTTGTAACATTGATATCGTCGATGTAAACATTGTTGCCCCCGTTGGAATGAAAAACAAATTTAAACATCACATTGTTTGCTGAGAGAAATCCCGGCAAGGGCCTTGAAATCTCTTTCCAGTCGGCTGTGGTTGCCGGCGCAAAACTAGCTGATGTAGCTGTAGCGCTGCCTAAAGTGGCGCCGCTTTCGGTGTATTTTTCCGACCATGTTTCGCCACAATCTTTTGAAACATACATTTTCAGCGCATCATACACAGTATCCGAACTACTGATTTTGCCGGCATAAGCCAGTTTAAACCGGACAAAAGGTGTTCCGCCCGTGGGAAGCGAGGTCAAGTCATAAGAGGGGGTGATAATCTCGTCAAAACTTCCCGCGGTGTTTCCTGAAAAATTCTTCAGGCGTAATGCTTTGGATGAAGAAAAGAAGGCCGTGTCGCTGATTTCCCATTGACTGCCCACATCATTTTTCACTATCCAGCCATTGTTAAGCACGGCGGTTTCAAAGTCTTCGACAAAAGGAGCCGACAAAGCAGCCACCGCCGGTTTTACGGTAATCATGTCCTGTTTAATGATTGAATCGGCACCGCTGCCATTGCTAACAGTGAGTTTTACAAAATAAATGCCAGGGGTGTTATACACAACCAAGGGGTTCTGGTCGGTAGATGTGGCAGGTGTTCCGCCTTCAAAGGTCCACTGCCAGTTTTGTGCTGCTCCCGAATAAGAATAGTCAGTAAATTGAATATTACCACCTGCGCATACCAGATTAGAAGCAGCGAAAAACTCGGCTATCGGAGCACATAGCACCGGTGTGGTATCCAATACGCCGGTATAGTTAAGGTTTTCTTTCGACCATAATTTCAGCCTATCGCCTACCAGGGTGGCATCCATTCTGGCATATTGCCCTAATGAAAACATATTGGCACAATAACCCCACTGGTAGTCCATATAATTTTCTATCATATCCGGCAGATCGGGGCTGTCGGTGGTACATGAATTTATCGTACCCGGTTCATAACAGGATAAGCCGGTGTTTTGCGTGCCGCTTGAAACGGGGGGTGTGTCGGCCACCTCATCGCCACTTCCCAACATATCAAGGCATCCATCAATACCTAATACGGCGAGAAGCGATTGAAAAGTATGGTATAAATTAAAATAATGACCACTTTCGTGAGTGAATGTCCTGTTGAGGGCATTGATAGGCATGCCGCCCATAGCTGTTGCGGTACCTATGCTGCCGATGCAGTCGTGCCGTATCAGCACGCCATCAGCCAGGGTGTCGCCGCCGGTAAGTGCCGACGACAGGGTGTTGCTGGGAGGAAAAGGAGACATCCCCCCGATAAAAGCGCCGTCGGGGAGAGACATACCTTCGGGATAAATAAAATTCACGGTAAAAACATTAAGGTAGCGGCTTGGTGTCCAGCAATAGTCTGTCAT
>DAONFU010000092.1:0-8421 GCA_035403765.1 Bacteroidales bacterium
CTATTATTTCTGGCAAAGATAACATATTTCATACTTATCTTAGAATAGAGCCTTAAATATTAATTACATATAATTGAGGGACAGTCTTGCATTTCAAAAAAACAAAAAAAAATCCCCGTTTCCGGGGACTTTCTTACTATTTATTTTATCAGTAAGATCCTAATTATTTTTTCTTCTTATAATACTTAAAATCTTTACCCAGGTATTTTCCAGAGCCGTAAAGCAATTCTTCGATGCGCAGCAACTGGTTATACTTGCAGATACGATCGGTACGGCAGGCCGATCCTGTTTTTATCTGGCCGGTGTTCAAGGCTACCGCAAGATCGGCAATGGTAGTGTCTTCAGTTTCGCCCGAGCGATGGCTGATAACGGCTGTATATCCGTGAAGGTAAGCCAGGTTCACAGCGTTGATGGTTTCCGTCAATGTTCCAATCTGGTTTACTTTTATCAGAATCGAGTTTGCACAATTTTTATCAATGCCCATCTGAAGGCGTTCGGTATTGGTAACAAAAAGGTCGTCACCTACCAGCTGGACCTTATCGCCGAGTGTTTTGGTCATCAGTTCCCATCCTTTCCAGTCGTCTTCTGCCATACCATCTTCTATCGAAATAATCGGGTAACGTTTACACCAGTCGTTCCAGAAATCCACCATTTGTGCAGAGGTCAGTTTTTCTCCGCTGGATTTTTTCAGGTGGTACACTTTTTCTTTAGTGTTATAATATTCAGAAGAGGCCGGGTCGAGGGCGATAAAAACATCCTGGCCGGGTTTGTAATTGGCAAGCTCTATAGCTTTTGTGATCACCTGTAAGGCTTCTTCATTTGATTTCAGGTTGGGAGCAAAACCGCCTTCATCACCAACATTGGTAGAGTAATTTGCTTTTTTCAGAACTTCCTTCAGTTTATGAAAGATTTCGGAGCCCATCCGGATGGCATCGGTAAAAGTCTCGGCACCGACCGGCATGATCATAAATTCCTGAAAATCAACACTATTATCAGCATGTGAGCCGCCATTCAGAATATTCATCATCGGAATGGGCAGGGTGTGGGCATTTACGCCGCCGATATAACGGAATAACGGCTGCCCTGTAATTTGAGCAGCAGCTTTGGCACAGGCCAGAGAAACGCCTAAAATTGCGTTGGCGCCCATGTTTGATTTATTATCGGTCCCGTCAATGTCGATCATAGCTTTATCAATGGCCGCCTGCTCGCTTACAAACATTCCTTTTAGCTCTTCTGCCAAAACCTTATTGACGTTTTGTACGGCTTTTAAAACGCCTTTACCGCCATATACGGCTTTGTCACCATCACGCAACTCCATAGCCTCGTGGCTGCCTGTTGAAGCGCCTGAGGGGATTGCTGCTGTCCCGATAACACCGGCATCGGTCATTACATCTACTTCGATGGTAGGGTTTCCTCTTGAATCGAGGATCTGGCGTGCATAAATTCCTGATATTCTGCTCATAATTATTGGTTTAAAAATAAAAAAGGATAAAGCAAACCTTCACCTTATCCTTTTAAATTTGCTGTTAATTACTATTCTTTTTCTTCAGCGCCTTCGGTTTCTTCCTTTGCATTTTCTTCCTCTTTTACCTCATCGGTCACTTCAGGAGTTTCTTCAACTACTTCTTCTTTTGAGGCTTTGGGAGCTTGTGCCGTTGTTTTTTCTTCTTTGGTTTCGGTTTTTTTACCTGAACCTCTGCGGCTTCTGCCTTTTTTAGCAGCTTTTGCTTCTTTTTCGCCGGTCATCACTTCGTTATAATCCACGAGCTCAATGATACACATTTCAGCCTGGTCGCCTAACCTTGTACCGGTTTTCAGGATACGGGTGTATCCGCCCGGACGATCAGCAATTTTCTGGGATACTTCCCTGAAAAGTTCTTTTGCAGCATCTTTATTTCCAAGGTAGCTGAACACTGTTCTTCTGGAATGTACCGAATCCGTCTTTGATTTTGTGAGCAACGGCTCGACATAGCTTCTCAGAGCCTTAGCCTTTGCCAAGGTGGTCGCTATGCGTTTATGAATAATAAGCGAAGAAGCCATATTGGCCAGCATCGCACTCCGATGTGTGGCAGTTCTTCCTAAATGGTTGATTGTTCTGTTGTGTCTCATCTCTGTTAATCCTTATCTAATTTATATTTGGCAATATTCATCCCGAACTGTAAATTTTTGGCTTTTACCAGTTCTTCTAATTCGGTAAGTGATTTTTTACCAAAGTTTCTGAATTTTAGCAAGTCGTTTTTGTTGAAAGAAACCAGATCTCCCAAAGTTTCCACGTCGGCAGCTTTGAGGCAATTCAAGGCGCGAACGGAGAGGTCAAGGTCCACCAGCTTGGTTTTGAGTAATTGCCTCATATGCAACGAAGTTTCATCAAATTCTTCCACCACGGCTTTTTCTTCTGTGTCGATGGTTATTTTTTCGTCGGAGAACAGCATGAAATGGTGGATAAGAATTTTAGCGGCTTCTTTTAAGGCCTCTTTTGGTTGAATGGAGCCGTTGGTAGTAATTTCGAAAACCAGCTTTTCGTAGTCAGTTTTTTGTTCCACGCGGTAATTTTCCACCACATATTTTACGTTTCTGATCGGGGTGTAAATAGAATCGATAGCTATGGTACCTATGGCTGCATTGGGTAATTTATTTTCTTCGGCAGGCACATATCCTCTTCCTTTGTCGATGGTGATTTCCATTATCAGCTTCACGTTGGGTTCCATGTGGCAGATTACTTCTTCGGTGTTTAAAACCTGGAATCCTGAAAGAAACGAGTTGATTTCGCCTGCTTTAAAAACCTCTTTACCGCTAAGGGTAACGGTAACTTTTTCGTTGGTGAGCGAATCAATTTGTCTTTTAAAACAAATCTTTTTGAGGTTTAGGATAATTTCGGGGACATCTTCCAACACACCTTTGATGGATGCAAACTCCTGATCGACGCCTTCAATTTTTATGTTGGTAATAGCAAATCCTTCGAGAGACGAAAGGAGAATTCTTCGTAAAGAATTGCCAATAGTAGTGCCGTATCCTGGTTCGAGCGGACGAAATTCGAATTTTCCGAAATAATCATCCGATTCTAACATGATAACTTTATCCGGTTTTTGAAAAGCTAATATTGCCATTTTGTTATCTGATTTAATAATTTTTATTTAGAATACAACTCAACAATCAATTGTTCGTTGATATTTTCAGGTATTTGGTCACGTTCGGGATAGCTCATGAATTTGCCGACCATTTTTTCCTGATCCCATTCCATCCAGTTATAATGGTTTGCATTACGTGCCAGGGCATCAACAATTACTTCGAGTGATTTTGATTTTTCCCTGACATTAATAATGTCGTTGGGTTTCAGGCTAAACGAGGGAATATTGTTAACTTTTCCGTTAACTTCGATATGACCGTGCGACACCAATTGGCGGGCCCCGTTACGAGTGGGAGCGATACCCAGGCGATATACCACGTTATCGAGGCGTGCTTCGATGAGTTGTAGCAATATTTGACCGGTAATACCTTTTTTGCGGGAAGCTTTTTCGAAGGTATTTTTAAATTGTTTTTCCAGAATGCCGTAGGTGTATTTGGCTTTTTGTTTTTCCTGCAGCTGTATGCCGTATTCTGATTGTTTTTTGCGTTTTTTCGCCTGTCCATGTTGTCCCGGAGGATAGTTCTTTTTTTCGTAGGACCTATCGGGGCCATAAATGGGGTCTTTAAATTTTCTTGCAATCCTTGTTTTCGGACCAATGTATCTTGCCATATCTGAAATATATTAAATAAAATTAAACTCTTCTTCTTTTTGGCGGGCGGCAGCCGTTGTGCGGCAGTGGCGTAACGTCAATTATTTCGGTAACTTCTATGCCGGCGGCGCTGATTGACCGGATTGAGGATTCTCTGCCGGCGCCAGGGCCTTTTACATACACTTTTACTTTGCGGAGACCGTAGTCAAAAGCCTGTTTACCGCAATCGCTTGCTGCCATTTGGCCTGCATAGGGGGTGTTTTTTTTGGAACCCTTAAATCCCATTTTACCAGCCGAGGACCATGATATCACCTGGCCGTTGGCGTTGGTAAGGGAAATAATAATGTTATTGAACGAAGCAAAGACATAAGCTCTACCGATAGGGTCAACTTTTACAATTCTTTTCTTTGCTGATTTAGCAGCTGTTTTTGCCATAACTAATTTATTATTGGTTTTCTGTTGTTTAAAAACACTAATTATTATCCTTTAGTTGCCTTTTTCTTATTAGCAACGGTTTTTCTTTTCCCTTTACGTGTACGGGCATTGTTTTTTGTACTCTGTCCACGGGTTGGTAATCCGGCACGATGCCTGATGCCTCTGTAAGAACCTATATCCATAAGGCGTTTGATGTTCATTTGAACTTCAGAACGCAAGGTTCCTTCCACTTTTACTTTTTCAGTAATGATGTTACGGATTTTGGTCTGATCGGAATCATCCCAGTCGGAAACCTTTTTATTTGGATCAATCCCGGCTTCCATCAATATCTTCTGTGCTGTACTTCTTCCGATACCGTAGATGTACGTCAACCCGATAACGCCTCTTTTGTTTTTTGGTAAATCAATACCAGCAATTCTAGCCATATATTATTTTATTATAATTATTTACAAATATTAACCCTGTCTTTGTTTATACTTTGGGTTTTTCTTGTTAATTACATAGACCACCCCGTTCCTTCTTATGATTTTGCAATCGGGGGTTCTTTTTCTGATTGATACACGTACTTTCATCGTTTTACTATTTATATCTGAATGTTATTCTTCCTTTTGTCAAATCGTAGGGTGAAATTTCCACCCTCACTTTATCACCGGGCAAAATCTTGATATAATGCATCCGCATTTTACCGGAAATATGAGCGATGATCACGTGGCCATTCTCCAACTCAACCCGAAACATCGCGTTTCCAAGCGATTCAAGGACTGTTCCGTCTTGCTGAATTGAACTCTGTTTTGACATTGTTAGCTTTATATTTTAATTTATTGTTTTTAAATTATCGTTTTTAATATTTTCAATAAACGCAAATGTTGATAATACTTCGCTTTGATTTCTCAGGACCGACACCACATGTTCATAATGTGCCGAAGGTTGCCCGTCTTTTGTTCTGATGGTCCAGCCGTCACGTTCCTGAATGATCTCTTTCTTTCCCAGGTTGATCATAGGCTCAATACAGATCACCATCCCTTCGGTAAGTTTGTGGCCGGAACCGCGTCTTCCATAATTGGGAACCTGGGGTTCTTCATGAAGGTGCTTTCCAAGCCCATGACCCACAAGTTCGCGAACAACAGAATAACCAAATCCTTCCACATAACGCTGAACGGCATAACCAATATCCCCGATCCTGTTTCCTGCAACTGCCATTTCGATCCCTTTGTCCAATGATTCTTTTGTTCTTTTCAACAATTCCATTATTTCAGGTTTCACATCACCGACAGCAAAAGTATAAGCAGAATCTCCATTGAACTTATTCAATATCGCGCCACAGTCGATTGATACAATGTCTCCGTCTTTAATCTCTTTCTTTCCTGGGATTCCGTGTACGATCTGATCGTTTACCGAAATACAAAGAGTGGCGGGATAACCATTATAATTTTTAAAACCCGGTATTCCCTGATTATCTCTAATGTATTCTTCGGCAATTTTATCAAGAACCATTGTCTGAATGCCTGGCTTTAAATAGGTGGCTACTTCAGCTAAAGTTTTACCAACAAGCAAAGAACTGTTTCTTATTAACTCTATCTCCTCTTCGGACTTTAAATATATCATCCGTCAAGGTTTTTACATGGAGGCTTGCCCATACCCAGCGGCAGAGCGGCCTTTTATCCTTCCCGACTTTGTCAACCCGTCATAATGGCGCATTAACAAATAACTTTCAATCTGTTGTAAGGTATCCAAAACAACACCAACCAAAATTAACAGTGAAGTACCACCGAAAAACTGTGCAAACTGCGTGTTAACTCCCATTAGCCTCACCAATGCAGGCATGATAGCTACAAAAGCGAGAAAAATAGATCCGGGCAAGGTTATTTTGGACATTACATTATCAATAAATTCGGCTGTTTTCTTACCGGGTTTAATACCGGGAATAAAACCTCCGTTTTTCTTCATATCTTCTGCCATCTGATTTGGATTAATCGTAATAGCAGTATAAAAATAAGTGAACGCAATAATAAATATGGCAAACGTGAAATTGTACCAGAAACCGTTAAAATCTGAAAATGTCCTGGCAAATCCTGATAATGCTTCAATATTGGCAAAACCGGCTAGCGTAAGAGGTATAAACATGATGGCCTGTGCAAAAATGATGGGCATTACACCTGCAGCATTTACTTTCAATGGAATATACTGACGGACACCGCCATATTGTTTGTTGCCGACTATACGTTTTGCGTATTGTACAGGTATTCTCCTTGTTCCCTGAACCAGCAGGATACAGGTTAAAATTACCAGCACCAGGACAACTAATTCGACAACAAAGATAATCAGCCCTCCACCCTGTTCTTCAACGCGTGAAACAAATTCACCAACCAGGGCGAATGGTAAGCGGGCAATGATTCCAATCATAATGATCAGAGAAATACCGTTGCCGATTCCTTTGTCGGTAATACGTTCACCAAGCCACATTACAAACATGGTACCTGCAACTAAAATCACCACGGATGATACCCAGAAAAACGCCGTGGGTGATGTTTCGGGCATGAACGGATAAATAGCTTCACTCGGTAACTGACTGGTAATGTTTCCAATATAGGCAGGAGCTTGTGCTGCAGTAATCAAAACAGTCAAAAAACGGGTAATCTGGTTGATCTTTTTCCTTCCGGATTCACCTTCTTTCTGAAGTTTCTGGAAATAAGGAATAGCCATACCCAACAACTGAACAACGATAGATGCAGAAATATAAGGCATGATCCCAAGTGCAAAAATTGAAGCATTGGCGAATGCCCCGCCTGAGAACATATTAAGCAGCCCGAGCAAACCGTCATTTGATTGTTTTTGCAAAGCATCGAGCATGTTGGGGTCGATACCGGGCAAAACAACGAAAGAGCCAAGACGATATATTACTATTATACCCAGGGTAAAGATGATCCTTTTACGAAGATCTTCTATCCTGTATATATTTTTTATGGTTTCTATCAGTCGTTTCATTCTTAAATTTTTGTTGCTGTTCCACCTTGAGCTTCAATTATTTTTATGGCTGTAGCCGAGAAGGCATGGGCCGTAACATCAAGTTTCAGTTTTAGCTCACCTCTTCCCAATATTTTTATACGATCATTTTTTGATGCCAGTCCATTATCAATCAGCGTTTTAATATCAATTGCTGTAAGATTTTTTTCTTCAGCAAGTTTCTGGAGGGTATCTACATTTATTCCGCTGTATTCCACCCTGTTGATATTCGTGAATCCGAATTTCGGTATTCTCCTGATCAACGGCATCTGACCGCCTTCAAAAGCTGGTTTTCTTGAATAACCGGATCTTGCTTGTGCGCCTTTATTTCCTTTGGTGGAAGTCCCGCCTTTTCCTGAGCCCTGGCCTCTGCCGATACGTTTAGAGGTTTTAATCGAGCCTTTTGCCGGTTTCAGATTACTTAAATCCATGTTGTATAAATTATAATATTTTTAATTAAATTTCTTCTCTTGTTACTAAATGTCTGACGGCCCTGACCATACCTTCCACCTGGGGAGTTGCTTCCAACTCAACAGACTGGTGCATTTTTTTTATGCCTAAAGCCAGCAGTGTCCTTTTCTGGATAGCCATTCTGTCTATTCCGCTTTTTACCTGTGTTACCCTAATCTTTTTCATTATTTTATTTTTTTATTAAGCTGTTAACCATTAAAAACCTGGCTCAATGAAATGCCTCTTAACTGTGCAACCGTATATGGATCCTTCATATTAATAAGGGCGTCCATGGTAGCTTTAACTACGCTGTGAGGGTTAGACGAGCCTTTGGATTTTGCCAGCACGTTTCTTACGCCGACACTTTCCAAAACGGCACGCATAGCGCCACCGGCGATAACTCCCGTACCAGGGGAAGCTGGTTTCAGAAAAACATAAGCGCCGCTGTATTTCCCGTATTGTTCATGAGGAACTGTGCCGTTAAATACCGGGACTTTAACCAGGTTTTTCTTGGCATCATCAATACCTTTTGCGATGGCTGCAGTAACTTCTTTTGCTTTACCGAGGCCATAACCCACAACACCGTTTTCGTTCCCGACTACCACAATGGCTGAAAAACTAAAGGTTCTTCCTCCTTTGGTAACCTTGGTTACTCTTTGAATACTGACTAACCTGTCTTTGAATTCGATCTCGCTTGACTTAACTCTTTTGATATTTGCGTTTGACATATATTATTAAAATTTTAAACCAGCTTCTCTTGCTGAATCAGCTAATGATTTTACTCTACCATGATATAAGTATCCGCCTCTGTCGAATA
>DAONFU010000093.1:0-2967 GCA_035403765.1 Bacteroidales bacterium
TGCCTGCCTCGCCGGCAGACAGGCCGATAGAAAAAATATCATACGGCCTAATGGCTACCTGATATTTCAATTTGGGATTAATCGGCTGTAATTCTTCCGGTAAGTTTCAAAAGACCGTCGATGATAGTTAGCGGATGGGGCGGACAACCTGGGATGTAAAGGTCGGGGGTATTTTTTTCAAAAAAGCCACGGTTCAGCGCTTTACTGTTTTTAAACACTCCTCCGCTGATAGCGCAGGTTCCCACGGCAACAAGTATTTTGGGATCAGGTACGGCCTCCCAGGTAAGTTCGAGCGCCTTTGCACTATTTTCAACCAATGGCCCCGTTACCACAATGCCATCGGCATGACGCGGCGAAGCCACAAACTCAATACCATAACGGCTGACATCAAAATTCACATTGTCGGATGCATTCAGTTCAAGTTCGCAACCGTTACAACTGCCATCGGAAACCAGACGCAGTTTTAAAGACCTGCCGAATACCTTGGTGATTTCTTTGCGAACTAATTCCGGATCAAATATAATATGGTCCGTATTGGATGTAACAGTCAGGCGCGAACTATTATTGGTGGCGATACGGAAGTTGTTAGAAAACCTGATTATGTCTTCTTTACAACTTACACATTCGCCACAAAAGACACATTGTCCAAGGTTAAGGGTCAGCGGATTTTTGGATATAGCCTCTGCAGGGCATAATTCCACACAAGCGTTACAGGTATCCGGACAGGGACTGGAGGAAACAACCGGCAGCCCGTTATGTAATGACGGCAAGCATACCTGCTGAAGGTTTTTAATATACTGTCGCCCCTGGTGTTTTACAATTTTTATAGTTCTTAACATAAGTGCGGAGTTTACAAATCGTAACCACAATAGGACAGGTTAAAGCTTTTATTACAAACAGGAAAATCCGAAATCTCGTTGTTTCTTACAGCCAGCGCCAAGGCCATCCAATTGTGCAAGGAGGCATCTTTTATTTTATAATGTACCAGTTTCCCGCTATGATCCGTAACAGCACAATGACATATCTCCCCACGCCATCCTTCGGTGAGCGCTATTGCGAAGCTGCCGGGCTGAAGCTTATAGGCGGGAGCCTGATTACAGGAATCGCTTGTACTATATTGCGCCAACATTTCCCTGATATATTTCAGTGACTGTCTTATTTCCAGGTCGCGGATTTTTGCACGTGCTTTCACGTCGCAGCTATGGAGCAGTACAGGCTTATGATTCATGTTTTTGTAAAAAGAATATGGATGCGACTGTCGTATGTCTCTTGCGATGCCTGCGGTGCGGGCCGCCATCCCTACGGCACCTATTAACCGGGTTTGTGCTGCGCTGACGATGCCGGTCTGTTCAAAACGTGCGAGGACACTTGGCATATCAAACATCTTGTCTGCCACCTCGACATATCGTTTTTCATAACTATCCAGATTCTGCAAAATAACTGTCACGATATCTTTATTAACAGGATATGGCTCATACCCTACCCGTATCAGTTTTCGTGCAAAACGATTTCCGCACCAGGCCATAAAAGTATTGATAATAATGGTGCGTAATCCTTGCAGAACTGCGCTCCCCAGTTGGAAGGCCACATCGGTGCACAAGGCTGACAAATCTGCCGTATGCATAGCTATACGTTCCAACTCGGCAGCCACGGTACGGGCTATCTGCAAGTTGTGCGTAACCGGTATGCCTCCCAATGCTTCCAGAGCCTGACAGCAGGCGGTATTGTGTCCCACCACTGTATCTCCGGCGATGCTTTCGGCAAGTACGGAGGCTGACAAAAAATTTTGTTTTTCGGGCATGAGTTTTTCTATTCCCCGGTGCTGATATCCATGATGTATCTCAAGGTGCAGCACTTTTTCGCCGTGGCAAATAAAGCGAAAATGCCCGGGTTCAATAATCCCTGCATGGATAGGGCCCACGCCAACCTCATGCAGTTCATGGCTGCTGATGCCATAAAAAGGATAATCAGCCATTTTGGAAACATCATCTACCCTATCGAACGGAAAGCGCACCGGCTTAAGCCAGGGATGACCTTCAAAAGTAACGCCATAGTGTTCATGTATCTCCCGCTCGAAAATATGCATACCTGTATGTACCTGAGTAAGCGATTTTATCATGGGCTGATCAGTCGGGCTGATAATACTTGATGCCACCCCAATGCTATGTGTCTGGTCGTTGGCAATGCAGCATATCAGCCTCAACCCCTGCTGTTCCGGCAACGCATAATAATTCACACAATGGCAGTATTCGTTATGCAGCTGTTGCCCTACCTCTTCATAGAAACCAGCGTAGTCCAGCACCGGAATCTGCTGCATCGGAATGGCCGTATTATTTTCTATTTCTATGAAACTCATTTTATAAATTTTGTTCTTTTCAGTTTTCGTTATTATGGTTATTTCGGCAAATGAGCAATAGAATCACCAATCAATCCGAGCAAGTAGGCTGGCGGATAAATGCTTATGGCCAACGTGAGCAGCAATAAAATCAATTGCGGGACACTCTCCCATTTACTTATTTTTTCTGACTGTGCTAAGGTTTCCGGATCCAGCGGTCCGAAGAGGGTTTTGAAAAAATATTTGGCTAATGTATAAATGATAAAACACAGCAGCAGCATAACCGGCACGGCCACAAAGGCATAACCGCCCGAAAACAGGGATGAGAAAATCATAAACTCGGTAAAAAACAATCCTGAAGGCGGAATACCGGACAGGATGATAAAGGCCAGGATCATCACTATGCCGCCCAACGGATTAATAGAAAGGTAACGGCCCATGAGGTACACCTTTTTGGTTTTAAATACCCGAATGATTTGAGCCATCTGGTAGAATATCCCTGATTTTACGAAGGTATGTATTACCAGGTGCAGGATAGCCGCAGTCCAGGCAATACCTCCGGCGGCGATGGCTATGGCCACAAGGCCCATGTTTTCGATACTCGAATAGGCTATCAGGCGTTTGAAATTTTT
>DAONFU010000093.1:3067-8393 GCA_035403765.1 Bacteroidales bacterium
ACAATCAATATGAACGCCAGTTGCAGCATTATTTTATGGGGCACTGCGGCTAATACCTGCGGCAACCCTGTAAAAGTAAATACCTCGGCAACCGTTTTGCCAAGGCTGAGATCGAGCAACAAAATACCAATAAAAGAAAAAGAAAGTCCGAGTGTGGAAATAAAAATGTATTTCCAGGTTGCTTCAATTGCCTCAGGTGTGCGTTCGTGGTATATGAGCAAAGCTATGGACAGCGTGGTGGCTTCGGCAAAAACCCACATCAGGCCAATATGATCCGAAAGAAACACCCCTGTCATGCTGGCAACAAAAATCACCAGCGAGGCCAGGTAATAAGACCGATGCGCCAATGTATCGTTACGTTTACGCAGATAGACAAAACTCTGGATAACTGTGGTAACAGTCACTACCGTTAGCAATGAAAGAAAAATAAGGCACAGGGAGTCTGCTGCAAAATACCCGCTAAAACCGACTTCTCTGAAAAAGATAACAAAGGCAGTAAAGGCAGTTTGAGTCAAAGAAAATACTACCATGACCAGCAACTGCACAACCCTGTTTTTCGCAAAAGCCAAAATCAGCGCAAGTACAATAACCGATATAAAATATGCCAGCACCATCAGTCTTTCAGTTTACTTAGTGAAGAAATTTCAAATTCTTTGGAAATATGCCGAATCCGGCTCATAAAAAAGCCAAACAACAACACGCTGACCAAGATATCAAGCAGTATTCCTGCATTGATTATCATTGGCATATCGTTTCCAACCGAAAAAGCCAGCAGCACAATGCCGTTTTCCAAAATGACGTAACCAATCACGTGGGTGATAATTTTTTTGCGGCTGACCATCAGGAAGAGACCTGTAAGAATGGCAGAAAAAGCTACCGTAAAATAAATGACATTGTAAAAATCCTGCTGCAAAGTAAAGGTCAGCATAAAACTCAGCACAATCAGCACCGAAACAATAAGCAATGATGTAACACCCGAAATGAAAGGTTCCACCTCGCGTTTGATATTATTCTGCCTGATGGTCCTTTTTAAAAAATAGGGAACCAGAAAAGCTTTAAACACCAGTGTTTCGACCAGGATAATGATGAGGTTGACAACATTCAGTTCGCGCAGTTCAATGAAGGCCACGCCAAAAAGCAGGAAGCCCTGCACCATCAACAGGTTGATAAGGGTAAACATCCGCACCGAAATGGCCGCATAAAACAAGGTGATGATGAAAATAATTATCAGCAGGGAAGCCATCTTTAAAACTGTTTGGTTATTATTAATAA
Organism: Bacteroidales bacterium; assembly: GCA_035403765.1. Lineage (GTDB taxonomy): Bacteria > Bacteroidota > Bacteroidia > Bacteroidales > CAIWKO01 > CAIWKO01. Next base: position 4,340 of record DAONFU010000093.1, read on the forward strand.
AATACTAAAAAAGACCAGAATGGCGACCGGGGTAATTGTGAGTATGGCCTGGTTGTTAATGCGCAGCCGATGACGAGCCCTGAAGGATTCTTGAATACCCACCGACACGGCGAAAGAAAACTGCACGGCTAAAAAGATAAGTACGGAGAGGTACCATGGCATCCACGGCATGATAAACAGATTGGCCATCAGGCTGCCAAATAGGGCAAACTTCAAAGCAGAGGCCAACTGAATTAGTCCCAGGTCGAAACCGCTGTTGTCGAGCACCATAACCTCGTGTACCATGGTGAGTTCCAGGTGTGTCTTAGGATCGTCGTAAGGCATGCGGCTGTTTTCTATCATGGCAATCTGAAACAGAATATATACCGCCAGCAGAACAGCAAAAATGGCAAGGTAGGAATCAAGATATAAGGTCTGAAAGATATCGTAAAAAGCCGTATGCCCGGTAAACATTGCAAAGGCGGCCATCAGCACAAAAAAAGCCGGTTCGATAAGCATGGAATACAAGGCTTCGCGGCTGGCACCCATACCCTCGAAACTGCTGCCCGTATCCAGGGCTCCTATGATCATCAGAAACTTTCCGGCAGCCATAACATAGGCAAAAAAGATAAAATCACCTTCAAAAGACAGTATGCCGGGATGTTTTCCAAAAGGCAACATCAACATCGCCATAAGCAGCGAGGCAAAATAGACCACCGGCGCCACCCTGAAAATCACGCTGCTGGTATTGCTGTAAACCGCTCCTTTTTTAAACAAGCGCCGGATATCCTTCATGGGTTGCCACAACCCGGGTCCTTTTCTGCCGCTGGCAATACTTTTAGTCCGGACGATGATTCCCGGAAAAAAAACAGTACAGAACACTATCAGGACAAGACTTATCATGGTTAAATAATATTAAACAAGGTCAGAATAAGTAAAAGAAGAATCATGGCAAATGCATACAAAATATAATGTTGGGTGTTTCCGGTTTGTATAATTGCCATGCGTGAAAACGCCCTGTTCAGCCAACCAACGGATTGTCCGTAGAGTTTTTTCTCCATCATATCTTCGCTGAAAGTTTCAAAACTGCGGCTTTCGGGGAAAATGTCATCCTCATGCAGCGCGTGATACTGTGTTTTTACATTCACCAGAGGCCCTGCTATATCGGTAAAATTTTCGGCATAAGAGGTGGCTGTGTATTGTCCTTTTTCAATAGTGCCATCGTAAGCACATCCCCAGGTTTCGGAAGAGGTCAGCGGGGTTTTCCTGGTCATGACAAACCGCCACAGCCACACCAGTCCGGCCAGGCCAATAAACAGCGCTGCCGCCACACCGATTTTTTGTATCATAGGCAGGGCATACATCATATCGGCATTGCCTGAAATGTTAAAAGCGTGGCTTTCAAGCACAAAATTGACCGGCTGAATGGCCCATTGAGGAAAAAGACCAATAAACAGTATGGCTACAGCGATAAGAAACAAAGGCGCCAACATCAGGCCTGACAGTTCAGAAACACCAGAGATATCCACATGGCGTGATTTCCCAAGAAATGTTACGCCGAAAGCCTTGGTAAAACAAAACACAGCCAAACCGCCAATGAGCACCAAACTGATAATGGCCGCAAGCATCAACACCTTAACGCCAATAGAGGGTTCATTAAGCCCTGCAATAATACCTTTATATATAATAAATTCCGAAACAAAGCCATTAAATGGCGGCAAGCCGCAGATAGCCAACGATGCTATAAGAAAAAGAATAGCCGTAACAGGAATTTTTTTTATGAGTCCGCCAAGCAATTCAATGTTGCGGGTATGTGTTTTGAGGTAAATGGCTCCGGCACCATAAAACAACAACGACTTGAACAGGGAATGATTGAGGACATGAAGCATGGCTCCCGCGAATCCCAGGAGAGCCAACAAGGAGTTGCCGGCTCCCAGGCCGATGAGGCCAATACCTATTCCAATACCTATGATACCGATGTTTTCGATGCTATGATAGGCCAAAAGTTTTTTCAGGTCGTGCTGAACGATAGCCCACGACACGCCACCGATTCCGGAAACTATGGAGATGAGCAGCACAATGATGCCTATCCACAAAATATCGGATTGCAAAAACATGGCAACTCTCAGTATCCCGTAAATTCCCAGTTTGATCATCACTCCCGACATCACGGCAGAAACATGCGTGGGAGCCGCGGGATGGGCATGCGGCAGCCACGTATGCAGGGGCATAAAGCCAGCCTTGATGCCGAAGCCGACAAAAAACAAAAGAAACAATGGCAAATTCTGGTGTTGATAGAAAAATGATTTCAATGCCTCAAAACCAAAAGAACCGGTTTTAATATTGAGAATAATGAAGGCCACCATTAAAAATAAGGCGCCAACATGCATTTGTACCAGGTAGTTAATTCCTGCCTTCAGCACAGTGCTTTTTTCATTATCAAAAATCACCAACAGAAAAGAAGAAATAGCCATCAGCTCCCATACCACCATAAATGCAATCCCATGATGAATCATGCAAACAAGAATCATCGACAGATGTAAAAGAAAAAATGAAAGATAATGTATGGAAAGTTCAATGCCAGATTTATTGCGGTACATCTTCATATAGCCGATAGCATATACAGAAGCCGTGAGCACGGTGAAGTTGATAATGCAAATAAACAGGGCCGACAAAGGATCAATAATCAATTCGAGCTGCTGTCCCCAAAAATGTATTGGTAATACTTCGGTGTAAGTACCGGCTCCCATAAAAACCCGGCCACACAGCAGAAAGGTATAAGCAGCCAGGGCACAGCAAAGCAACAGGTTGTAATACACCTTGGCTTTAGGCGGCACCACAAGAATCAAAAAAGCGACTACCGTTAGCAATAAAAAAATCATCACCCCATTTTGGGGCAAATGTATAAGTATTATTTTAGAAAGACTTAAGTGGCAAATAAAATAATCAACCGGTCATGGTTAATTATTGGAAATACTTTGACTGAACAAGCCTTTAGCAAAAAATACGCACAGGTAACAATGTCAGGAGCATCCATTTTTTTTGGTTCCTCGAATCTTTTTTTTTAAATCTCCATAGCTCCAGGGGTAAGTGTATTTTGCATACAAACCACATAAGGGACACAGGTTAACTCTGAGAAAAAGGTGTTTAAAGATTTTGAACCCAAAACTTTTCCTTTTTATTTCAGATTTTCGATAATAAATATTCAAAATCTTTCATTTTTTATTTATTGTTGTTTAAAATATTTATAAATTTGAAAAAAAAATAAATAACAAACTATGAAATGGTCAGGCAGAAGACAAAGCGATAACGTAGAAGACCGTCGCGGCATCAGCGGCAAAGGCATTGCCGGAGTAGGCGGTGTTGGCGCTATTATCATTGCGGTTATAGCATTTTTCATCACCAAGGATCCGTCGCAATTGCTGAACACCTTGCAGCAGACAGGTGGTGTACAACAGGAACAGCTCAGTCCCGAAGCTCAGGCGCATCAAGACAGTTTAGCCAGCTTTATTGGCGTGGTGCTGGCCGATACGGAAGATGTCTGGAACAAATTGTTCAAGGAGATGGGCAAAACATACGAGATGCCCAAGCTGGTGATGTTTACCGGTGCGGTGCAGTCGGCTTGCGGCCAGGCACAATCGGCTGTTGGCCCGTTTTATTGTTCGGGCGACTCGAAGGTGTACCTCGATCTGGACTTCCTTGAACAACTGCAACAAAGATTGGGTGCCCAGGGCGATTTTGCCCAGGCATATATTGTAGCTCACGAAGTGGGACACCACGTGCAAAACCTGCTTGGCACCCTCGACGAGGTGCACGGCATGCGCGGGCGCATGGGCGAAAAAGAATACAACGAGATGACCGTCAGACTAGAGCTACAGGCCGATTTTCTTGCCGGCGTATGGGCGCATCATGCACAGAAGATGAAAAACATACTGGATCGCGGCGATATTGACGAAGCCGTAAACGCAGCAGGCGCTGTGGGCGACGACAAGATACAGATGGAAAACCAGGGTTATGTAGTTCCCGATTCGTTTACTCATGGCACCTCCGCTCAACGTGTAAAATGGTTCAAATT
>DAONFU010000094.1:0-8364 GCA_035403765.1 Bacteroidales bacterium
GACAGATTCTTAACCAGAATACCCTCAGCCTTGACTCCCTTGTTGCAGGAACTTACAACACCATTATTACCGACGCGGCAGGATGCACCACAGATTCAAGCATTGTTATTTCTGAGCCGGCTCCTGTAACATGGCACTTTACCACTACCGACAACCTTTGTTTCGGAGAAAATAATGGATCGGCAATCATTTTAACCACTGGCGGGATAGCCCCATATTCTTTCAACTGGTCGAACGGCTCTACAGATACCTCTGCAACCAACCTGGCAGCAGGGACTTATAATGTAACCATCACCGACAATAACGGTTGTATTCATACTACATCCGTAATAATCCAGCAGCCCGGTTCTGCCGTCACAGCCACTGTAGAGCCTACACATATATTATGTTTCGGTTACTCCGGCGGCACAGCCAACCTTAATCCATGGGGAGGAACGCCACCTTATTCGTATTTGTGGTCTAACGGATCAACCACAGAAGACCTGTCGGGTGTTCCTGCCGGGACATATACCGTTACGCTTACCGACAATAATGGGTGTATTGCATACAGCGGTACCGTAATTAACGAACCGTCAGATTCACTTTCCACACAGATAACCATCGTTAACCCCAGTTGTCATGGGTTTGAAAACGGAAGCATCAGCATCAATCCATCGGGCGGAACAACTCCCTATTATCTGCGATGGGACGATACTGATTTTCTGATAAGCAATACAGGACATCTGCTCGCTGACCTTTTTGACGGGTCTTATCAGATTATCGTTACTGACGCCAATGGTTGTCAGAACCAGCAAACAGTAACACTTATTGCCCCCGAAGCGCTTATCCTTGATACAACCACAACAATTGTAAGTTGCTATGGCGGATCGGATGGCCAAATTGATATGACTGTCAGCGGAGGAACATTACCGTACAGCTATTTATGGTCTAATGGTTTAAGCAGTGAAGACCTCTCGGGTATGACTGCCGGATACTATTCCGCAACAGTTACTGATGCCCAGGGTTGCATCTCAAAAATTACCTGCCGGATAAATAGCAGGCCTGAGATTGAGGCGTCTTCAACTACTGTCCCCATCAGTTGTATTGATAATGCCGACGGAAGCATACTGGTAATCCCATCGGGTGGCACAGGAGATATCTCTTACCTATGGTCAAATGGAATTAATGAAAATCAAATTCAAAATCTTGCTGCGGGAAATTACTCTGTTACTTTAACCGATGCACTTGGATGTATGCGGAATTTTGATTTCACCGTACCTTCCAGTCTTTTTGAATGTATTTTTATCCCATCATCTTTCACACCCAATGACGATGGCACAAACGACACCTGGGTGATCAGGAACATAAACCTCTACCCCGAAAACATAGTAAAAATATTTAACCGCTGGGGCAGCCTTCTCTATGAACGATCGCCCTATAATGAAACATGGAATGGAACTTTTAAGGGCAAGCCCCTGCCTTCTGAAACATATTATTATATTGTTGATTTGAACAACGGAACGAAGCCTTTTACCGGAACAGTTACAATAATTAGATAATTATATATATGAGACGATTTATTTTTTTCCTTTTGTCAATTGCTGTACCTTTGCTTGTCTTAGCCGATAAGTACCCTGAAAAAACAAATGACGGCAATAGTCCACCTCCGTGCCATACCGTTTTACTTTCCAAGGCTAACGTAAGCTGTTTTGGAGGGTCCAATGGCACGGTAACGGCCACCATCAGCAAGGCAGGAACATACCGGGTGATTTGGTCGAATGGAGTCACAATTAATTCGACAACATCTCTCACGCATCAGATCACCTCGCTATCGGCAGGATATTATGATGTGCAGGTCATCGATCTGGTGAGCGGATGTGCTGCTTTTGATATTATCGAGGTCACACAACCGGCATTGCTTACAACCAGCAAAACATCAGTAGATGTAAAATGTTTTGGGCAGTCAACAGGTAGTATTAACCTTAGTGTTAGCGGTGGGACTTCAGGGTATACCTACAGTTGGTCCAACGGTTATACATCTCAGGATCTATCCAATATTGCAGCCGGAAATTATCTGGTTACCGTGACCGACAGTAAGGGGTGCAAAGCTTATGATAGCGCTGCTATTAACCAGCCGGCACAGGCTTTAGGTCAATCAGTGAATATTGTAAATCCAAAATGTACCGGTTCACTGGATGGATCCATTGATTTGACTGTTTGGGGGGGCACTACTCCTTATACCTATAATTGGAATAGCATATATATTTCACAGGATCTGAATAACATTGGGGCAGGCAACTATTCCGTGGTGATCACCGATGCCAATGGATGCGTTTTAAATAGTTCGGGCATACTTACCAATCCTCCCCTGCTTACCAGTTCATCCACATCAGTGGACAACCTGTGTTATGGAGATTTGCAGGGAAGTATTGATCTGACGGTATCCGGAGGCACACTACCTTATTCGTATTCGTGGGCAAATTCAGACTATATGCTTTCATGGCCCGGACAGGATGTGAATAATCTTCCCAATGATATGTACTATGTAACAGTTACTGATGCAAACGGATGTTACCGCATCGACTCCGCACTCATCAGCTCTCCTCCTGAATTAATAAGTTCTATTTCGCACACAGATGTTACAGCCTTTGGTGGTATGAATGGGTCTATCACCCTCACTGTAAGCGGGGGTGTCCAGTCGTATTCTTATTTATGGTCGAACGGCAGTTCCAACCCGAACCTTAACGGCATACCCTCCAACTGGTATTACGTAACCATAACTGACGCCCACGGATGCACTCATAAAGACTCCGTTTTTATTGCCGAGCCTTTAAGTGCCCTGGTGGTTGACATTACGGCTCAGAACGCCACTTGTTTTGGCTACAGTAATGGAAGCATCTCTTCGGTAACTGCAGGAGGCACTCCGCCCTATACTTACCACTGGTCAACCGGAGACAGTACGGAAAATATTTCCGGCGTGTCAGCGGGAACATACACTATTACGGTTTACGACTTCTATGGAAATTTGACATCGGATACGGTTGTTGTTTTGCAGCCCGAGGCCATCACGTTTCCATATACTGTTACCGATATTACGTGTTTCGGACTGTCAAACGGAGGCATTGACGTTACCGTTACCGGTGGCACATCGCCCTATGCCTATGAATGGAGGAATTCGGAATACGTCCTCGCCGCGCTTACCGAGGACATCAGCGGAATGCCGGCGGGACAGTATTATCTGGCAGCTACCGACTCTATGGGTTGCCACGGAAGCATCAGCATTTCCATAAATCAGCCAAATGCCCTCACCATTCAGATAAACCATACTGATGCCATTTGTGCCGGAAGTGCTACAGGTTCTGCCAGTTGCATAATCTCAGGAGGAACCCTGCCGTATATTTATTTGTGGTCGGGAGGCCAGCAAACAGCGGACATAACAAATCTTCTGGCAGGCATTTATTATGTTACGGTTACCGATTCCAATGGTTGTATTATTGGCGATAGCGTGGTGATATATCAGGCAGATTCTATTTCCGTTGCCTATACCATGTTGCCGGTGAGTTGCATTGATCAGCACGACGGAAAAATCAGCATCAATGTCACCGGGGGCAATGGCGATTATTCATACCTTTGGAGCAACGGCGCCACTATTCCCGACATTGAAGAACTTTATGCGGGAACTTATGAATTGACTGTTACCGATTTTATGGGCTGTACCGGTTATCAGTCAGTAACAGTCACAAAAATAAACATCGATTGCATCAACATTCCCACCTGTTTCACACCTAATGGCGATGGGTTTAATGACACCTGGCACATTAAAGACGCAGAATTATACCCGGAATTTTTTCTCGAGGTTTATAACCGCTGGGGACAGGTTCTTTATAGCTTAAACGGAACTTATGAACAATGGGATGGAAACTATAAAGGCAAACCCCTTCCCTCGGAAACGTATTATTTTTTCGTTAGAATTACGCCTGAAAGTCCTGTTATTCAGGGAAATGTAACTATTGTCAGATAAAAAAAACATAACTATGAAAAAGATAATTGCCATTTTCGTTTTGCTCTTCGCATTTAATGCCCTGAATGCGCAGCAACTTTCGCTGACCAGCCAGTACATGATGAATCATTATGTACTCAACCCTGCCATTGCAGGAACCGAAGATTTTATCCCCATCAACCTTAACATCCGCAATCAATGGGTAAATATCAAAGGGGCTCCTGTTACGCAATCGCTTTCTGCCCATGCCTATCTGGGCAAAAATATTGGTATCGGTGGTTGTTTTTTTAACGATGTAACAGGACCAACAAGACGCACGGGTATGAGTGTTTCGGTGGCATACCATCTGAGACTCAGCAAGGATTATACCCGCAAACTGAGTTTCGGCCTTGGCGGAGTGTTCTTCCAGCATTACGTTGACAGAAATAAGCTGACAACCGACGTACCTGAAGATATGACAATACTAGACGGGTTCAACAATCAGTTTTGCCCGGATGTAAATTTCGGAATATATTTTTCCCAGACTGAAAAATTCTATGCCGGATTTTCTGTTTTGAACCTGTTTGAAATTAAAAAAGACCTTTTCGCCTTGTCGAACAGGATTAAGAACCCGATAAAAAGAACCTATTACTTCAATGGCGGCTACTTTTTCAACCTGGGCAGGGATTTTGGAGTAGAACCTTCCGTGCTTATGCAATTTCAGGAAACCACTCCCCTGCAGGTTGATATCAACGCAAGATTCTCATACAAAAAAATGATTTGGCTTGGGGCTTCATACCGGATAAAAGATGCCGTTGTAATGATGTTTGTTTTCAATATGAAAAAATTCGCCATCGGTTATTCCTATGACCTGACGCTTAGTGATATTAAAAAACATTCCTACGGCTCGCACGAGATCAACCTGACATACCGGATTTTCAAAAAAAGTGCTTTCAGCAAAGTCATGGATTATCCCTTGTTTAACTGATACCAACCATTATGAGGCGTTTTTCTATTTTTGTTTTTCTGATTTTATTGATCTTTTCACGCCTGTGCAGTGCACAAAGTTATAAGGTGAATGAATTGATCGACGAGAGCCGTTATTCCGAGGCCGCATCCATTCTGGAAAATGCAATTGAAAACGGCCATGCCGATGTAACAGAAATGATCAACCTGGTATATTGCTATATCAAAATGCATGATTACCAAAAAGCAGAGCAAACCTATGGTAAGATACCGGCTGAAACAAAACTCGATCATATTCAATATTTTTATTATGGAGAAGTGCTTCGATATAACGGAAAATACAACGAGGCGAAAGAACAGTTCGGAAAATACCTTGAAAAAGTCCCGGGCGATTTTTATACCGATGTGTGCATCCGGTCCTGCGACTCGCTGCTGTTCTGGAATAAGCAGCCCTCCAATGTCACTGTCAAAAACGCAAAAGACATCAATACCATCTCCGAAGAATTGTGGCCCATTCCTACTAAAGACGGGCTGTTCTATATTTCCAACAACAAAGACCTGCTGAAAAATACAGGCTCTTATTCTAAATTCGCCGACTCCCGCGTTTCATTTATTTTTCAGATGAAAGACGGGAAGACAAGTGTTTTCAGGCCCTTTAACGATAGTATTAACTACACCGCTTTTGTTACAAGAAACGGCAACTCAGCAATGGTTGTCAAACAAGTAAAAAACCTGGTTGATGGTTTATATGAAGGTAATCCGATAATGTTATTCAGCGACGACAACAAAGTATGGAAGGAATTCCAGCCGGCCGAAACTCCCGCTGGATACATTATGACACATCCCTGTTTTTCGAACAATGGGAAACGTATTTATTTCGCCAGTGATATCCCCGGCGGATACGGCAGATCAGACATTTATTATTCGGATTATTCCGACGGCCACTGGAATAAACCTGTAAACCTTGGAAGTAGTATCAACACGCCGGGAAACGAAATGTTTCCCTACATAACGGATGACAACAATATGCTGTTTTTTGCTTCCGACGGGCATCCTGGCTACGGCAACCTTGATATCTTTTCATCTGCTTATAAAGGTGTAAACTGGGAAAACCCAAAAAACATGAGGTCTCCGGTAAATTCTATCGGCAATGATTTTGGATTTATTTTCAGCACAGATGCTTATCACGGGTACTTTGTTTCGAACCGTTATGTGTCATCTGTGGGCGGTAATGATATCTATACTTTTCAATTTCCTGAAACTATCATTATCCCTGACACAGGAAAGAAACCTGAAATAAAAATCTGCCCTGCCGACACGGCATTGGTGTTTTTTGAAACAGCAAAATGGGCCATTGATTCCGTTTTTTATGAGCAGCTTGATTCGTTGGCAATATTTATGAAAAAGCACCCCTACCTTACATTGAATGTTGCCAGTTGGGCCGACCAGCGCGGGCTTGACAGCATCAATGAAAATATTTGTAAAAAGAGGGCCTTGTCGGTTGCACAATGGTTCACTGCCAAGGGTATTGATGCAAAACGAATCATTACCAAGCCATCGGGGGTATCGAAACGAAATGAAATGGCACAAATTATTTACCATGTGCAAATTGGCAGCAGCTACAAATCCGGGTTACAGGATTATTACAGTAAGAGCATCAAAAATGAAGCGCCTGTAGCCTGGAACAAATCCGGAAAAAACTATTATTATTTTACGGGCAATGGCACCATGACAGAGATGAAAAAACTGGAAACTGATTTAAAATCAAAGCACAAAATAACATGTAAAATTACAGGGTCGTATTCCAACTATTACCTTGTTGATCATATATACTCACCAAACCGAAGAGCCGAAATATATTTCACGAAGTAATTTGCCATTTTTTAGCCTTCGTTTCGAAAGAGGCCACCTCATTGTTTTTTAATTTTAGCCAGGTGATGTAATTCCCGTCTTTTACGTCTTGCTCATCTGCAAAACGAAATTCACCGGCATATTAATGACCACGCGCACTTCGTGGCCCTGGGTTTTCCCGGGTTTCCATTTGGGCATGAGCCTTGTAACCCGCAGGGCTTCTTCGTCGCAGCCGGCACCAATACCCTGCAACACCTTAACATTGCTAATACTGCCGTCTTTTTCAATGATAAAAGAGATGTACACCTTCCCTTGAATTTTGTTTTGCAGGGCTAAAGACGGATATTTGATATTGTTTCGCAAAAACTCCATCCTTGCACTTTCCCCTCCGGGAAACCCGGGAGCTTCTTCCACGTAAGTATATACGGCATCAGGATCGCCGCCACCGCCGTCGAGAGCCCCCTGTGAACTTCCCGACGTACTGTTGCCGTCTGAGGCCGTATCGCCAGGCCGCGACTCCATGCTGATTTCACTGTTTTCTTCTTCAAGATTTACTACCACCTGGGGAATAACAAATTTGGCCATCTTTTGTACCTTCCTTACTTGTGGGGGCAAGTCTTCGTCGGGTTTCTTAATTTCTTTTGGAGGAGGGCCCAGGTATTCGGTATATAAGGCACCTTCGCTGAATGTTTTCTCCGGCGGCTTCACTGTTAATGAGGGGACCAACCAGCACAACACAAAAAATGTTACAGCCAGGATAGTGGCAACAACCAAATACCTGTTATAGTTTTTTCGCAAATAATAAGCGCCATACTCTTTATTTCGGTTGCGAAAAATTATTTCGTCAATATCGTTCAGGTAATTAATCACTGCTCAGATTTATTGAAATTTTGTTCAATCTTAATGCCAAAATTATAAAACTCAATAAATATAACGGGGTTTTATTATTTTATTTTGCACCCGACCCTTTTAATAAAAAAAAGCCCTCACGATAGCAGTGAGAGCTTCTTAATACTTTGATCAACTCCATCAGGCTTTTACCAACTTCGCGTAATCGGCTGACTTTAATAAACTTTCCACTTCTTCCGGATTGGTCATTTTTATTTTCACAATCCAACCTTCACCATAAGGATCTTTATTAATGGTTTCGGGGTTTGATTCAATGACAGGGTTCAGTTCAAGGATTTCTCCGCTTACTGGCAAATACATATCGGTAACGGTTTTTACTGCTTCGATGGTGCCAAAAGCTTCCCCTTTGTTAATAGTTTCGCCTATGGTGTCCACTTCAACAAAAACAATATCGCCTAATTCATGCTGGGCAAAATCCGAAATACCGACATAGGCATTTTCTCCTTCCATTCTCACCCATTCGTGAGATTCGGTGTACAATAAGTTTTCTTCTATTTTCATGATAATTGTGATTTATTTTTTTGTCAAATATACAACTTTTTTTTAATGCAATTATTATTGTGCCAAAGTAAATCTCAGGCTTAAACCTCCGTTGATGTTGGAATTGGGGTATTGTGACGACACATAGGGATTGTTGATGATATGGTCGTAAAATAGCCGAATGTTAAACTTCTCGCTAA
>DAONFU010000095.1:0-8333 GCA_035403765.1 Bacteroidales bacterium
ATAAAAAAAAGGTTTCAAAAATAAGCTGAAACCTTCTGATTTACTTGTGTGCCTTACTGGATTCGAACCAGTGACCCCTACCCTGTCAAGGTAATGCTCTAAACCAGCTGAGCTAAAGGCACTTATGAATTTTAATGTTAAAAAAAGAACGATTCAGTTGTTTCGCTTTTCACCCCATGGTTACCGACAAAAAATACCGAAAATGTATAAGCGAATTGTCGATGTGAAGTGCAAAAATAGTATTTTTTAAAAAATAAACTGAAAATTATTTTTATTACTTCCCGGTACCGTAATGCTGCTGGCAGAAAATTTCTTTCCCTGCCGGAGTTCCAGATAATATGTGCCTTCATCATACGTGCTAAAGTCGAATATCCTGGTGTATATACCTTTCGAGGAAGGAATTTTTTCTTTATAAACGGTTTTTTTTTCGGAATTTTTTAAGAGTATCTGGGTGGTTTTTTTTGAGTCAAGTTTACATACTATCATAACACTACCTTCCTCAGCGCCGGGTTTCACAGAATATCCTTCAAGGGGTAGCCGATCAGGAATAATTAGGTCTTCTGTGGTAACCATATTGCGGGGGAGAGGCCTCGCAGGTTCAATCTGGTCTTGCTGCTGGTATTTCAGGCTGGTGTCCGGAATCCAAGGCTCAAGGTTTTCGCTGTTGAAGACAGTGTCGAAATCAAAATCAAATGGTCTGCTGAAAAAATCATGGTCCTTTCCGGGAATGCCGAATGGCGTGGCATTGAAATTCTGGAAAAAATCCTTCATCTCCCGATGGATGATTTGGTCAAAGCTTTCTTCAAAATTGGTATCCAGACTATAATCCCTGTTGAAAAAAATAAAACGGTTGTTCCCGCCAAACAAACTGTCGTTAAGCATAAAATTTTCATCATCGCTGTTAATAATGCGTTCATTCACCGTGGTATCGCCATTTTCAATTGTCATCTCCTTGATGACAATACTGGTTTTCGATTGTGAAAATCCGCAAAATGCGACCATCAGAAGTATTAAGCCGCATAGCAACATTTTTTTCATAGCTGTAAAATTTATTATGTTGTTTTTTTTCTGGCCGATCTGCCTCTACAGCTGTTATTGTAAAGACTTTTCACAATCAACATCAGGCATGCAGCCAAAATGTTTTTGTTATTTTATTTCGAAAACGATTACAAAAATAAAAAATTGTATTTGTTGAAAAAATCAGGGATTATTCAATGCAACAGGAATTATTTTTCCATTGATAAATTTATGCGCATTAATTGCAAAATTGGTAATAAAAAAGGCCATTTCGCCGGCAGTCACCGGAGCCTGATATCCCGGAAAAGCCTGTTCCAGCATACTTGTTTGTACCGAACCCAAACACAAACAATTGGCCTTGATATTTTTGTCTTTTAGCTCGTTTGCAAGACATTCTGTGAGGCAGGCAAGGGCTGCTTTAGAAGCGCTATATCCAGCCAGCCCTTCGTATTTTTCGCTGCCCTGATAGCCGCCCATGCTGCTGATGTTTACAATATGCGCCACATCAGAAAAGCAGGGCAGGAGTGATTGGATAAGTTGGTATGGCGCCAGGTAATTGACTTCAAACATCCTCCGGTTATCTTCGGCAGTGAGGTCCTTAAATGCCTTTTTTATTAATAATCCTGCATTGTTAATTATAATGTCAATCTTTTTTCCGGGCAACAAGGATAGGTGATTCACAAGTTGCGCGTAGTTATCTTTTTCAAGGTCGAAGGCCAGCACCTGCAGGTTTCTGAAGTTGCTGGCGAGTGACTGTAGGTTGTCTGTATTGCGCGAAATGGCAAAGACATGGCAATCTTCAAGGCGCAGGAATTCTTTGCAAAGTTCAAAACCTAATCCTTTTCCTGCGCCGGTAATAAGCACATTCATTTCCTGAAATTTTTAAGCCGGATGCCCGAAAGAACCATCAAGCATCAATTTTGGCATATTTGGCATTTTTCTCAATAAATTCTCTTCGGGGAGGTACTTCGTCGCCCATAAGCATAGAGAAAACAAGGTCGGCATCGGTGCCATTGACAATATTTACTTGTCGCAGGGTTCGTTTTTCGGGATTCATAGTGGTTTCCCACAACTGTTCGGCATTCATCTCGCCAAGACCTTTATATCTTTGTATGTGTATGTTTGATTCTTTGGTGGTTTGCAAAAATTCGGCCACCACCTGCTCGCGTTGTTCTTCTGTCCAGCAATAGCGTGCATCGTTGCCTTTTTTAATAAGGTACAAGGGGGGTGTTGCAATATAAACATGTCCGCGTTCAATTAGTTCATGCATGTAGCGGAAAAAGAAGGTGAGTATAAGGGTGGCGATGTGGCTTCCGTCCACATCGGCATCGGTCATAATGATGATTTTGTGATAACGCAGTTTGTCGAGGTTTAGCGCTTTAGTGTCTTCTGTCGTGCCAATGGTAATACCCATGGCGGTAAACATATTTTTTATTTCTTCTGATTCAAAGACTTTATAGGGCATTGCTTTTTCCACATTCAATATCTTTCCCCTGAGGGGCAAAATAGCCTGAATTTTTCTGTCGCGTCCCTGTTTGGCTGTTCCACCGGCTGAGTCTCCCTCAACAAGGAAAAGTTCACACAAAGCAGCATCTTTTTCGCTGCAGTCGGCTAGTTTTCCCGGAAGTCCAGAACCAGTGAGCACGCTTTTCCGTTGCACCAGCTCCCGGGCTTTACGGGCAGCATGGCGGGCTGTAGCTGCTAGTATTACTTTGTTGACAATAGTACGTGCTTCTTTTGGATGTTCTTCGAGGTAGTAGGAAAGGAGTTCGCTAACTATCTGATCTACGGCACCCATCACTTCATTGTTTCCAAGTTTTGTTTTGGTCTGTCCTTCGAACTGGGGTTCCATAACCTTCACGGAGATGATGGCGGTGAGGCCTTCGCGGAAATCGTCGCCGCTGATATCAAATTTCAGTTTGGCCAGCAATCCTGATTTTTCCGCATAGGTTTTCAGCGTACGTGTGAGTGCTCTGCGGAAGCCAGCCAGGTGGGTGCCGCCTTCATGGGTGTTGATATTATTTACGTATGAATGGATATTTTCGGCAAACGAATCGTTATACTGCATGGCTATATCAATGGGGATGTCGTTTTTATCGCCTTCAATGCAAATGGGTTCGGGCATCAGTTTTTCGCGGGTGCCGTCGAGGTAGCCTATAAAATCTTTCAAGCCGCTTTCCGAATAAAATTCTTCGTGGAGGGCTTCGCCATTTTCGTCTTTTTCGCGCATATCAGTAAGGGTCAGCCTGACTTTTTTATTGAGATAGGCCAGTTCGCGCAGGCGGGCAGCCAGCAGTTCGTAGCTATATTCAGTTACATAAAAAATAGCTTTGTCGGGTTGGAAAGTAATGCTGGTACCTGTTTTTTCTGACTCGCCGATTTCTCTGACAGCATATTGAGGATCACCGCATTTATATTCCTGTTCAAAAATCTTTCCTTCGCGAAATACGGTAACTTTCATGTCGGAGGACAGCGCATTAACGCATGACACACCAACACCGTGCAATCCGCCGGATACTTTGTAGGAGCCTTTGTCGAACTTTCCGCCTGCATGAAGCACTGTCATAACTACTTCCAAGGCCGAACGGTGTTCCTGTTCGTGCATGCCGGTAGGGATACCGCGGCCATTATCTTCTACGGTTATGGAATTGTCGGTGTTTATAATTACGTCAATTCTATCGCAATAGCCGGCCAAAGCCTCATCGATAGAGTTGTCCACTACTTCAACCACCAGATGGTGTAACCCCCGGCTCCCGGTGTCTCCAATATACATGGAAGGCCGCTTGCGGACAGCTTCCAGGCCTTCCAAAACTTTTATACTATCGGCATCATAATTTCCGTTCCCGTTTCCGGTTCCATTTGTGCTTACACCTTCTTTTTCTTTGTCGCTCATAATCAATTACTTATAAAATTTTATTTGTAAACAAAGATACACATTTTTTTTGTTTCAATTTCAAAGTTTTTTCATAAAAATCTGCAGAAGTTATTAACAGATTTTATCACCTTTAAATATCAGATTTTCAGTACAATAAATCATTGTTGTATCAATTAATAGTAATCGCGGGAAAATAGTTGTATTTTTATGAGAATTATAGAACGACGAGTCATGTTTTGGTACCATCTTCTTGATTATTTTTTTCTTTCTTTTCATACGGTTTTTACCCTGTTCAATGGTTTAGGATGGATATGGAAAAAAACCAGGCTGGCAAATTTCATAACCCTAATGCTCACAGCCTTGTCCTGGGTTGGCTTAGGAATTTTTTACGGCTTTGGATATTGTTTTCTTACCGATTGGCACTGGCAGGTGTTGCACAAACTCGGGCATAACAACCTGCCATATTCGTATATCAAATACATCATATTCAGGTTGTTTGACTTTAATATCAACGAAGAATTGGCCGAAACGATAACTTTGGTTGTTTTTGTTCTTGCATTTATGCTTTCGGTCTGGTTTAATTTCGCTAAAAAAATATTTTTCAGAAAAAAACCTTGAAAACATAATTCTTACGTAATTTGTTCTTTTATTAAAAACAAGGTATTGACAGGCGAGTATAAAGAGTATGTGTTGTATGCGCTGCCTTTGGTGGTGCTGATTACGAACAGGATTCCTTTTGTGGGAAAATTTTTAAGGATTATCAACACGCTTATCCATGAAAGTGGTCATGCCCTGGTGGCTATGCTGACCAGCGGCGAGGTGCACGAAATTGAATTGTTCGGCGACCGCTCGGGCGCCGCCACCGTGAAGACCAGGGGGAAATTCAGTTTTTTTCTGGTTGCGCTGGCCGGCTATGTCATTGGTTCGGCTTTTGCATATCTTATGTTTTATTTAATCTCTTTGGGTAAATACAATGTGGTTATTTATACGGTAGTTATCGTTGCGTTGCTTAACCTCACTTTCCTTGTGCGCAACACTTATGGCGTATTTTGGATTATCATTTTCATCATTCTGTCGTTATTGGCGCGTTTTTATCTGAACGAATTTTTCCAGTTTGTATTCACCGCCTGGATTTCGGCAGTCATGCTTTTTGAAGCTCTATATTCAGCTGTAGAGTTGGTGATTATAGCATCACGCAAACCAAAAGCCGCTGGCGACGCCACATTATTGGCCAAAACCACCGGAATTCCAGCAATGATCTGGGCGCTGTTATTTGTTTTACAATCAGGGTTCTTTGTTTACCTCAGCATCCGGCTATTCTTCTAATCCCGAGTCCAAGCTTTCCGAACAGGGAACAGGGAACAGGGAACAGGGAACAGTGAATAATGACCAGGAACCACTTCCTAATGCCTACTTTCCTACTTTCAACTTGATAAACTTTCTACCTTCCACTTTCCTACTTAAACGCCATATTCTTCTTTTCCGTAATCTTTTCGCAGTAGTGGCATCTCAGCTTTGATTCTTCTTTATTGATGACTTTAAACTTGGTGGGTACATTTTCGATATTGGTAATACAGTTAGGGTTAACGCATTTTACAAATTCATGAATGATGTCGGGTATTTCCACCTTTTTCTTTTCCACCACCTGGTAGTCTTTGATAACAATTAGTGATGCTATAGGCGCAACCAGTGCTATTTTGTTGATTTCTACCGGTTCAAAAAACTTGTTGCTGACCTTGATAATACCTTTTTTGCCATATTTGCTGCTATCGAGGTTCGTGCCAAAAAGTATCTGCTGGTCCACCTGGTCGAGGTTTAGGATGCGGATAACCTGAAACACGCTTTGTGTAGGTATGTGGTCAATCACGGTGCCGTTTTCAATGGCCGAAACGACCAGTTCTTTTCTGGGTTTATTTTCTTTTTCCATGTTTTTTTACACTCCTAAGATTAATTTTAATAATGCCTGGCGGACATACAATCCGTTTTGTGCCTGTTGAAAATAATATGCCTGTGGCAGCGCGTCCACGTCTTCATCAATCTCGTTGACACGGGGCAGGGGATGCAGTACCTTCATGTTGGGCTTGGCATCGGTGAGCAGACTTTTGTTCAGGATATAGGAATTTTTTACTTTTTCGTATTCGATGGGGTCCGAAAAACGTTCGCGTTGTATGCGTGTCATATAGATGATATCTGCTTTTGGTATGGCCTCGCTGAGGTCAGTGTATTGGTAATATTCAAGATTTTTTTCTTTGATATGAATCTTCACCGAGCTGGGCAGTTTCAATTCCAGGGGAGAAACCAGGTGGAAGCGGCAGTTGAAGTTTGTCATGGCAATTACCAGCGAATGTACAGTGCGCCCGTATTTCAGGTCACCCACAAAAACAATGTCCAGATTTTCGAGTTTTCCCTGGGTTTTGCGAATGGAATAAAGGTCGAGCAAGCATTGTGTAGGATGTTGATTGGCGCCGTCGCCGGCATTGATGATAGGTTTTGTACTTACTTCGCTGGCGTAGCGGGCGCTGCCTTCGCGGGGATGCCTCATCACGATGAGGTCGGAATAGTTGCACACGGTCAGGATAGTGTCTTTGAGCGATTCGCCTTTTTTAACACTCGAGCTGGAAGCATCGGAAAAACCGATGACTTTGCCGCCAAGGTAGTTTACGGCGCTTTCGAAACTTAGCCTGGTTCTGGTGGAAGGCTCAAAAAATAAAGTGGCCACTACTTTACCGTCCAAAATCTTTTGTACAGGATTTTTTTCGAAGGTGGCGGCGGTGTCAAGAACCTTGATGTACTGCTCTTTGTTGAGGTCATCAATGGATATTAAACTTTTGTTTTTCATTTATTTTATGGTATTGGGTTTTTAATGGTTTGCTACAACAATATTATTATGTTTTGGGTTTATTCTGAACTATTTTGCAATATTTTATTACTATTTTTTTAACAACAGTTGATTGCCTGAATGTCTCGTTAGGATATATTATATTTTATGAATTTTTTTTAAGATTAGGGCATAAAAAAAGGCGACTTTCGTCGCCTTTAATTTATTGACAGCAAGAACAACCGCCTTTATCAAGGTTTTGTTTTTTGAGAAAATCGCCGATGACATCATCGAGGTCGGGACGTCCAATTTCCTGAAGGTCATAACCTACTATTGCGTTGGGTTTTTGAATTTTTACCACCCTGTTCAAGTCGATAGGTGTAGCGATAACCACTGCGTCGCAAGGTGTGGCGGCAATAGTTTTTTCGAGGTCAGCCACTTGTTGTTCTCCATAGCCCATTGCAGGAAGCAGGGTGCCGATGTTAGGATAAAGTTTGAATGTTTCAGCTAATTTCCCAACGGCATAGGGGCGTGGATCTACGAGTTCGGCAGCGCCATATTTCATAGCAGCAACGGTGCCTGCGCCGATTTTCATTTCGCCATGTGTAAGGGTGGGGCCGTCTTCAACAACCAGCACTCTTTTTCCTCTGATAAGTTCGGGTTTGTCAACGGTAAGAGGTGAAGCACCATCGATAACGATTGCATTGGGGTTAACTTTGGCGATGCTGTTACGCACAATCTGGATATTTTCGGGGGAGGCGCTGTCCATTTTGTTGATGACGACAGCGTCGGCCATACGCAGCGATACTTCGCCGGGGTAATAGCTCAATTCGTTACCCGGACGGTGCGGATCAACCACCGTAATGGAAAGGTCGGCTTTGTAAAATGAAAAGTCGTTGTTGCCGCCATCCCACAGGATAACGTCGGCTTCTTTTTCTGCTTCACGAAGTATGGCTTCATAATCCACACCGGCATAAATAACATTGCCGCGTACCACATGGGGTTCGTATTCTTCCATTTCTTCAATGGTGCATTTGTGTTTTTTAAGGTCTTCAACCGTGGCAAAACGCTGTACTTTTTGCTCGTTCAAATCGCCGTAAGGCATAGGATGACGGATAGCCACAACTTTTAAACCTTTGGCCATGAGTATTTCGATTACACGGCGTGAAGTCTGGCTTTTGCCGCATCCGGTTCGCACGGCACAGACAGAAATGATAGGTTTGGTGCTCACTACCTGGGTATGTTTGGGCCCCATCAGCATAAAATCGGCTCCTGCTGTATTGACAATGGCACTGACGCCCATAACTCTGTTGTAAGGAACATCGCTGTATGCAAACACGCAGATATCAACTTTCAAGTCTTTTATGAGTTTGGGAAGGTCGCTTTCTACGTATATTGGAATGCCTTCAGGATAGAGGTTGCCGGCTAATTCTTTAGGATATTTTCTCCCTGCGATGTCGGGAATTTGTGCGGCGGTGAAAGCTACAACATTGTACGCTTCATTTCCTCTGAAAAAGGTATTGAAATTGTGAAAATCTCTACCTGCTGCACCAATAATAATTACGTTTTTTCGATTCATAATATATTTTTTTTGGGTTAGTTTTTTGTATTTCGCAAAGGTAA
>DAONFU010000096.1:0-8321 GCA_035403765.1 Bacteroidales bacterium
TTGGGATTAGGCTTTACCGTAGTGCTGTTTTCAGGTTTGGTGTAAGTATTGGGATTAGGCTTTACCGTAGTGCTGTTTTCGGGCTTGGTGTAAGTATTTGCCGGTTTTTCGGTAGGGAGGGTGTTATTATTGATATTGTTTGAGGGTTTTACACTCATATTGTTATCAATGGTGGCATTAGTTTTAACCGGTTTGGTAATTTTCCCAATCTGGTCTTTAATAGTAGGGCTGACAGTAATTCCCGCGGCCGGTTTGTCAATGGAGTTAATGCTGGGTTTCCCGATTATTGCGGGATTTATTATACCGGTGCTTGCCACATCATTCATGTGAGCAGCTACGTATTTATCTCCCAGGGTAAGGTTTTCTCTTGAGTTGGAATTTGTAGATCCGCTGATTTGTTCTCTGTGTCCATAGAATGAGTTGTAATCATAGCTGTTGAAGTAGTAGTCAGGTGAATATCCCCAGTACCCGTCGTTGTATCCGTTCCAGTAACCATCCCAGTAGCCGTTGTTATAACCGCTCCAGTAGCCATTGCCCCAGCCATAGTGGTGTCCCCATCCGTATCCGTAAGGGCTCCAGCCATATCCGCCGCCCCAGCAGCCGTGGCCCCAGCCATAGTTATATCCCCAGTAAGGGCGATAATAATAGGTAGGCCACCACCAGTTGTATCCGGTATATATGCTCACACCCCAGAAGTACGGGTCATAATTGTACCAGTAGGAGTTGGTGTAATAATTGTCGTAATATCCCCAGCCGGGGTTGTAGTCATTAAACCTTCTGATGCGTGACGAATAGGAATAATCATAATAATCATCGTAGTAGTAATTGTTCGTCACATAAGTATTCCCGTCTTCGTCGTAGTAGGTTTCCGAGTTGGAATAATTTGGATCCTGGCTGGTGTAATTATCAACGTTGTAATTACCATCAGCATAGTTTCTGTTTTGTGATGCCACATTACCATTATCCTCATTGTTATTTGTTACCCCTGTATTACTTGGGGGAACCGTTCTGGCGGGTTGGTCCACTCCGGGAGTGGCTACAACGGCCGGTTTGTTTCCGTATACATCATCATATACAGTACTTGTCTGATTGGTGGTTCTGCAGGATACAAAGAATGTTGCCCAAGCGACCAGGAAGAGAATTTTAACAAGTGTTTTCATGATTTAACCTCCGAATTTTATAGTGTTATTTTACTTTTTTAATTAGTTTTGCTTCGTTTTTTAATTAAATACAAATTTTATACCACTTTTAACTATGGCAAAAGATTTTGTTACAAAAGAAGAAAATTATTCGCAATGGTACAATGATTTGGTAATTAAAGCCGATCTTGCCGAGAACTCTGCCGTGCGGGGATGTATGATTATCAAACCATACGGATATGCCATCTGGGAGAAGGTTCAGGCCGCGCTGGATCATATGTTTAAAGAAACCGGTCATTACAACATGTACTTTCCAATATTCATTCCAAAATCTTTTTTCAGCAAAGAAGCGAGCCATGTGGAGGGTTTTGCCAAAGAATGTGCGGTGGTGACTCATTACCGTTTAAAAAACGCTCCCGATGGCAAAGGAATTGTGGTGGACGAGGATGCCAAACTGGAGGAAGAACTTATTGTAAGGCCTACCTCAGAGACCATCATTTGGGATGCCTACCGCAACTGGATAAAATCGTACCGCGATTTACCGATATTGGCTAACCAATGGGCCAATGTGGTGCGCTGGGAAATGCGCACCCGTTTGTTTCTGCGGACTACGGAATTTTTGTGGCAGGAAGGTCATACCGCACACGCCACGGAGCAGGAGGCGATGAAAGAAGCCCGGCAGATGCTTGATGTATATGCGAATTTTGCCGAAAATTATATGGCAATGCCTGTAATTAAGGGTATAAAATCGGCCAATGAACGGTTTGCCGGGGCGCTGGAAACTTTTTGTGTAGAAGCGCTGATGCACGATGGCAAAGCATTGCAGGCCGGCACCTCCCATTTTCTGGGACAGAATTTTGCCAAAGCATTCGATGTAAAGTTTTTGAATAAAGAAAACAAGCTGGAATATGTATGGGCCACTTCGTGGGGCGTATCTACCCGCCTGATGGGGGCACTGGTAATGACTCATTCGGATAATTACGGGCTGGTATTACCTCCCAAACTGGCGCCGATACAAGTAGCTATCGTACCAATTTTTAAAACACCCGAACAGCTTTCGCTAATAAGCGAAAGAGCGCTGGGCATAAAGAAAGCCCTCGAAAAAAGAGGTATCTCGGTAAAATTCGACGACAGGGATGCTATGACTCCGGGCTGGAAATTTTCCGAATACGAATTCAAAGGGGTGCCTGTGCGTATTGCCATTGGCCCCAGAGATATGGAAAACGGCACCGTAGAAGTGGCTCGTCGCGACACCCTGGAAAAATCGGTGTTTCAACTTACCGACATCGACAGCAAGATAGCCAACCTGCTGGAACAGATCCAGATAAACCTGTTTCAAAAAGCCCAAACCTACACCGACGACAACACCTATCATGCCAACTCCTGGGAAGAATTTAACGATATTCTGGAAACCAAAGGCGGCTTTATTTATGCACATTGGGACGGCACGCCGGAAACAGAGCAAAAAATAAAAGAAGAAACCAAAGCCACCATACGGTGTATTCCGCTTAACAACCCTATGGAAGATGGTAAATGTGTGTATTCGGGCAAACCCTCACAACAAAGAGTAATTTTTGCCAGAGCATATTGATATTATCAGGTTTTTTTTAATTACATTTGCTTTATTAATTTATAATAAATAAAAATCATGGCAGGAGTAAACAAAGTTATTTTAATTGGAAATTTAGGAAAAGACCCGGAAGTGCGTACTCTTGAAACGGGAGTGAAAGTTTGTTCTTTCTCTATAGCAACTTCGGAAAAGTACAAAACAAAAGACGGCAAAGAAGAAACCCAGACTGAATGGCACAATATTGTTATGTGGCGAGGATTGGCCGAAGTTGCTGAAAAGTATTTGCGCAAAGGCAACACTGTTTACATTGAAGGGAAATTAAGAACCCGCAAATGGACTGATAAGGAAAATGTTACTCGTTATACCACCGAAATCGTTGCTGACAACATGACCATGATAGGTGGCCGCAAAGACGCTGATGGCTCAGCGCCCCAGGACCATGGCGACAAAGCTACAGAACAGCCGGATATTGCAACCGGTGGTGGAAACGACGATTTGCCATTTTAATTAATTTCATACCTGAAAATCCTGTATGGATTTGCCCCTACTATATTTTGTGGTGCTTGCAAGCCTTTTTAAGCCCCTTACGGCAGGAATAATTATTGGATTTGTTTTTCTTGTGGTATTACTGGCGTGTACGGCGCTGGTTTCGGGATCGGAGATGGCTTTTTTTTCGCTCGATGCCAAACAGCTTGATGAGTTAAAAAACAAGAAAAAAAAACACAGTAAGCTTATCATCCAGCTACTGAAACAGCCTCAGAAATTGTTGGCCACCATACTGATTACCAACAATTTTTTCAATGTATCCATTGTCATCCTGTCAACCTATCTCACCATCAACCTCTTCGACCTGACGGGACATTACGTATTAAGCTTTCTTATTGAATTTGTTGTATTAACAGCCCTGATACTTCTTTTTGGAGAGATGTTGCCAAAGATTTATGCCAGCCAGAATCCATTGAAATTTGCCAGCCTGATGGCGATTCCGATGAATTTTTTGACTAAGGTATTCAGTCCGCTAAGTTTCTTTATGGTAAGATCAACCGGGGCTTTTGAGCGGAGACTCTCCAAAAAGAAACAAGCGGTATCCTTTGATGACCTTTCGGATGCCATTGAGTTGACCTCCGACGAAATCACCCAACAACAGGAGCGCAAGATACTGAAGGGTATTGTGAAATTTGCCGACATCGAAGTGGTGCAGGTCATGAAACCCCGTATTGATGTGGTTGCCGCCGAATACAACATCAATTTTCATCAGTTAATTCAGTTTATACAAAATGCAGGGTTTTCGCGAATACCTGTGTATAAAAAAACCTTCGACCACATAGCCGGCATTTTATATATCAAAGACTTACTGCAATACATCGGCAGGGAGGCTACCTTTGACTGGCAGACACTTATCCGGCCTCCCTTTTATGTGCCGGAAAACAAAAAAATAAACGACCTGCTCAGCGAGTTTAAAGAAAAGAAAATCCATATGGCAGTGGTGGTTGATGAATATGGCGGCACCTCGGGAATAGTTACGCTGGAAGATGTTATCGAAGAAATTGTGGGCGAAATCAGCGACGAATACGACATAGAATCTGAAGACATAAATTTTACCAGGATTGATGACTATACTTATATTTTCGACGCCAAAACTTCGCTGAACGACCTGGCAAAAAAGATAAACTTCAGCGACGAGTTTTTCAATGATATAAAAGGGGAGTCAGAATCTATTGCCGGACTGATACTTGAAATGACAGGCAAAATTCCTCAAAAAAACGAAACTATAAACATTAAAGACCTGTCATTCACGATTTTGTCGTCAGATATCCGGCGTATTAAAAAAGTAAAAGTCATCATTACCCCACCCTATGAAGAAAGCCAGGAAGAATAAACCGCTGTTAGCATTTTTTTTGCTTTTTGCCCTAATGTTTTTGTATGCGTGCAACAACGACGATTATGTTCCCAAGCCCAGGGGATACTTCAGAATTGCCCTGCCCGAAAAAAAATATAAACTGTTCGACACAATATATCCTTATAGTTTCGAATATCCTGATTATTCCATTGTAAGGCCCGATATCGACAAACGTGCTGAACCCTATTGGATGAACCTTGAATTTCCCTCTTTCAAAGGCACCTTGCATATCAGCTATAAAAAGGTTAGCAGCGACAGTATTTTGTACCAGTATTTTGAAGACGCCCGCACTTTTGCCAACAAGCATATAGCCAAAGCCGAAGGCATAGAGCCGAAAATTATCCGCGACGACCAGCACCAGGTGTATGGCATGATATACGATATCAGCGGCTCCGGCGTTGCCTCCACCTATCAGTTTTGTGTTACCGACAGCAGCAACCATTTTTTGCGCGGGGCCCTGTATTTCAACGTGATGCCCAATAACGACTCGCTGTCGCCGGTAATTGATTTTATTAAATCGGACATCGACCACCTGATACAAACCCTGCGCTGGACAAAGAAAGATTAAGCATTTCGCTGATTTGATTACAGATTTTTTCTAACAGTCAATATCTGGCAAGCTTTTGCGTGTCTCATGATTGCTTAAGAAACAAGGCAAGTTTTTCGAGAAACAATTTCGGCTGATCGGTATGTACCCAATGGCCGGCATCGGGAATAAGCTGTATGGATGCCGAAGGAAAATGCTTGTGAATAATTTTATGGTCTTCTTCGGTAAGCAGGTTCGACAATGCGCCTTTGAAAAAAAGGGTGGGGCCGGTGAATGTAGCCTCACCATAGACCGGTGTCATCAGCGCTTCGAGGTTATCTGCCAGTACTTCCAGATTCAACTTCCATTCAAAGCCACCTCCCGCTTTTTTGCGGATGTTTTTCAACACCAATTGGCTGTTTTTATTATCCGGCAATACAGATTTCAACACTTCGTTGATTTCATTTATGGATCTCATGCCCTTCAGGTCGAGGCCGGACATAATACTTAACAAACGTGCAATGCTTTTGTTGCCGAAATACCTTCGGGGCGCAATATCTTCTACAACCAAGCGGCTGACCATTTGGGGTTTTTGCAGTGCGACAGCCATGGCGATACGCCCACCCAGCGAGTGCCCTATAAACACGGCGGAGTTTATTTTTAGTTTTTGGCACAAGGCAAAAATATCCTCAGTGAGCACGTTCAGATTAAACTCCTTGTGGTGCGGGGAGTTGCCGTGATTGCGCAGGTCGGGCATCACCATGCGGTAGTTTCCGGCCAGACCTCTGGCCACGGGTATCCAGTTGTCGGACATTCCCATCAGTCCGTGAATCATTATCACCGGCTCTCCGCTGCCTGATTCGCGGTAAAAAAGATCCATCGCTTACAACAACTCTCCCGCCAGATTGGCTAATTCGGAACGTTCGCCCTTTTCGAGCTGCACATGAGCATAGATAGGATGGTGTTTTATCTTATCAATCAGCACCGACAAGCCATTACTCTCGGAGTCAAGATACGGGGTATCAATTTGAAATACGTCGCCGGTAAAGATTATTTTGGTGTTCTCTCCTGCTCTGGTAATAATGGTTTTTACTTCGTGAGGCGTCAGGTTCTGTGCTTCGTCCACAATAAAGAAAATATTCGACAGACTCCTGCCTCTTATGTATGCCAGGGGAGTGATGACGAGTTTGTCTTTTTCGAGGGCTTCGGTGATATTTTTAAATTCCTTGTCGCGTTCGTCGTACTGGTGCTTGATCATTTTGAGATTATCGAACAGCGGCTCCATATAAGGATTCAGCTTTGAGTTGATATCGCCGGGCAGGTAACCGATATCCTTATTGCTCAGCGGCACCACGGGCCGGGCCAGGTATATCTGCTTGAAATCTTTTTTTTGTTCCAGCGCTCCGGCCAAGGCCAGCAACGTTTTGCCGGTGCCGGCCACGCCCTGCAAGGTAACTAATTTTACGGCTGGATTCATAATGGCGTGCATGGCAAACACCTGTTCGGCGTTGCGTGGGGTTATCCTGAAGGCCTGCCGTTTTTCCACCCGTTCTATCAATCCGTTTACGGGATTGAAAAAGGCCAGCACTGAACTCTTGGTGTTTTTAAGGATAAAATAA
Source organism: Bacteroidales bacterium (assembly GCA_035403765.1). Lineage (GTDB taxonomy): Bacteria > Bacteroidota > Bacteroidia > Bacteroidales > CAIWKO01 > CAIWKO01. Next base: position 6,755 of record DAONFU010000096.1, read on the forward strand.
TGATTGGGGACAGGCTTTTTTATGCCGATGTCCTCGGGTAGGCAATAGCCCGTTTCGTAAATCTTGTCGATGACGCTTCCCGGAAGTTCGTTTATGATTGTTTTGCCGGTATATAGCGTATCAATGTCCTTAATCTTTCCGGTTTCAAAATCCTCGGCGTGTATATTCAGCGCTTTTGCTTTGAGCCGCAGATTGATATCTTTGGTAACCAGCACCACCCTTTTTTCGGGATAACGCTTCATCATGGAAAGGGCGGCATTGAGTATGCGATGGTCGGGTTTGTCTTCGCCAAAAATCTTACAGGCATCCAGGTCGGTCTTGCCATTATATACCACCATGAACTTCCCGAATTTGGGACCGTCGATGGGTATCCATTCCTGCAGGGAAATGTCATCCGAAAGGGTATCGATGATACGGATAAATTCGCGTGCTTCGAAATTTTTAATTTCGTTTCCCTTTTTAAAATTATCCAATTCCTCGAGCACGGTAATGGGAATTGCGATGTCGTTGTCCTCAAAACTCCTGATGGCATTGTGATTATAGAGTATCACCGAGGTGTCGAGTACAAAGATTTTTTTTTCTTTTACTGGGTGTTTTTTGGGCATAGTTTTCTCCTCGTTTTTTTTACGTTGGATAAAAATAAACGGAATACGATTTAAAAAAACTGTGGTGAGCGGCGAGTTACTCACAAGAGGAGGTTAATAAAAGATTGGTCCTGACGAAGAAATGTTTTATTCCTCTTTATTCGCCGGCTTTTCGGCATCTTTGCGCAGGTCCACCAGCCAGCGGCCTTTTTGCCGCAATAAAAACACACGTTGTATATCGCCCGAATATGTTTTATAGTGACAGACAGCTTCGCGGCCCGCAATTTCGCAATAAAGAAACTGTGATTTGTTGTCTTTCAGGATAATTTTTCCGCCTCCTCCCAACTTTGATAAAGACTCTACCAGGCTGACGGTCTTAATGGTTTGTTCGGTACCCAGTTCTTTGGCTTTTTGGTATTCATAGTTGTTGAGGTAAGCAAAAAACAGGTCGCAGGTTTTTTCGGGTGAGAGTTTTTGATTTTGGCTTGTTTTACAGGCAAAGACAAGAATGGCAACACTAATGAAAATACCGATGCGGAGTGCTGTTCTCATAGGGTTACTTTTGTATTTTCAGAAAATCCTTACCACCTGATTTACCGGAGGCTTCTTTTTTCATTTCGACCAGCCATTTTCCGTCGGTTTTCAGTAGCAGGAGTTCGCTTTTCACGTCGTTGACAAAATAGTTGCATAGTGCGCTATCGCCTCTGACTTCGCTATCCAGCATTTGCACTTTTGAATTAACGGGCAGGGTTTTTTCGCCGCTGATAGCCACGAGCTGGTCCATCAGGTCGATGATTTGCCGGGTATGGGCGGTGCCGTAATTTCTGGCTTTTTCGTAGTCGCCGCTATACAAACAGTCTAAAAATTTTTTGGCTACTTTTTCTGGTTTTTTTGAATAGGCCACATCAAAAACAGCACAGGAGTAGGTCAGGATTCCAAGCAGGAACATGATTATTGTAAAAGAAGCGGCAAGGCGCATGGTT
>DAONFU010000097.1:0-2927 GCA_035403765.1 Bacteroidales bacterium
CTAATGACTAATGACTAATGACTTCTAAATAAACCAAAATTATGGACCTAACCTTAAAAATATGGCGTCAGAAAAACGCCAAAGCAAAAGGAAAATTTGAAACCTACAAAGTTAACGGAGTGTCACCGGACAGTTCTTTCTTTGAAATGCTCGATACGCTGAACCAACAAATCATTGAGCAGGGAAACGATCCTGTGGCCTTCGACCACGACTGCCGCGAAGGAATTTGTGGCACATGCAGTTTATACATCAATGGCCGGCCTCATGGCCCCAAACGGGGTATTACCACCTGCCAGCTTCATATGCGCTCATTCAAAGACGGCGACATCATTGTAATTGAACCCTGGCGCGCAAAACCATTCCCGATTGTAAAAGACTTGATCGTTGACCGTTCGGCCCTTGATCTGATAATACAGGCAGGGGGATATGTTTCAGTTAACACCGGCTGCATTCCCGACGCCAACGCTATTCCCGTAGCCAAAACAAAATCCGAAATGTCCATGGATGCCGCTGCCTGTATCGGATGTGGCGCCTGCGTAGCGGCTTGTGCCAACGCTTCAGCCATGTTATTTGTGGGTGCCAAAATTTCGCAGCTTGCTCTCTTGCCGCAGGGGAAAATTGAAGCTCCCGAACGTGTCCGTAAAATGGTGAGGGAAATGGACCGGCTGGGTTTTGGAAATTGCAGCAATACCTATGCCTGCGAAGCAGAATGTCCAAAGGAAATTAAGGTTACCAACATAGCCCGTCTCAACCGGCAGTTTATTGTAGCTAAAGTAGGAACCGAAAAATATTAAACCAAATCCTATGTTCACGGTACTTTTGACCCCGGTTTTGTTACATTAGGAAAACCAAAAAAAGTTTTTCTTTTACCCAAAAAATTATACGAAAGATTTTATTTGGTGAGTTTTACTTCTTTTAGTACCGCAAAATCGGCCCGGTTGAACAATAACACGGGGAGTAAAAAGCCCTGTATTTATTTTAAAAACCATTCCGGATCCATATATTTCCTGGCATGTTCTCCATACGACATCACCTGGCTATCGTCAATGTGAAAGGTGGCTTCCTCACCATACACCTTTGAAAATAACACCTGGGTGATTTTGCCCGGTTTTTCTTCGCGAAACAACCGAACCAACATGGTTTTTTCTTTATGATACTCGATATTGGTATGGCAATACGGGCAAAAAAAGTCACAAATTTCACCAGGATGTATGGTTATGGAGGAAATCATTTGGCTGGAATAATTCCCCAATTCTGTGTGCAGAAAAACCATCCCCTGATCGTTGTTTTTGTTTCGCACCATCAGCACAATGTTGTCGTTTACATTCAAATGGCCCTTGCAAAAAGGACAAATATAAGTTTTCATAATGCCGTATTTTTTAAGATGATTAACACTTAGAAAGCAAAAAAATAATTATTAAATAAAGATACTGAATTTTAATGACTTTTGCAAGTTTTTATATAGTGATATCCCATTTTTTGATACCGTTTGTGTAATTTTGTTACCATGTATAAAGGATGGTTAATATTATTGGCGGCCCTATTGTTTTTTTGTTCGTGCACCAAAAATAATGATACCTCTGCACCCAGTATAAATATTGTCAGCCCGCTTGAAAATCAACTTTTCCAGGTGGGTGATACCGTGCAGCTTATTGCAGATATATGCGACGACCGCCAGTTAAATTATGTAAGTATCAGAATCGTGAACTCGGATTATATTTCAGCTACCCCTGCCCTCACTTTTTACCCTGAAAATAATTGTACTGATATCAACCATGGGATTCCAATCGGCAATATGATGCTTGAGTCCGGAGCGTATTATGTGCTGGTAACCGCTTTCGATGGCACCAACACCACAAATGAATTTCGTAAAATTGGCATCAACGCGGTTGAAAAAAGATTATCTTACATCCTTGTACTTGCCAAAAATGACGACCAGCTTAACGTGTACAAAATCGACAGCCTGAATACCGTTTCGCAGGTAAAAACTATTCATACCGATTACTGCGGCTCGGCAATTAGCAGCGATGCCCGGCAGTTTTATATCGCAGGAAGGTACACCGGCGACGTCTCGGTATTTAGCATCAACAACTGGCAACTCCAATGGAATGTTCCTGTTATTGAAAATCCGCCATTTCCTTATTTTGAGGCTATTGATGTTTACAATGGCAGTTTGTATGTTTCCTACCGCGAAGGAATGTTTCATATTTACAATGAAACGGGAAGTATCGTGGCATCGCATGTGACAGAAAACGGCGAATACCCGCTGGTATTCCTGCCTTTTAAAGATTACCTGATCACTTATGAAGTCAGCCCCGGTAGTTCACAAAAACATCTGATGGCGTACTTCGTTCCCTCTTTTTCAATTTATAAAAAAATACCTATAAACTTTGAAATCCTAAAAATATTTCCAATGAATGAAAATGAATGCCTGTTGTTCTGTAACTATGGAGGACATGGCGTTATCAAGCTGTTTTCACTCACAACAGGAAGTGTCACCGATATGTATAATTTTACGAACGGTCTTTTCACTGATGTAACTCAGATGGAACCTACCCAATATCTTTTTTCTTCGGATGCTGCCATCTGGCATTTTAGCTATGATTATAAAGGAATTTCCCTTTTGATTAATGCTCAAAACCCGCAAAACCTGGTTTTTGATGAAACCGAAGGTTGTTATTACTTTTCGGAAAACTACTTCACCCTTATACAAAAAAGATACTTGCCTTCCGAAACGCTTGGTTCATTTACTTTTCAGGATACCATTATTAATATACTACCGGTTTATAACAGGGATTAGCACGTGAAAAGAGAAATAATTCTTACAGCCGATGGTTCCAAAACCATATTTATTCCCGAACTGAATGAATGTTACCATTCCAAAAACGGAGCCCTTGCCGAATCCATGCACATCTTTATTAATGCAG
>DAONFU010000097.1:3027-4139 GCA_035403765.1 Bacteroidales bacterium
TCCTTTTTCGACCTTGTTTATTTTGATGCTTTTGCTCCGGATGTTCAGCCAGAGTTGTGGCAGCCCGAAATATTTGATAAAATGGCTGCTTCCATGAAAAAATGCGGCATTCTAGTTACTTATTCCTGCAAGGGCGATGTAAAAAGAGCATTGAAAGCAGCAGGTTTTAGCATAGAAAAACTTCCCGGCCCGCCGGGCAAAAGGGAGTTTTTGAGAGCGGTAAAATTATGACATCTTAATTTCGAAGATAGAAAAATTTTTCATCGCTGATTTTTCAACTTCTACATGGTCAACATGCGCCCAGCGCGGGCCTTCATGACACCAGGCAATAAAAGTCTTGATGTTTTCTTCACTGCCTTCGGCTTCAATATAAACACTGCCATCAGTTAAATTCTGAACAAAGCCAAGGATGTCCAGCTGTTTTGCCACTTCCAGCGTACTGTAGCGGAACCCAATTTTCTGCACCCTGCCTGTAACCGTAATATTTACGTGAATCCTCATAATTATCAGGGGTTAAGCCGCCGGGTCATCATGTCCGAAACAAGCTCGAATAATTGCAGCGGGTTTGATTTACGCCAAAGTACCTGGTTAAGTTTCTCCCCGAAGGCAAGGTAATAATCAATGCGCCCATGTTCAAATTCTTTAACCACGTGATCCCTGAAATTCACACAGGCAATCCATCCGTCTTCAATATCGTCGAACCATTCCTGATAATAAGAATCATCCGAATAATGAAAGTTGAGGACGTTTTCACCAATCAAAATAAACTGATTGATCCCGTTATCAACGAGAATATCAATAACATTTTCTTTCAGGAATTTAATATCATTGTACAGGCAGTCGTTCCATTCGCCGATAAATTCCATAATGGCGAATTTCTTTTGATAATCTGTAAACAATAATTTAATGTATAAGGTGGCTGACCCGAAACAATCCCATTGCGGATGAATCAGGTAATTATACACAGCATTTGAGAACTCGAATTCGCTATAGGTATTGCCATAAAAGGGAGATCGCGGGTCTTCCGATGCTATATAAATATGGCGCCAGTTGTAATATGGCTCGATGGTGTGCATGGATACAAAAGTACAAATTCTATCAAGAAGTACTTA
>DAONFU010000097.1:4239-8312 GCA_035403765.1 Bacteroidales bacterium
ATGGCTCGATGGTGTGCATGGATACAAAAGTACAAATTCTATCAAGAAGTACTTAGAATGTAGAAGGTAGATGTTTGATTTGAAGGAATAGAATCCAATTATTAATATTGATTTTCTTGAATTATTACTCAAGGTTATACAGGGCAGCTTCTCCCGGACAGGTCACACAGCGCCGTGTCGTCCCGTATCCTTGCCCGCTGTAGTGCCCGGCACGTAGGCAGGGAAGACTGACCTGTTCCGCCCCATTTCGACACGCTTTTCTTATGTTTTATGCAATTTTAAGTACTTGCTGGAAAAGCGGCTCAATGTGACGGAACATTTGCTCTGTGTGACGACAACAATGGCTGTCAGTCTGAGCCGTTGTTCCAGAAAAATCTTTATGGAGAAAAAAACAAAAGAACAACGTGTCGAAGACTGACCGTCCCCGTTGTCCCACTTCGATACCTTTTTCTGGAATTTACTCATTAATATAAGTTTCGTTTTGAAAAAGGGCTCTGTGTGACGACCGGGAATTGCGGCTCTGTGTGACGGAACATTTGCTCTGTGTGACGACAAAAAATCGGCGTTACTAAATTTTTTTTTCAGCGAACTCTTTTATAATAAAATATTTACTATTTTTGCAGCCCCAAATGTAGGGGATTCAATTTTTTATTAATCATTAAAAGAAAGAGAGAATTTTTTTATGATCATCGTACCTGTAAAAGAAGGCGAAAACATCGACAAAGCCCTGAAGAAATACAAAAGGAAATTTGAAAAAACTGGCGTGGTAAAAGAACTGCGCGAAAGACAAAAATTTACCAAACCTTCTGTAAAACGTAGGGAAGAACTGTTGAAGGCTGCTTATATTCAGCAACTTAACGACGAAAAGAATAAGTAGGAAGTTTCTCGGCTTTTTTTTGGAAGAATAATTCTTGCTTTTTTATAATAGAATGTATAATTTTACGTTCACACTTTATAGAGAAGACAGAATTATTCTTTTTTTTATGTGATGTTGGAACGTTTTTTACATTATTTACAATACGAAAAAAGATTCTCTCCTTACACGGTTATCAGTTATAAGACCGATTTGGAGCAGTTTTCAGCATATCTTTTGCAACAATATGGATTACATGAGATTTCTGAAGCCTCACATATAATGATTCGCTCATGGTTTGTTTCACTTATGGAACAAAATATTTCTCCACGAACGGTAAATCGCAAAAAAGCAGCGCTGAACACAATTTTTAAATACCTTAACAAACATGGATTGTCAACCGAAAATCCCATGAACAAAGTGCTGTCGCCCAAAATGGCTAAACGTTTGCCCGCTTTTTTGGAAGAAGAAAAAATGAAAAGCTTGCTCGACGAAGGTTTTCCTCAACAAGGCAATGATTTTGTAACGTTACGCGACCAGCTCATCATCGAAATGCTGTATAATACCGGTATGCGTCTGTCCGAGTTGGTAAACCTTAAAACTACGGATGTAAATACTTACTCGGCAACCATAAAAGTTTTAGGCAAAAGAAATAAAGAACGTATTATACCTTATAATACTAGGTTGCAAAAACTCATCAAGGATTACCTCGATTTACGGCAAAGTACCTTTTCAGAAATTTCCGATTACTTTTTTGTAAGCTCAAAAGGAAAAAAAGTTTATCAAAAACTTGTATATCGCGTCGTAATTTATTACCTTAACACCATAACTTCGCAGGATAAAAAAAGTCCACACGTGTTACGTCATACTTTTGCCACCCACATGCTCAATCACGGAGCCGACCTTAATTCCATCAAGGAACTGCTTGGCCATGCCAACCTTTCAGCCACTCAGGTATATACTCATAATACCATTGAAAAATTAAAAACAGTTTACAAACAATCTCATCCAAAAGCTTAAAAAAAGGAGGTTTTTTATGAAAGTCAACATTACATCATTGCACTTCAAAACGGATAAAAAACTTGAGGGTTATATCCAGGAAAAAGTCGAGAAATTAGCAACTCTTTATGACGGCTTGTTGTCGTCTGAAGTTACGTTGCGACTCGAAAAGAATGAGAGTGAAAAAAACAAAGTAGCCGAAATTCATTTGTTAATTCGGGGCAATGATTTGTTTGCCAAAAAGCAGTCGAGCAGTTTTGAACAAGCTACCGACACCGCTGTTGAAGCCCTGCGCAAGCAATTAGTCAGGCATAAAGAAAAAATTAAAGGCATTTGAAAAAAAAATAATATTTTTCTTTGTAGATAACTTATTTCTGTGTACATTTGCAGTCCTTTTTTATGAGAGGACTGTTTTTTTTATATAACGACCTGATTGTCAGTATGAAGTAAACAGTGGCTACGCCGGAATAGCTCAGTTGGCCAGAGCAGCTGATTTGTAATCAGCGGGTCGGGGGTTCGAATCCCTCTTTCGGCTCACGTTCTTTGAAGCGTAATTGGGGAGATTCCAGAGCGGTCAAATGGGGCAGACTGTAAATCTGTTGGCAATGCCTTCGGAGGTTCGATTCCTCCTCTCCCCACATAATATTTGATTTTTTTCAACTGTTATGTCAAGCGGAAGTAGCTCATTTGGTAGAGCGATAGCCTTCCAAGCTATAGGTGGCGGGTTCGAGCCCCGTCTTCCGCTCCATCTCAGCCGTTGTAGCTCAGGGGTAGAGCACTTCCTTGGTAAGGAAGGGGTCATGAGTTCAATTCTCATCAATGGCTCAACTTGAATAATCATTAATACAGAAATAAATTATAATCACTTAACAAACTTAATCAAAATGGCAAAAGAAAAGTACGAACGTTCCAAACCCCATGTAAACATTGGGACAATAGGTCATATCGACCACGGCAAAACAACTTTGACGGCAGCTATCACCCTGGTACTGTCGCAAAAAGGATTTTCTGAATTCAGAACATTTGACTCCATTGACAATGCACCTGAAGAAAAGGAAAGAGGTATAACTATTAATACTTCGCACATCGAGTATTCAACCGAACACAGGCACTATGCCCACGTTGACTGCCCCGGCCACGCTGACTACATTAAAAACATGGTTACCGGTGCTGCCCAGATGGACGGCGCTATCCTTGTGGTAGCTGCTACTGACGGCCCCATGCCCCAAACCAACGAACATATTCTGCTTGCACGCCAGGTAGGTGTTCCCAAGATCGTTGTTTTCATGAATAAGGTTGACCTTGTTGATGACGAAGAACTTCTGGAAATCGTGGAAATGGAAATCAGAGACAGACTCACATTTTACGGATTCGACGGCGAAAATACCCCCGTTATCAGAGGCTCTGCATTAGGCGGATTGAACCTCGAACCAAAATGGGTGGAAAAAATTATGGAATTGATGAATGCTGTGGATTCTTTTATTCCTATGCCTGTTCGCGAAGTAGAAAAAGATTTTCTCATGCCTGTGGAAGATGTATTCTCAATCACCGGACGTGGAACCGTTGCTACCGGAAGAATAGAAACCGGAGTTATCAACTCTGGCGATCCCGTCGAAATTATTGGATTGGGTGCCGAAAAACTCAAATCAGTAGTTACCGGTGTGGAAATGTTCCGCAAAATCCTCGACCGCGGCGAAGCTGGTGACAATACCGGTCTGTTGCTCAGAGGTATCGACAAGGATCAGATTTTCCGTGGTATGGTGGTTGCAAAACCCGGTTCAGTAAAACCGCATACCCACTTTAAAGGACAAGTTTATATTCTGAAGAAAGAAGAAGGTGGCCGCCACACTCCTTTTCATAACAAATATCGTCCGCAGTTTTATTTCCGTACCACTGACGTTACCGGCGAAGTAACTCTTCCCGAAGGCGTTGAAATGGTAATGCCCGGAGATAACCTCGTGATCGAAGTAAAATTGATTTCGGAAATCGCCATGAACCTCAACCTGCGTTTTGCTATCCGTGAAGGTGGAAGAACTGTAGGTGCAGGCCAGGTAATCGAAATCTTAGCTTAATTGGTTACGAAGACTAAGGAATTTCGCTGAAACAGCGGAATGCCTTAGTCTTTTTTAAAGCTTGTTATGTGAATATAAACGGGTGTAGCTCAATTGGTAGAGTGGCGGTCTCCAAAACCGTAGGCTGTGGGTTCGATTCCTACCACCCG
>DAONFU010000098.1:0-8241 GCA_035403765.1 Bacteroidales bacterium
GGGAATCATCGAGTTCGCGCATTTCTTTGTTGAAACGTTTTCCACGTTCCATGATAGCCTCTAAGTCAACAACATTGTTCAGGTTCCCTTTTACACCGGGAACTTTAGCCACCACGGCCTTGATTTTTTTATCCCGCAATACGGTGCCGAGTCCTCCTCTTCCGGCTTGTTTCAGTCTTACCACCTTGCGTTTCATATCAAAGAATGTGAAGTTCAGGCATCCGATAAGGGAATGGTCTGCTGCGGTGCCTGCAGAAACTACCGAAATATTCATCCGGTCTTTTTCATCGTCAGCAAAAACCTCATGAAGCACCTCGCCGATAACATGGCTGTCGATGGGCAGGTCGTCGGCATCATAAATTTCGACTTTCCCGTTAACGCCATCAATAAATATTATTACCTCTTTGTCGGATTTGCCTTGAATCTCCATGGAGTCAAAGCCGGCAAATTTCATGAATGGTCCGAAATAACCACCCACATTACTGTCAATGGGTATGTGAGTTTGCGGCGAAATAGACACCACCAGCGATTTTCCGCTGCCGGAGTATTGGGTGATACCGCATATAGGGCCGGTGTTAATCACAATTTCATTTTCAGGATCGTTCCATTTTGTCTCAGGCTTGGTGGCATCCCATAATAGTTTCAGGCCAAATCCTTTCCCGCCTGTAAATTTTTCCTTCATCAGTTGTGATACAGGTTTTTCTTTAATTTCATGGCTGCCAACGTTTACGTACAAAGTACGCATATTATAGCCTTTTTCAATGGGTTTCAAGGCATATTGCCATTCCTTCAACAAGCTATGCTTGTTTTTAAATTCCTGAAGATTCATGATTAGTATTTTTATAAAGATTTATGTTTACAAAAATAGTTTTTTTTCTCATACCAAACAAGCCGAAAGCATTAAAAATATTGATATGTAGAAGTTTGCATATCGGAAAATGGGATAAAAAAACTCATACCAAATGAAGGGGTATGAGTTTTTTTAAAATTAAATTAACTCTAAGTATTCATAAATAGCAGAAACTCTTCGTTGGTCTGGGTAAATTTCATTTTGTCTTTCAGAAAATCCATGGCTTCGATGGGGTTCATGTCGGCCAGGTGGTTTCGTAATATCCAGATACGCTGGAGGACATCTTTTTCGTGAAGCAGGTCGTCGCGGCGTGTGCTGGAGGCGACCAGATCGATAGACGGGAACATGCGTTTGTTTGAGAGTTTGCGGTCGAGCTGGAGTTCCATATTTCCTGTACCTTTAAATTCTTCAAAGATTACTTCGTCCATTTTGGAACCGGTTTCGGTGAGGGCGGTTGCGATGATGGTGAGGGACCCGCCATTTTCTATTTGGCGGGCAGCGCCGAAGAATTTTTTTGGTTTTTGCAGGGCCGAGGCTTCCACGCCGCCCGAGAGTACTTTCCCTGAGGCTGGTGCTACGGTGTTATATGCCCGTGCCAGTCGTGTGATAGAGTCGAGGAGGATCATCACATCGTGTCCGCATTCCACCAGGCGTTTGGCTTTTTCAAGGACGATGTTGGCAATTTTTACATGACGGTCGGCTGGCTCATCAAAGGTAGAGGCAATCACTTCTGCATTTACGCTGCGTTGCATATCGGTAACTTCTTCGGGGCGTTCATCAACTAGTAATATTATAAGGTACACTTCGGGATGGTTGTGGGCAACGGCATTGGCAATTTCCTTTAGAATCATGGTTTTACCGGTTTTGGGTTGCGCCACGATGAGGCCGCGTTGTCCTTTGCCGATAGGGGTGAACAGGTCGATGATGCGCGAAGTTACTGTCATCTGGGGATGTCCGGTAAGTTTTAACTTCTTTTCAGGAAACAGGGGGGTGAGGTGGTCGAAATTAACCCTGTCGCGCACTATTTCAGGGCTTCGGCCATTGATGTGATCCACTTTTACCAGAGGAAAATACTTTTCTCCTTCTTTGGGCGGACGGATTCTACCCTTGACGGTGTCTCCGGTTTTTAGCCCGAAGAGCTTGATTTGCGATTGCGAAACATAAATATCGTCGGGGGAATTGAGGTAATTGTAATCGGATGAGCGCAGGAACCCATAGCCGTCGGGCATTATTTCTAATACACCTTCGCTGGAAACGATACCTTCGAAGTCGAACGAATATTCGGGTTGTTTTTCGCGTTGGGGCCGGTTACGGTTTTGGTGGTCGCGTTGTACCCGTTCCTGCTCATTAGTTTTGTTTTCTTCGGCTATAGGTTCTTTGATTTCTTCGACAGTACCGGCGCCGTTTTCTCCGGCATTTATTTCAATGGCTGTTTCGGCCACTGGTGGTTCTTGTAAGTCGGGTTTAACAGCCACTTCATCATCTGGCTGGGCAATCCTGACAGTTGTTTCATCTTCATCCAGCGAGGGCAGCAAAAAATCAAATTTTTTGGCCTCTTCCTCAAAAAGTTCTTTTTTGTAACCCTTATCAATTTTTGGCTGCGGGGTTTTGTTTTCTTCGGTTCTGAAAACTATTTCGGGTTGCTTGTCTTCTGTTATTTGCTTTTTTGGTGTGTTTTCAGGTTTTTCTTCCACTTTTTCTTTGGGCGTATTTTTTTCAAAAACCTTATGTTTGTTGAATTCTTTTGGATGTCTTTGTTTTTTTTCGGAAAGGATTGCCATGCTTTCTTGCGGCTTGGCTGAAATCTCAGTATTGGGCTGACCGTTTCCGGCTTGTTGTTTCAGCTCTGGGTTTTCAATGCGTGCTCTGCGTTGGATTACACGGCGACGTTTAATGTTTTCTTCAGGGGATTTTTCTTTGGGTTTGGGGTCTTCAGGTTTTAAAGCCTGTGTATCGAGAATTTTGTGAATAAGGTCTTTTTTTCTAAGGTCTTCGTAATCGGGAATGTTTAGTTTTGCTGCTATTTCCTGCAGTTCTTGAATGCTCATTCCATTCAGGTCAATGATGTTATACATAAAATGTAGTTTGGTTAAGAATTAAGTAATTTGGTGAAAAAAGTTCGTAAAATGCTGGTTAATTGAAATGTTTCAGGTAACGAGTGTTAGTGAAACAGAATTGCAAACGGGGAAATTCGGTGCAAATATACCAACTTTTGATTAAACAATGAAAAAGAAAAATTTTATTTGTTTGCCATTTTTACATCCATGGCATCACGCAGGCCATTGCCTGTGAGCATAAATGCCAGTACGGTGAGCATTATGGCTATGCCCGGAGCAATGGCAAGGTAGGCCGAATCAAGGATGATGTATCCGTAATGTTCTTTTATCATGGTTCCCCACGATGGCATGGGAGGCTGAACGCCGATACCCAGAAAACTCAGGCCGGATTCAATGAGTATGGCCGAAGCAAAGTTGGCCGCCGAAATTACTATCACAGGGGCCAATACATTAGGCAAGATGTGTCTTAAAATTATTCGTGTGTTTGAAAAGCCAAGCGCAACCCCGGCTTCGACAAATTCTTTTTCGCGTATGCTGAGAAACTGCCCGCGCACTACCCTGGCCACCTCTACCCACATGGTAAGCCCCACTGCGATGAATATCTGCCAAAAGCCCTTGCCCAAAACAAATGTGATGGCAATTACAAGCAACAATGTTGGAATGGACCACACGACATTGATAAACCACATGATGAGGTTGTCAACCCATCCTCTGAAATATCCTGCCAGAGCCCCCAGCAAAATACCTATCAGCAGCGAAATAAAAACCGAAATAAAACCTACCGACAGACTCACGCGGGTACCTATCATGATTTGGCTGAGCACGTCGCGGCCAAAACGATCGCTGCCCAACAAAAATCTTTTTGTAATGATGTGTTCTGATTCTATTTTTTGTTTCAGGCTGTTTATGTCTTCGGTGATACTCTTGCCTTCAATATCGGTAAAAGTAAGCGTTGTTTTTGCAGTAATGATTTTTTGTGAGTCGGGAGGCAGGGCGTACAGCACATCGGCCAGGTTAAATGATTTTATTTCACCATTGTTGGGTGTCGTGCCGGTATATTCTTCCACAAATATTTTGTCGCCCTCAAAATAATATTTTTCGATAGGGATGTGTTGAAAGTGTGTCTTTTCGCCGTAAAGCATTTTTTCAAAAAAACCGGTTTTTTCCTGTGGCTCGTTTTTGCAAACCCTGAGCATGGTTATAGTAAACCCCGGTTTTTTGGTGTTTAGTTCCAGGTATTGCTGGTTGGCAAAAGGTGTGGAGTCGGGCGTGATGAGGTAGCCCAATATAGCAACGAAAGCCAGTAAGAAAATAAAAATTACGGAACACATTGCCATACGGTTTTTCAATAGTTTCCGTAAGGCAAGAGCAGTTAAAGAACCTGAAGCCGTATAGTGCTTCTTCCTGAACATATAAGCTTGTTTCTGCAAAAATATCATTATCTTTCCAAATAAATTTAAAATTATCCTTCTATTATTTTATAATTTCGATTAAAAAATCTGTTATGGAAGATTATTGTTATTACAAAAACTTTAAAATTCATTATAAAGTATCAGGTTCTGGTCCAGCCGTAGTGTTATTACATGGTTTTACCGAATCGCTCGACATCTGGAACGATTTTACCAGGGATTTGGCTGTCTCGTATCGGGTGATAGCCGTTGATTTACCGGGCCATGGACTGAGCGAATGTGTGGCTCCCGTGCATACGATGGATATGATGGCAGCCTGTGTAAAAAAGGTTTGCGATACGCTGGATATTAAACAATTTATACTGATTGGGCATTCCATGGGCGGCTACGTTTCTCTTGCCTTGGCCGCTTTGTTTCCTGCGATGGTGAAAGGATTAGGCTTATTCCACTCGCATGCTTATGCCGATAGCGCTGAGTTACTAAAAAACCGCATGCGCACCAATAACCTGATTAGGAAAAATCATTATAATTTTTTGAGTGGGTTTATCCCATCGTTGTTTACTCCCGAAAATCAAATGAAATATGTTGACGAAATAAATGCCTTAGTGCAAGGGTCAAAAAAAATGAATGTGGACGGTGTAGTTGCTGGCAATGCGGGTATGGCCGAACGAAGGGACTGTACTCATATCCTGAAAAATGCTACTTATCCCGTCTTGTTTATCATCGGGAAACAAGATACCCGCTTGCAGTTCGAAAAAGCGTTGGAACAAGTTGGCCTGCCCTCCGACAGCACGGCGCTTATCCTGGAGGATGTGGCCCACATGGGCTATTTAGAGGCCAGAGAAAAGACATTTCATGCCGTTAAAACCTTTGCCGACAGGTGCTATCACGATATTTTGTAGGGAGTATTCCGCTTTCGGCTGCTAATAAAAGTAGAAATATTTTGCGGATAAGGTGTGACTTATCATGAATTAAAATAATTTGAAGAATTTTGTAACATATTTTTTTTCTATTGTCAATATCTTGTGTAGCAATTTTTCCATCTTACGATTTGCTGTTATAAATAAAATGTCTTTTTGAAAATACAGGCAATTATATTGCTTCAAAATATTAATTTTGTGACCGAAAAAAAATTACTAATAATAAAAAACAGAAAACTATGAAAAAACTATTTGCGTCGCTGTTCTTGTGCTTTTCCATTTTTATGGGATCTTATGCAACCAACCCTCCTGATGAAGGAATGTGGTTGCCCATGTTAATCGATCGTCTTAACTATGTTGATATGCAAAAGATGGGACTTCATCTTACTGCAGACGAGTTATACAATGTTAATAATGCATCGCTGAAAGATGCCATTGTGGGTCTTGGCAATGCCGGACAGCCCGGTTCTCATTTTTGTACCGCCGAAGTGGTTTCCGGACAGGGGCTGCTGTTTACCAACCACCACTGCGGTTTTGATGCTATTCAAAGCCAGAGTTCGGTGGAAAAAGATTACCTGACCAATGGTTTCTGGGCTTTCAATATGAAAGAAGAATTGTCATGCACAGGGGTTACGGCCTCATTTCTTGTCCGTATGGAAGATGTTACTTCGACCGTTTTGGCCAATGTAAACGATACCATGAGCGAAAGCGCCCGCAATGCGGCTATTAAAAAAGTTGCCGATAAACTAGAAAAAGAAGCATCGGAAAAAGGAAAATATCATGTGGATGTCAAAAGTTTTTTCGACAACAACGAATACTATATGTTTGTTTATATGATATACAAAGACGTCCGCCTTGTTGGTGCTCCTCCTTCAGCCATTGGTAAATTCGGAGGCGATACCGACAACTGGATGTGGCCGCGCCATACCGGTGATTTTTCTATGCTTCGCATTTATACCGCCCCCGATGGATCGCCCGCTGAATATTCTGAAAACAACATTCCTTTAAAACCCAAGCATCACCTGCCGGTTTCTCTAAAGGGTATAAAAAAAGGCGATTTTGCCATGATCTGGGGCTATCCGGGCACCACCGAACGGTATATGACTTCTTACGGAATACAAACCACCCTGGAACAAACCAACCCTGCCATTATTAATGCCGGAAATATTATGCTTCCGATAATGAAAAAAGATATGGAAGCCGATCCTGCCGTAAGAATTAAATATGCCGCCTCCTATGCGCAATTGGCTAATGTCTGGAAAAACAAAATAGGCGAAAGCCGCGGACTAAAACGCCTGAAAGTATATGACAAAAAGAAAACCCTGGAAAATGAACTGCAAAAGTGGATTGATGCCGACGCCCAGCGTAAAGAAAAGTTCGGAAACGTGTTAAAGGATATTGAAGATGGGAACAAACAATTGATGGAAAAAAAATCGGAAGCCAATTTCTGGTATTTCCAGATGGTATTGATGAGTTCAAAAACATTGTTAGCTCCCTTATATACTATGGGTATGTCTTCGCTGGTGGAAAACAAAAATACCAAACCGGAAATGTATAACGACTATAAAGAAACCATCAAAGACCTGTATAAAGACGCCAATCCTTCCACCGAAAAGAAATTATTTGCCGCTGGCCTGGAAATCCTCCGTAAGGAAATGCCTGCCGATATTTTTGATATGATTAACAAAAATTTTAAAGGGGATATTCAGAAGTTTACGGATGAAGCTTTCAAAACTTCGATTTATGCTTCTGAAGATGCTTTCAACGCCTTTATCAGTAAACCCAATGCAAAAAAATTCACCAATGATTTAATTCGCAAGACGACTATAAGCATTCTGAATTATTACAGGAACAGCGCCGGAGATCAAAAAGCCATTGAAAGCAAACTGAACAAGGCCACCCGTTTATTCAGCGAAGCGGTTCGTAAAATGCAGCCCGACAAAGATTTCTATCCTGATGCCAATTCCACTCTGCGAATGACTTACGGTAAAGTGCTCGACTACGAGGCCGCCGACGCAGTTCATTACGACTATCTGACTACTCTTGAAGGCGTAATGGAAAAAGAAGACGCCTCTAATAGCGAATTCGTTGTTCCCGAAAAACTAAAACAACTCTATAAAAATAAAGATTACGGCCAATATGGTAAAAATGGTGAGATGCCGGTTTGTTTTCTTGCCAATCTGGATATTACTGGAGGTAATTCTGGGAGCCCTGTAATCAACGGCGACGGACAATTGATAGGCATTGCCTTTGATGGCAACTGGGAAGCTATGAGCGGCGACATTGCCTTCGAACCCGAAGTGCAGCGCACCATCAGCGTGGACATACGTTATGTGTTGTTCATCATTGATAAATATGCCGGAGCCAAAAACCTTATTGACGAAATGACTATCGTACAATAATTCGATTTCGCCCTGTATGGAAAATGCTGCCTTTGAACAGGCGGCATTTTTTTTACAGCCTTTCATCCAGCAAATCTTTGGGCGGCTGTGAACAGAAACTTATACCTTTGCAGCACCAGCTAATCAGTTTTTCATGGAAATCTATTTTATTACGGCAGAACAAGTGAAATTCGACGGCGGCGCCTGCTTTGGGGTGGTGCCCAAATCTTTGTGGAGCAAAATTTATCCGCCCGACGAAAATAATATGGTGCCCTTTGCTTTGCGCAACTTGCTGGTGGTCGAAAACGGAAGAAAAATACTATTTGATACCGGTGTCGGCAACAAGCAGGATGAAAAATTTGGAAGTCATTTTTTTCTGCATGGACAGGATAACCTTGTTAACGCACTTAAAAGCCATGGGCTTTCCCCTGACGATATCACGGACGTGGTGCATACGCACCTGCATTTCGACCACTGCGGAGGCACTTTCCGTAATAACGAACGTAACGAAACTGTCCCGTTATTTAACAACGCCTTTCTTTGGTGTTCGCAAGGGCAGTGGAAATGGGCCAATAATCCTAACCCCCGCGAAAAAGCTTCCTATCTCATTGAAAACCTCCTGCC
>DAONFU010000099.1:0-7982 GCA_035403765.1 Bacteroidales bacterium
CAATAAAATTTTCGGTTTTATTTTTTCTTTGCCGGTTTTTTAGCAGCCGGTTTTTCTGTTTTTCCGTATTTGATTGACGCTTGTGCAGCAGCCAATCTTGCAATAGGAACGCGGAAAGGAGAGCAACTCACATAAGTCAATCCTGTTTTGAAACAGAATTCAACGGATTTAGGATCTCCGCCCTGTTCGCCGCAAATACCTACTTTCAGGTCGGGGCGTGTAGCACGGCCTTTTGTAACAGCCATCTCAATCAGCTGGCCTGTACCTTCCTGATCAATTGTCTGGAATGGGTCGGCTGCTAAAATTTTCTGATCCAGATAGTCGTTCATAAATCCTCCGATATCATCGCGGCTGAAACCAAAGGTCATTTGTGTGAGGTCGTTGGTTCCGAAGGAGAAAAACTGTGCTGTTTTGGCCATTTTGTCGCCAAGGAGACAGGCGCGGGGTATTTCAATCATCGTACCATAGAGATAACTGATAGACTTTACTTTGAATTTTTTACAAACTTCATCATAAACTCTGTCGGCAATTTTCTTTGTTACATCCAGTTCGGCAACTTCGCAAGTTACCGGTACCATAATTTCCGGCTTCGGATGGTGTCCTTCATTCAGTAATTCCTGTGCGGATTCAAAAATGGCACGGAACTGAATTTCGGAAATTTCCGGATACGTAACGCTTAATCGCACGCCGCGGTGTCCCATCATCGGGTTGTTTTCATGCAGGGCTTCTCCACGTTTGGCAATGTCGTCCACCTTAATATTTAATTCTTTAGCCAGTTCTGCCTGTTTTTCTTTTCCCTGAGGAACAAATTCGTGCAAAGGAGGGTCGAGCAGTCGGAAGGTAACGGGCAGTGTATCCATAGCTAATAAGGTAGCTTTTATATCTTTCTTCATATGAGGATATAATTCCTTAAGCGCTTTAATACGTTCTTCTTTGGTGTTGCTCAGGATCATTTTACGAAGAGCCAGTAGAGGCTTTTCAGCGCCTTTACCGTAAAACATATGTTCGGTACGGAACAGCCCAATACCTTCGGCGCCATAGTCGCGTGCTACTTTGGCATCCTCGGGCGTTTCTGCATTGGTGCGCACGCCCATTTTTCGGAACGAATCCACCAATTTCATGAAATGTTTGAAAAGCGGGTTTTCAGAGGCATCCATTAATTTCAGCGCTTTTTGGTAAACGTGTCCTTTTGTTCCGTTCAATGTAACAAAATCGCCTTCTTTCAGAATGATGGTTGTGTCTTCAACTTTTGCCGTTTTAGATTTTACGTCAACGTGCAGTTTTCCTGCTCCTACGATACAGCATTTTCCCCAGCCGCGGGCAACGAGTGCTGCATGAGAGGTCATACCGCCACGGGCAGTTAGGATGCCAACGGCTGCGCGCATACCTTCCACGTCTTCGGGATTGGTTTCTTCACGGATAAGAATAACTTTTTTACCCTTTCTTTCCCAGGCAACGGCATCTTCGGCGGTAAAGACGAGTTGTCCAACAGCGGCGCCAGGCCCAGCGGGCAAACCTTTTACAAGGACATCAACTTTCTTTTCTTCGGCAGGGTCGCAGATGGGGTGCAGCAGTTCGTCGAGCTGTGCAGGATCAACGCGCAATACTGCGGTTTTTTCGTCGATGAGTTTTTCCTTCAGCATATCCATAGCCATTTTCAGGGCTGCGGTACCGGTGCGTTTGCCCACCCTGCACTGGAGCATATACAGCTTGGTTTCCTGGATGGTGAATTCAATGTCGAGCATATCCTTGAAGTTCTTTTCCAGGATGTTGCGGATCTTGTCCAGTTCCTTATAGGTTTTCGGCATTTGTTCCTGCATGCTGTGCAGGTGCTTGTTCTGTTCATTTTTGGTGTCGTCGTTCAGGGGGTTGGGTGTACGGATACCGGCTACCACATCTTCGCCCTGGGCATTGATGAGCCATTCTCCATAGAACAGGTTGTCGCCGGTGGCAGGGTTTCGTGTAAATGCCACTCCGGTGGCAGAGGTGTCGCCCATGTTTCCAAATACCATGGCCTGTACGTTTACTGCTGTGCCCCAGTCATCGGGAATGCCTTCAATACGACGGTACGAAATAGCTTTTTTCCCGTTCCAGCTTTTGAAAACGGCACGGATACCACCAAACAATTGTTCTTCGGCATTGTCGGGAAATTCTTTTCCGAGTTCTTTTTTTACTTTTTTCTTGAATTCAGCGGCCAGAATTTTCAGGTCATCAGCGGTGAGGTCGGTATCTTGTTTAACTTTTTTTGATTTTTTGTAATCATTGAGCATGTCGTCGAGTTTTTTACGGATATCCTTGTCGAGGCCTTCGGCTTTATCCATAACTACATCGGCATACATCATAATCAGGCGTCGGTATGAATCCCAAACAAAACGCGGGTTGTTGGTTTTTTTTATGAGTCCCGGAATAGTGGAGGTGCACAGTCCGATGTTCAGGACAGTGTCCATCATTCCCGGCATCGAAGCGCGTGCTCCCGAACGGCATGATAATAATAATGGATTGTTTTTATCACCATATTTCATCCCCATTTCAGCTTCCACTTTTTTCATCCCTGCCCATACTTCGGCAGTCAGTGATTTTGGCAATTGACATTTATTTGCATAATAATCGGTGCAGCATTCTGTAGTGATTGAAAATCCTGCAGGTACGGGTAATCCCAGGTTAACCATTTCTGCCAGATTGGCGCCCTTGCCTCCGAGTAGGTTTTTCATATCTGCCCGGCCTTCAGCTTTTTTTCCGCCGAAATAATAAACATACTTTTTACTTTTTGTAGCCATTTTATTGTTGTTTTTGTTAGAAATATAAAAAAATTAATTTGTTTTATTAAGAATGGGTGCAAAGGTAACTAAATAATTTTTTAGCGTACAGAATAATCCATAAAAAAGCCGGACGATGGCCCGGCTTTTTTTTGGAAAAAGAATTATTTTTATCTGCCGTTGATGTAATTGTTGAGTTCTTCAATAGAACTTTCAAAGGTAAAAGCATCGTTGAGCTTATAATAGTTGCCCTGATCGAAAACACGGTTGAAGGCAAACTTGGCAAAGTCGAGCCTGGTGGCCTCGAATGAGAATAAACTCATCACATCGCGCACCTGTGAACAAAGCAGGCAGTTTGAACCTACAATTTGTTTTGCCATGGTAAGTTTGCTTTCATCGAATGATTTGGAGTTGATAGAGTTTTTTGCGGCCATAAAATCTCCTTCGTTCATAGGCCAAGGGCATCCCATCGGGCCGTTGTATCCCGTCATGATGTAGTGGTCGGGCCTGGTGTCAACCGGAACACTGCCGGATGAAGAGGTGGTGGTGGTAGTGGTGGTGGTAGTGGTGGTGGAAGAAGATATACCGCCGGTAGCACCCATAGCGCCGGCATTTACGGATACATTCATATTGATGGCCTGTCCTGTGATAGGATCCACAGCATTGATACTTACCGTGCCGCCATCTGCCTGGGTGTTGTCCGAAACAACTGTGGTGGTGGTGTGGGTGGTTTGAGTAGCCGGCCTTTCTACGATAACCAAAGGAGCGGAATACGTTTGGGTGGCAGCCATGGGCGCATCGTTGAAACTGGACACTCTTAACACATATTGGCCTTTTTTGTCTTTTTTAATTTCGTAGCTTGCACTTGTAAATTTCCCGTCGGCATCCTGGGTAAAGATGGTTTTATCAATGGCCGGTAAACTGCTGTTTTCGAAGATTACTTTTAATTTATAATTTGGCAAAGTGAGACCGGTAACCTGCACGTTGGTCTGCGAGGTTTCGTTTTGTTTGATGCCATTGACAATTAACCAGAATTTTTCGCCTTCCTGACAAAAAACGCTGACATTGGACTGCGCATTGGCCTTACATAGAAAAGCCACAAAAATCAAGCTGAGTAAAAAAATCTTTTTCATAAAAATACCTTGTTAATAGTTAATAATTGAACATTACTTGTAAAAATTATGCTTACAAACGATGTGCCAAAATTAAAAAAAAAGAGCGATATGGCTAAAAAATTATTTTAAAATATAATCCCTTAACAGCTCGCGGAAAACAAATAAAGATTTGATGTTGTTTACGTTGTTTGCTCTAAGGGTGGCGCCTTCCCATGAATAGATAATGAGTTTGGTGAGCCGCTCCACATCCTGCGTGCGATCAATTTCTCCAGCTTTTCGGGCTTGTTGAAGGCAGGTAGTATGCAATGCTTTGATACTCTCGAAATAACTATCTGTTTTTTCCGAAATTCCGGGATTTTTTTCGGCTAATTCATGTTGCAGGTTAGATGCAAAATTTCCGTAAACCAGTCCCCCATAATTTGTGTAAACATCAATGAAGTCGGAATATAATTTTATGATTCGCTGTTTGGGCGATATGCTTAAATCGGTTAGGGTTCTTTCTATGCGACGCAGGACAATATCTGTATAGTAATCCAGCACTTCCATGGCAAAATCTTCCTTATTTTTGAAATAGTAATAAAAAGACCCTTTAGGGATGTTCAAATTGTTAACAATTTCGTCAATGCTTGTGCCATGATAACCTTTTTGCCTTATCAGTTTATAACCTTCCCTGATTAGCAACCTGCGTTTAATTTTGCTTTTTTTCATCTTAATTTCCTAAAAATAAAAATATTATGATAACAATTTTAATTTAATTGCTTGCGACAACAAAGATAATAATTAATAATGAGTTAAATTATTTTTATTATAAATTAACAAAAAATAAACACTATTTTGATTCGGATTGATGTTGTTTTTTTTGCTTATGTTTGCAAAAAAAATTTTATGAGTAAATTTATTGGAATCAGACACGAAGATAAGTATTTGATGGAACGCCGTGCACCACTGGCCCCTAAACACATCGAAAGATTGATTAAGCACCATAAACTCGATTTTGTGATTGAATCATCCGACAAAAGAGTATTTTCTGATGACGAATATCAAAAGGCTGGTGCTAAAATAGCCAAAGACATGAAAAGGTGTGATATCGTTCTTGGCATTAAAGAAATGCCGGAAGAAATTTTTGAAAATGAAAAAACCTATGTATTTTTTTCTCATGTGATAAAAGGCCAGCCTTATAATATGCCCATGCTACGAAAGATGATGGATAGGAGATGCAACCTTATTGATTATGAAAAAATTGTGGATGAACAGGGTAAACGCTTGATTTTTTTCGGAAAATTTGCTGGCATGGCCGGCATGATCAATACCTTGTGGTCTTTTGGTCTTCGGTTAAAAGAATTAGGAATCGACAACAAGCTTACCAAAGTTAAGCAGTCCCATAAATACCCTTCGCTGAAAGAAGCCCGCAATACCATTTCGGCCATCGGGCAGCAAATTTCTGAGGGTGGCCTTGTGGAAGGACTAAAACCATTCGTGGTGGGATTTACCGGCTATGGTAATGTTTCAAATGGCGCCCAGGAAATTCTGGGGCTGTTGCCTGTAAAAGAAATCTCTCCTGAAAAATTGCTTACGTTAAAAAACCGTACTAATCTGCCCAATAATATTATCTATAAAGTGGTTTTTAAAGAAGAAGACATCTACGAACACAAGGATGGTAAAGAATTTGATTTGCATGATTTGTATGCTAACCCCGAAGATTATAAAAGTAAATTTGAACAATATATCCCGCATTTGACCATACTGATGAATTGTATGTATTGGGATGCCCGTTACCCTCGGATTCTCACCAAAGAATACCTGAAAAAAATGTTTCAAAAGGGACAGCCCAAACTTACTGCAATAGGCGATATTACCTGCGACCCTGACGGTTCAATTGAATGTACCCACGACGGAACCCACATTGAAGATCCCATTTTTGTTTATAATCCGCTGACGGACACCTATAAAATGGGTTATAAAGGCGAAGGCATACTGGATATGGCAGTATCCATATTGCCCAGCGAATTGCCCCGCGACTCTTCCGAATCCTTTGGCGATATGCTGATCAATTTTATTAAGCCTATTGCTAATGCGGATTTTGATCTGGCTTTTGAAGACCTGGACCTGCCCAGAGCCCTGAAAAAAGCAATGATACTGCATAAGGGAGAATTCACTCCCGAATACAAATACCTTGAAGAATACGTCAAAGGTTATTGACCTGAATTCAGGTAAGTGTGTATAACAGCGGCCGCTTTCTCAGAGGCCCCGCTATCCCCCAGTTTGTGCTTTAACAGCGCATAGTCACTCTTTAGTTGGGTGATGTGGCTTGTGTTGTACAACAACTGTTTCAACTCCATTACAAGGTTTGCTTTGCTCAACTCAGTCTGTATCAATTCCGTCACAATTTTTTTGTCCATAATCAGGTTGACCAGCGAAATGTATTTTACTTTGATTACAAGCCGCGCAATGAGGTAGGAAATCCAGGATCCCTTATAACAAACCACTTCGGGAACACCAAACAGTGCGGCTTCCAATGTAGCTGTGCCGGAAGTTACCAGCGCAGCGGCCGCATTTTCCAACAAATCATAGGTTTTATTGTAGGCAATTTTTACCTCTTTACCTTGCAGCAACTCCGAATAAAACCCGGGACTTATTGACGGGGCGCCGGCAATGACAAATTGCAGTTCTTTAAAATCATCGCATACCGAAACCATCATCTTCAGCATACGGATTATTTCTTGTTTCCTGCTTCCGGGGAGCAGTGCCACTATGGGCTGTTCGCCCAGGTTATGTTCTTCCCTGAAATGACTGCTGTTGTTGGCTTTTTTATAGTTATCAATGGCATCCAGCAGGGGATGCCCTACAAAATCTGCCTCGTAACTAAAGCGCTGATAAAACTCCTTTTCAAAAGGGAGGATTACCAGCATTTTGTCCACATTTTTTTTGATGGCATAAACGCGGGATTGTTTCCACGCCCAAATCTGGGGCGACACATAATAGATGACTTTATACCCTTGCTGACGCGCGTAGGCGGCAATTTTCAGGTTAAACCCTGGATAATCTACAAGGATAAGCGCATCGGGATTATAACGGTCAATATCTGATTTGCAAAAACGAATATTGCGAAGGATAGTCCTTAAATTGGACAACACTTCGGCAAATCCCATAAAAGAAATCTCGCGGATATGTTTAACTATTTCGGCGCCCTGAGCTTTCATAAGGTCGCCGCCCCAACAGCGAAAAACGGCGGAAGGGTCATTTTTTTTGATAGCCGCCATCAGGTTGGAAGCGTGCAGATCGCCTGAGGCCTCTCCGGCTATGATATAATATTTCATGTGGAAGTTTTCGTTAGGTGATTAGTATTTCTGAAAAATTCAGAGCAGAGAATGGCTGTTGCTGCCGAGGCATTAAGCGATTCGGCGTGCGAACCGGCCTGATGTGCTGCCGGAATACTAATTTGCCTGGTCACCAGCTTTGCCACCTCAGGCTGAATGCCGTTGGCTTCATTGCCGATTATTAGAAACCCATGTGGTTCGGGGTTAATGTCATAAATATTTTCGCCGTTCAGAAAGGCCCCGAAGATATGAGTGGTGCCTGGGCAATCTTTTAAAACATCAATCAGGTTTTCATAATAAATATTTACCCGGGCAATCGATCCCATGGTGGATTGTACACATTTGGGATTATACGCGTCCACCGATGTTTCGGAACACAAGATGTTGTTATACCCGAACCAGTCGGCAATACGAATAATGGTGCCCAGGTTGCCGGGGTCGCGGATATTGTCCAAAGTAATGATAAGTGTTTGGGCGGCCATACTTGCCTGAAAAACCGGTGAGGGCATCTTTACGGTGGCCAGCACCTGGTTGGGAGTTGTCAGTTGGCTGATGGCCGATAGTTCTTTAGCTGTTATAATCAGGATTTCATCGGATTTTTCAGCTAAGGCTTCATTTTTTTCTATCCATTCCTGAGTAGCAAAAATCTTTTCAATTTTGAGGGTGCTTCCTGCAATGTCGCCGACTATTTTGGGCCCTTCGGCAATGAAACTACCATGGAGAGTACGAAATTTCTTTTCGCATAATGATTTAACATATTTGATGGTATTTTTTGTGAGCATATCTGGTACAAA
>DAONFU010000100.1:0-7930 GCA_035403765.1 Bacteroidales bacterium
TACCCAAATCCAGCCAAGGACCTGCTAAATATTGAATACACTAATACCGAAAACAATACTGGAACATTACAGTTTGAAATTTATGATTTGATGGGTAAAAAGCTGATTGAAAGAATAATAAAGCCCGGACAAAATACGTCAGTAAGTTCTGAATCGTTGGCGCAAGGTGTGTATGTTTGCAAATTTTTGTATAAAAACAAAGTTGTCAAAAAAGACAAATTAGTAATTATTAAATAAAACATTGAGAGCCACGATACTATTTTTGATATTAGCAATTTGCCAAATGGTACATATATTTAATAAAAATAACCGGAGTTGATTGGGTTGTACAGAGGAAAGTAATCATAGAATAACAAACACAAGGGTAGAACTTTGTGAATATTGTTTTAGTAGGATTTTTCATAAAAAAATATTACACTAAGCTGATTGTTAATATTCCTTTATCCCTGAAATAGTATTACTTTTGTTGTGAATTTGCAGCCTAAGCTAAAATCACGCCATGAGTTTAAAAGTCAACAAAATAATCTATATGCTGCTGGGCATCGTGCTCGGTTTTTTTGTTGGCGGCGGCATCATTTGGTGGCAGGTAAACGACAATGACTTTACAGATTTTTTCAGGAAAACAAACGACAAGACCTCCCTTGATACCAACCAATACGACCGTTCTATCAGGCAGGATAAAAAATCTTCTCATAATTTCCGCGTGGGAAATACCGAAATTCCTTTTACCTATATCGACAGCCTGAAAAAAGACAGCCTCAATCCCTCTCTCGACGAACTGCTCGCTATGTATGCCAATGCTGGCTCCGACAGCAACGAACGTTCCTCAGGCTCTTCGTACGACGATATCGTAGTTTCCAAAGACGAGCTTATCATTACCCGCCTGATAAAGATTTCCGGCGAAGTCCCCGAAATTGATAAGGGCTACGAACTTGACTCCTTGCTTACCGACCAGCGCCAAACAAAACGTAAACCCAAAGGCATAATAAAAACAGAATTCTGGAAATCGCCGCTCAACTACAAAGGATACAAATTTGATGAAAACAAACTCGTGATCTTTGGCCTCTACGAAGTAAACAGTGTTTCTATCAGCGGGTACAACAACGAGCTTTTTGTTAAATATAACGATATTTATTATCTGATAGAATATACGGATGATTTCAAATCATTTTTTCCTATGAAAAATGAATCGCTTCTTAAAGAACTGAACTCGTTATGACCGTTAATTTTTATAAGTACCACGGCGCAGGCAACGATTTTGTCGTGATTGACAACAGGCTGAACACATTTTTTCCGGCACCGGAACTAGTGAACCGGCTTTGTCACCGGCGTTTCGGCATAGGAGCCGACGGCCTGCTCTTGCTCGAAACCTCCGGAACCCACGACTTTGCCATGCGCTATTTTAATGCCGACGGTCATGAAGGTTCCATGTGCGGCAACGGCGGGAGGTGCATAGCCGCTTTTGCGTATCAGCAAATGAATTTAAAAGAAAAAATCACTTTCATGGCCGTGGATGGCCTGCACAGGGCAGAAATCCTTTGCATCGCTGATGGCGTGGCGCAGGTTCGCCTGAAAATGGCCGATGTGGAACGCGTTGAGCCGGGCGATGGGTATTATTTTATTGATACCGGCTCGCCGCACTATGTTGCCTTTGTGGAAAATGCCGATATCCTGGATGTTGCAACTCTGGGAAAGGAGATTCGCTACAGCCCGCTGTTCCCTCATGGCACCAACGTGGATTTTGTTGAAATCAGGCAGGGGAAGCTTTTTGTGCGTACCTACGAACGCGGCGTGGAAGACGAGACCTTGTCGTGCGGCACCGGGGTTACCGCCTCGGCTATTGCTGCCTCTTTCGCGCTGCCTCAATCATCATACGAAATCAATACACGCGGCGGAATCCTAAAGGTGAGTTTTGACAAAGACAAGGAAAAATTTGTGGATGTGTGGCTCGAAGGCCCTGCCGCCTGCGTATTCAGTGGACAAATAAAACTATAAGTATGCAACACCCAAGTATCAGACTGCGTGCCGTTGAGCCTGAGGATATTGATTTTATTTACCGCCTCGAAAACGATACTGAAAACATGGATACCTCAGAGAACACCGAACTGGTTTCGAGGTATGCCATCGAGCAATATGTGCTGGGTATCGGCAGGGGACTTTTTGAAACAGGCCAACTGCGGCTGCTTATCGAAGCTTACGACACCGGCGGCAACAGTCCGGTGGGCTGTATCGACCTGTTCGAGGCCGACGCCATCAATCGCAGGGCGGGCATCGGCATATACATCACTGCCGGCGAACAAAAAAAAGGCTATGCCTCCGCGGCTCTTGGCATGATGATTGAATACTGTTTCCAAAAACTCAGCTTGCACCAGTTGTTTTGCAATATAGGGCAGGAAAATACAGCCAGCATGAAACTATTTGAAAAACATGGCTTTAAAGTGGTCGGCCTGAAAAAAGACTGGCGGTATCACAATAAAACATGGAAGCATGAGTATTTATTGCAACTGATAAACAGCTAAGGATACAAGGGATTATGAGCGATTTAGAACAACTGTCGAAGAAAACCAAGAGCAGCCGGAAGAAAAGCAAATTCTGGAGAAATTTTTTCAGAGGATTACTGGTACTGATAGTTATTTGTCTGATTGCAGGCATGTTTATCGGATACAGATACTACCAACTGATTTATGTGAAAAATGTTGACCTGGGCGGGAAAAAAGAAATGTTTGTTTACATTCCTACAAATGCCAACTTTCAGGATGTAAAAAAAATACTCTACCAACCCGGTCTTATTATCGACACCAACTCTTTTGAGTGGCTTTGCGAACATAAGGCCTACACCATGAAAGTAAAGCCGGGCCGCTACCTGTTGAAAGAAAACATGAGCAACAACGAGCTTATCAATCTGTTGCGCTCAGGAAAGCAGGAGCCGGTAAAACTTACGTTCAACAACATCAGGACTAAAGAACAATTTGTTTCCAGGGTTTCCCGGTTTATCGAAGCCGATTCCTTGTCGCTGATCAGCCTGCTGAACGACACGGCTTTTCTGAAAAAGTACAACCTTGACCCCGATAATGTGATGTGCATCTTTATCCCCAATACCTATGAGATTTTCTGGGACAATCCTGCCGAAAAGTTTTTTAACCGTATGTATGATGAATACAGGAAGTTTTGGAACAAAGCCCGCAGGGACAAGGCCGCTGCCCTGGGCCTAAGTCCCGCCGAAGTGGTGATACTGTCGTCCATAGTGTATCAGGAAACCAAGAAAAAAGACGAAATGCCGAGGGTGTCAGGGGTGTATCTTAACAGAATCAGGATTGGCATGCCGCTGCAGGCCGACCCGACAGTGATTTTTGCTCTCCGCGACTTTACCATAAAACGGGTGCTGACCGCTCAAACGCAATACGATTCGCCCTATAACACTTATAGGTATGCCGGCCTGCCGCCAGGCCCCATCTGTTTGCCCGACGGCTTTGTGATAGACAAAGTGCTGGAAAGCGAAACCCATAAGTATCTGTATTTTTGTGCCAAAGAGGACCTGTCGGGGTACCACAATTTTGCCGAAACCGGCGCCCAGCATGCCCAAAATGCCAGCAGGTATCACGCAGCCCTCAACCGTATGAAGATTAAAAAATGATGCCTGTGAACGAAAAAATTTTAATTTTACAAACTAAATAAAAATTAATTATCATGAAACAACTGCTTTTTGCCACACTGATTGCCTTGTTTGTTACTTCGGCTTTCGCGCTGAACCCCAAACGCGAATATATTGCCCGGCCGGGCGATTTCGGGCTGGACTATGAAGAGGTTACCATACAGACTTCCGACAACCTGAACCTGAAAGGCTGGCTGTACAAACCCGCGCAACTTTCATTCAAAATGATTATCCTCAGCGGTAGCGGAGACGGCAATATGGGCGACCTTATTGAGATTGCCAGCAGTTTTGTTACCCTGGGTTACAACGTGCTGACATACGACTACAGGGGTTATGGCGAAAGCGAAGATTTTAAGATCAACAACAATTTTTATATTTACGCTCAGTTTGAGAAAGACCTGAATGCGGCTATTGATTATGCAAGAAAATACCATTCCAAGATGAAAACCCTCAACCTCTGGGGGAAAGAAGTAGGAGCGGGGCTTTCGATAGCTGTAGGCTGCAACCGGAAAGAGATATTTCAGGTAATTGCCGATTCGCCTTATAACACGCTGGAAGATATCAAAAAGAAATACAAGGACATGGGCGGCAAAGACGTATTGTTGCCGCTGGGGTTCAACAAATACATGATTGAGCCGTTTTATGCCCTCGAATCAAAAGGTACCTCGCTCTATGGCGTGATGTTTATTGCCGGCGAAACCGAAACCATCTATTCCGCCGATGATATCAAAAACCTCAGCAAGGTGCAGAAAAACCGTTCCACCGTGTTTATCGTCAAAGGAGCCAACTCCTCAGAGACTTTTACCAAAGATAAAAACAAATATTTCGAGAATATTCGTGGATTTCTCAAAGACCCATTGTAAAATTTTTATAGATGAAAGCATTCAAAGCGTACGATATCCGTGGGGTATATGATGTTGATTTTTCAAAAGATGATGTTTATAAGATAGGCTTTTTTCTCCCAGGCCTGTTAAAAACCGCGAAAATACTGGTTGGCCGCGACGTGAGGACATCCTCACCCGAGATGTTCGAATACCTGACCAAAGGTATTACCGATGCGGGAGCCGATGTGTATGACCTTGGTCTGGCCACCACGCCCTATGTGTATTGGGCTACGGCGGCATTTAATTTCGATGCTTCGGTACAAATCACCGCTTCGCACAATTCAAAGGAATACAATGGTATGAAAATTTCACGTACCAACGCCTTTCCGGTGGGTTACGACAGCGGGCTGAACATCCTGGAACAACAGGTGATGAACGAAACCCCGGTGCCGGTTGCCACCAAAGGAAAGGTGATACCTTTTGCACAACACGACAGGTATATTGATTTTTTCAAACCTTATATCCCGGATATTTCCAACCTCAGCGTGAGCATCGACTGTTCCAATGGCATGGCTTCGTTGTTTATCAAGCATTTGCTTGGCGAAAGTCCCATGTACATGTTTTTTGAGCCCGATGGCACGTTTCCCAATCATGAAGCCAATCCGCTGGTGCCTGAAAATGTGGCCTTTCTTAAAGAACATGTGCTCAAGCATAAGAGCGACCTGGGAATCATCTTTGATGGCGATGCCGACCGTGTGATGTTTGTGGATGAAAAAGGGCAGTTTATTTCTCCCGACCTGATCATTGCCGTGCTGGCGCATTATTTTGCCGATAAGGAAAAAGGTGTGGTGTTGCAGGATATCCGTAGCTCAAAAGCTGTTGGTGAATATATCGCAAAATTCGGTTACAGCCTGAGCATGTGGCGTGTGGGACGTGCCTATGCCGCACCAAAGCTTAAAGAAATAAAAGGCTTGTACGGAGGTGAATTTGCCGGGCATTATTATTTCCGTGACTTTAATTATTCCGATTCCGGCATGCTGGCCTGCCTGCTGGTGCTTAACGTGGTGGCTGCCATGAAATCAAAAGGTGTCAGCGTTTCGCAACTGATAAAAGAAATATCTTCATACTACGGGTCGGGCGAGATTAATTATAAGATTCAGCATAAGCAGGAGGCCATGGATGCGCTGCTGGCACATTTCACTCAAAGCGAAAAACCCGCCGCCTTTTATGATTTTGACGGTTACCGCGCCGATTTTGAGCATTGGTGGTTTAATGTAAGGCCCTCCAATACCGAGCCTTATCTTCGTTTTCTGGCCGAAGCCGACAACTCTGAACTGCTGCAGCGGATTATCGAAGAAACCGACATCATACTGAAACCTTTTATAAATTCCTGATATTTGATCAGAAAAAAACTATTTGCTGTTTTTGTTTTTCTTGGCTTCTGGGGGCTTCCTTTCCTTGTGTTTTCGCAGACCGACAGTATGGCGGCGAAATTAAGAAACATTTTTCCCGAGCCCCAAAACAGTACCCAGATAACCGATAGCCTGAAGTCTTTTTACAGGCAGATTGAACGAACCAATGCGGAATGCCGGCTGGCAGTTTTTCCGAAAGAGGTGAACACCAAAAGGCTGATTCCCCTTGTATGTGCCGAAGGAGCGCTGGCGGGTTCGTCGCTGTATGCGTTGAACGATATGTGGTATAAAAACTACGACAGGTCGTCGTTTCATGTTTTTAACGATTTGCAGGAATGGATGCAGATGGATAAGCTCGGACATCTGAAGGCATCGGTTACCATCAGTAATTTTTGCTATTTTGCCTTCCGCTGGTCGGGTGTTAATAAACCCCGGTCGGTAATTTATGGCAGCGCCCTCGGATTGGGCTACATGACGGCCATCGAGGTGCTGGACGGGTATTCGAGCCATTGGGGATTTTCAGTCACAGATATGGCTGTCAATGTGTTGGGTACCGCTATCTTTGCTTCGCAGGAAATGTTGTGGGAAAACCGCCGCGTGAAATTCAAAATTTCCTATCATCCTACACCTTATGCAGGATACCGCCCCGAAGCCCTGGGAGATAATATCGCCGAACGGATGCTGAAGGATTATAACGGGCAGACGCACTGGCTTTCCATCAGTTCCGGACTGCTGATGCCGCATCAGAAAAAGGTTCCCCGGTGGCTGTGTGTCTCCTTTGGTTATGGCGCCGAGGGCATGACCGGCGGTTTTGCCAACCTGGCGTTCAATGATAAAGGGGAGGCCTTGCCGGCTTTTGACCGGTACCGGCAGTTTTACCTTTCGTTTGATGTGGATTTTGCCCAGATAAAAACCAGGTCAAAATTTGTGCGCGGGCTGCTGCTGGCGCTGAACACACTGAAGGTTCCTTTCCCTACGCTGGAGTACAATACCAAAGGCGAGTTTAAGTTTCACTATTTGTATTTTTAGTAAAATAAACTAAACGCGGGCGTTTGCCCTATGATGATATGGAAGACAGTTTCATAAAACAGGCAGTAGCCTGTAAGAATAAAGACGGCTTAGGCTGGAGCCTATTATTGATGATATAGAGATAAATCGTGTTAGTTTTTTATTAATTTCATTTGCCTGGTTTTGCTGTCTCCAACAAGCCTGATTAAATAAACACCCCTTGGTAAAGAGCTAATTGAAACATTCCCGGTTCCATTCAACAGCACATCCTCTAAAATGCACTCGCCCACCATGTTGTATATCTGGAGATGCACAGTTTGTATTTCAGGACAGGTAACACTGATTCGGTCATAAGCAGGATTAGGAACGATATACACTGACTCCATGGGTTCCAATTCATTTGTTCCCGATTCTTTGTTGCAAATGCATCTTATTGAAAACCCGCTAAGCATTTTGTCGTGGTAATAACGGTATATCTGATTATTATCATAGCTTAGTAGCCTGTCCCATGCCCCCGAAGCATCGTAATCGTCCGCTGTCCACCAATAGCCATAGTTTCCAATATCAGTGTAAGAGGCATAAATATAACGGTATCCACCTGGCAGGGCATTGAACCCGCTGCTGTTAGTGGCTCCTGTATTTGGACTAGTCCAGTGTGCTGTTCCGGCCTCCTTAAGCTTCCCGCCAATATCTGTACCGCTTAACCCGGTAACGGTAGTATCTACGGTGTTGTCCAGATATTTTTCCAGGGTATTCCATTCGTTTTCTCCCGGTACATGCCAGCCAGCCGGGCATATGCCACCGGGGTTAGCTGCTGCGGCCCAGTTATATAAGGCACCATAGACTATGGCATTTGTTACAGAATCATTATTATAATAACAGCGTGCACCTGTGGCAATATTGGTCCAGGTAGTGGGATTGATGACATTGGGAATCAGCACGCCATTATTGTACCGTGTGGTTCTCAGATTTTCTTTCATCCATACCTGTGTGCCAATGCTAACGGTAGGGTAAACATTGCCATCGATATCGGT
>DAONFU010000101.1:0-7779 GCA_035403765.1 Bacteroidales bacterium
ACAAATAGGGTAACTGTGCGGCTGTTCATCAGCAATCAGTGCCGCTCTGCCAGCATGTTAGCGGTGCTTGCTAATTTTTTTTGTTTTCAAGAGGTGCTCAATGGCCAAAACTATTTTTTCATTTGTTGCTGGAATAGCCAGTTCGGGATCAAATTTATGGTTACAAACTGCTGCCACTGCGTAGCGTAAGGCCATCCACACCGAGAATGCCAGCATGAAAGGAGGTTCTCCCACGGCCTTGCTTTTTCGTATGGTGTTATTATTGGCTGCGTTTTCAAGTAGTTGAATGTTGAAAATTTCCGGAATATCCTGTGCTGATGGAATTTTGTATGTGTCGGGCGAACAGGTCAAAAGGCGTCCCGCGTCGTCCCATTTAATTTCTTCGGTAGTTACCCAGCCTACACCCTGAATAAAGGCTCCGCAAACCTGGCCTGTGTCAATGGGCTTATTCAGACTGTCGCCAACATCGTGCACAATGTCAACCCTTTGGAGTATGTGTGAGCCGGTAAGTACATCGAGTTCAACCTCGGCAATGGCCATGCCGTAGGCGAAATAGTGAAAGGGTTTTCCAATACCTTTTTCCCGGTCAAAATAGATGTCCGGAGTTTTGTAAAAGCCGGTAGCACTCAGACTGACTTGCTTCAGGTATGCTTTGTCAATAAGCTCATGAAAAGGCAGTACCTGTTGCGGGTATATTTTGTCGAACACAAGGTCTTCACAAAAAGTGATTCTGTTTTTAGAAAATTTCCTGTTTGGAAATTTTGTGGTTAATAATTCGAAGGCTACCGGAATCAGGCGGGATTTCAATATGTCCACTGCATTTTTTACGGCTGCCCCGTTCAGGTCGGACCCGCTGGACGCTGCTGTTGCAGAGGTATTGGGTACCTTGGAGGTGTTGGTGGCATTTACTTTGATGCTATGGGGAGCAATACCCAGTTCGGCGGAGGCCACCTGCAGCATTTTGGTGTTTAAGCCCTGTCCCATTTCGGTGCCTCCATGGTTGACCAGCACGCTGCCATCGCGGTAAATGTTGACCAGGGCTCCTGCCTGATTAAGAAAAGAGGTGGTGAATGAAATGCCGAACTTGATGGGCGTCAACGCAATGCCTTTTTTAACAAATTCACTATTTTTGTTGAATTGGTCAATGGCTTTTTTTCTTTTTGCGTATTCAGCGGTTTTGATTAGCTGGGCATAAATCTTTTGGAGTCTTATATTATCAATTTTTTGGTGATACGGAGTGATGTTGCCTTTGTTTTCGGTATAAAAGTTTTTTACTCTGATCTCTGTGGCATCTTTTTTCAGGAAACGAGCTATGCGGTCAATAGCGCATTCGATCACTGCCATGCCCTGAGGACCGCCAAACCCGCGGAAAGCGGTATTTGAAAAGTGGTTGGTGCGCCAGGCTGTGGCGGTAATTTTTACATTGGGGATATAGTAGGCGTTGTCAGCATGTAGCATGGCTCTTTCCAGGATAGCCATACTCAGGTCGGAGGCATGACCGGCATCGGCATTGAGGTCCACGCTGTAAGCCTTGATGCGGCCTTCATGGTCGAAACCAATTTTATAGGTGGACCAAAAAGGGTGGCGTTTACCGGTAATTTTCTGGTCATCGTCGCGAAAAAGATGTATGGCGACGGCCTTGTGCGTTGTGTTAGCCATCAGTGCCGCCCAGGCAGCCACATGGTTGCCCTGTGTTTCTTTACCGCCAAAAGCGCCTCCCATGCGTCGTACTTCACAAACCACTTCTTTTTTCGAAATACCCAGCACCTCGGCCACAATAGCCTGTGTTTCGGAGGGGTTCTGGCTCGAAGCATATACCATCATCTCACGGCCCTCGCCCGGGACACATAGGGCTGATTGTGCTTCCAGATACCAGTGTTCCTGTGCGCCGGTGTGCAATTCACCCTCCAACACATACGCTGATTTCTGAAAAGCTTTTGCGATATCACCCCGTTCCATGGTGCGTGTCGGGGCTATCTTACTGTCAGCTGCCTGGGCGGTTTTAATATCCAGTATGGGCTTTAGCGGTTTGTAGGTGATGGCTATCAATTTTTCTGCTTCCAGGGCTATTTCCTCGTTTTCGGCGGCGATCAAAGCTACGGCCTGGCCAATAGCACATACTTCTTTTTCGGCGAGGCAGGGTTCGTCGTGGGCTACGGGGCCCATTTGGTTGGCGCCGGGGATATCCTTGTAAGTCAACACCGCGTGAACACCTTTTAACATTCTTGCTTTACTGACATCGCAACGCATGATCTGTGCGAGGGCATAAGGACTATAAACCACCTTGCCGAAAAGCGTTTGCGGGCTGACTTGCATATCGTTCACGTACACGGCTTTTCCGCTTACATGCAGTGCTGCACTTTCGTGGTGCAGGAACGGCTCTGAAGTTTTTTTCATGTTACTTTTTCGAAGTGGTTTCTTCATAAAATTTCCATAAAAGATTTCGTGCGGCCAGACGACGGAATTCTTCGCCTGAGCGGGCATCCGACAATGGGGTAAATTCCCGGTAAAGTAGGGCTGTGGCTTTTTCAACCGTGGTCCTTGTCCATTTTTTTCCTAACAGAAAATTTTCTGTATTTGTTGCGCGGCGTGTTGATGCCGCCATTCCCCCAAAGGCGAGGATGATATTTTTGACCGTTTGGTTTTTTTTGTCTATCTCGAACATAAAGCCTGCACTGCAGGTGGAAATGTCGAGATCTTTGCGTTTGGATATTTTATAAGATTTAATAATTATACCTTTCTCTGGAAACGGTATTCCTATGGAGCAGATAATCTCGTCTTTACGCAGGTCGGTAGTGCGATAACCTCGGATGAAGTCCTGTATGCCGAGCACCCTCGAAGCGTTGTGGCTGCTCAATGCCACAACAGCGTTGCAGGCCATCAGCACAGGCAGGGTGTCGCCGATTGGCGAAGCCGATCCGATATTGCCTCCCATGGTGGCCAAATTTCGTATCTGTTTCGAGCCAAATACTGTCAGCATTTTATGAAGGGCAGGAACCAGCTTTTCTGTTGCCAGTTTTATTTCTTCCATACTGACACCAGCTCCGATTGAAAGACTCTGTTTTGTTTCAGTGATGGATTTCAATTCTTCGACTGCGGAGATATCAATAATCTCAGTTAACAGTTCATGTTTTTTTGAAACCCGAAGGCCTGTGTCGGTATTTCCTGAGATAACCAGCGCATCAGGGTGTTTTCTTTTTAATTCGAGGGCATCAGCCAGTTTGAAAGGCTTGTAGTATTTTTGTTTCGGCGTTTGGATTAGTATAACATCCTGACTGTTGATTTGTTTCAGTAGCCTGATGGTTTGTTTTTCCCTGATACTGAAGATGTCCTTATCTTTTTTGCTGCATGCTTTTGCTGCTGCTTCAATGATGGGCAGATATCCTGTGCACCGGCAGAGATTGCCCGTGATGGAATCGAGAATTACCTCTCTGGCTGGTTTTAGAGGGCTTTTGTACAGAGCAAAGAGCGACATTACAAAGCCGGGAGTACAATACCCGCATTGGGAAGCATATAGATCAACCATAGCTTGCTGTACAGGATGCAGGTTGCCTTTGGCATCAGTCAGGTTTTCCACGGTAATCAGTTGTTTTCCATGTATCATGGGCAAAAACACAAGGCAGCTGTCCACCGCCTTGTAACGCAGCCGGTCGCCATTCACCTCGGCCAGCACCAGCGTGCAGGCTCCGCAATCGCCTTCGCCGCAACCTTCTTTAACACCTTTGTGTCCGGCGAGTGACCGCAGGTATTTCAAAACACTGGTGGTCGGCCCGTATTCCGAATTGGTAAAATCTACCTCCTGAATCTGGTCGTTAAATACGAAGCGGACTTTGTTCATTTTATTTGTTTAAGTCGTTTTTTACATCAATTAGTTTCGCGGTAATACTGATGGCAATTTCTTCGGGTGTTACGGCATTAAATTTTATGCCGATAGGCATATCCACCATATTGATTTCTAGCTCCGTGAAACTTTCTTTTTCTATCAGGTTTTTGCGTGCAACAGCTACCTTTGAGGGGCTTCCAATCATTCCCAGATAGGCATGAGGTTTTCTGAGGAGTTTTATCAGGATATTTTCATCATATTGGTGTTTAGGCGTTACAATCACACAAAAAGTATTCTTGCTGAACGTTGCTTTTTCAATAGCGGCAAAATAATCTTCGTTGATACAAGTGAATGCTGTCTGGTCGAATTCATCGAAAATCTTTTCGCGAGGATCAAACAGTGTAACCCGAAATCCAAAATCCCTGGCATAGCGTGCCACTGCGCGGCCAATATGTCCTGCCCCAAAAATATAAAGGTCGGGGTTTGATTTTATCGGATCAAAAAACAACTCTACGGTGCCCCCGCAATGCATGGCCAGGTCTTCTTCGAGTTGATAGGTTTTTTGCGTCGGGATGCCGGTTTGCATGACTTCGAGCGCATCAGCAATCGCTTTAAATTCAATACTTCCACCGCCTATGGTGCCGGTGATTTTTTTGTCGGGAAATACAATCATCTTTGAACCGGCTTTGCGTGGCGAAGAACCAGTGGTGCCGGTGATGATGCATAGCACGGCTTCCTGATTTTGTCTGATGATTTCTGAAATCTGTCTGTAGATTTGCATAATTAATAATTGTCGTTCAAAAATAATCATTTTCAGAAAATTCTACATGGAATCCTGCGTTTTTCAGGTCTTCAAAATAGGAGGGGTATGATTTTGAAACGCAGGAAGGCTGATCCAGGCATATTTTTTTTCCCATCAACGACAGCGGCGCCAGCGCCATGGCAATACGGTGGTCGTTGTAAGTTGCGCAGGAAATTTCCCCGCTAGAAACATGGGGAGTATCCGCATCGAAGGTCAGCGTGTTTTCATCTGGTGACAAAAAATGAATGCCGAGTTTTTGCAATTCGGTAGTCATGGCTTTTACACGGTCAGACTCTTTCAATGCCAGGTTTTTTAAACCCGTAAAATTAAAGGGAATATTTTTTGCCGCACAGGAGGCTATCACCGCAGGAAATAGGTCGGGTGTCTCAAAAAAGTCATACTGAAGAAAGTTAGTTGCGGCAGCACATTTGGTTAAGCGAAGGGTATCATTCGCAAAGGAGGACTGCACCCCGAGATGTTTAAATATTTCTGTTATGGCAGCATCGCCCTGCAATGAATCGGACGACAATCCATAAAGTTCGATATCGGCGTTTTCGGCCAGCGCCGCTATTTCGAACCAGAAAGCTGCGGCCGACCAGTCGGATTCGACGGTGTAATCTGTTGGCTGATATTTTTGAGGCTGTATTGTTATCACGTCCTGAAACCATTTGGACACAATGCCGAAGTGCTCCATCAGTTTCAAAGTCATGCGAATGTATGAAGCGGAGGCATAATTGTTTTTAAGTGTCAGTTCGATTCCCTTTGGCAGCGATGGCGCAATGAGCAAGAGGGCAGATATGAACTGGCTGCTGATGGATGCATTGATGGCTATACTGCCTCCGGCAATGTCATTACCATTGATTACCACGGGTAGAAAACCGAGCTTGCCGGTATAACAAATAATGGCCCCAAGTTCATTCAAGGCCTGCGTCAGGGGAGCCAGCGGCCTTTCCTGTAAACGCGGTGACCCCGTGAGCATCCTGTTGCCTGCAGTTATAGCAAAAACCGCCGTGAGAAATCGCATGGGCGTACCGGCGTCTTTTAGGTCAAAGACCCGATAACACTCCTTGTTGCTGAGGCATTCATCAAGAATCAGGGTGTCATCCGATGCTGAAAGATTGTTTATTTGGAAAGGGGCATCGCATAAGGATTTGATTACCAACAGGCGGTTGCTGATGCTTTTGGATGAGGGCAACCTAATACCGGCCTTGATATTGGCCGAATCGCTATGAATACTAACCCGCCTCATTTATCTGTAATTTCTTTTGGGAGTGAATAGTTTTTACTTTTTTTATATGAGATTATTATAAAACATCACGGCATCGTAAATCATTTTTTCATCAATAAAATTATCAATCTGAGCCATGCCAATGCCCTGGAGCAAGGAGAAATTTATTTTCTGGCCGAAATTTTTCTTATCATTTTTCAGGTAGGTCAATAACCCTTCGAAGTGAAGGCTGTATTTTTCGCTAAAAGAACACCTGATGAGTTTAAAAATTATCTCATCAAGTTCGGAACCACTCAGCATTTTTTTTCTTTTTGATATCCACGATTCGCAAATCATACCTATAGCTACCGCTTCGCCATGGTTTAAGGGTTTAATGTCGTGTTCAAGGGAATACGACTCTATGGCATGGCCCAGGGTATGGCCAAAATTTAGTGTCTTACGAATATTATTTTCTAAGGGATCGTTTTGAACAATTTTGTT
This sequence comes from Bacteroidales bacterium, assembly GCA_035403765.1. GTDB lineage: Bacteria > Bacteroidota > Bacteroidia > Bacteroidales > CAIWKO01 > CAIWKO01. The sequence goes on from DAONFU010000101.1 coordinate 6,334, forward strand.
TTTCAAACGAACAGCTTTTTTTATCCGCCTTGTCATGGCAGCAATGTCTTTGATGTCTTTTGGGTGTAGTTGTTCCCACAAAAGTTTATCTGCGATGAGGGCAATTTTAAGCAATTCGGCATATCCCGACTTTAGCTGTCGTTCGGGCAGTGTGGTCAAAAATTCCGGGTTGATAAAGGTTTTTTCTGCGTAGGAAAAAGAGCCAATAACATTTTTCACTCCCTGGTAATCCAGTCCGGTTTTGCCTCCAATGGCCGCGTCAATCATTCCCAGCAAGGTAGTTGGGATATTACAGAAATTGATTCCTCTTTTATAACAAGACGCTGCAAAACCGCCGAGATCAGAAATCACACCACCGCCCAGGTTGATGAGCAGTGAATTTCTGTCGGCATGATGCGCAATAAGTTTAAGCCAGATGTGCTTACAGGTTTCGAGTGTTTTGTTTTGTTCGCCGCTTTTTATTAGAATCTCATTGGCGTTTTTCAGGATGGGAAAATCATCAATCAACTTAGGCCTGCAATAATTTTTCGTGTTTTCATCCATCAATATGAACAGGCTGCTGCCCGATTCAATTTTTTCCTGCAAGTGTTTTCCGAAAATGTTGTTATCAATGCCGGAGAAAAGATATTTACCAGTATTTTTCACAAAAAAAAATTAAGCGGCATAAAGATACACAATTTGATAAGGTTATGTAATTTTGTCGCCAAATGATAAATGAGATATCCTCATGCCGGTAGCAAAATTATGTTCACCATTTGCCATATTTTTCGTTAATCCGCCTTGTCCGGCACAGAGGACTTTTCACTTCAAAACTTGATATTTATGAGTATAAAAGGGTCTCGTACAGAAAAGAACCTGCTAAAAGCCTTTGCCGGTGAATCGCAGGCCAAAAACCGCTACACGTTTTTTGCCAAGCAAGCGAAAAGCGATGGTTATGAGCAGATTGCTGAAATCTTTGCCTTGACGGCTAGTCAGGAAGAGAGCCATGCGAAGGTATTCTTTCGCTTTCTGGAAGGAGGGCCTGTGGAAATTACCGCTACGTATCCGGCAGGAATGATTGGAAACACTGCCGATAATCTGGTGGAGGCCGCCAACGGTGAAAACGAAGAATGGACAGAATTGTATCCGGAATTTGCTGCGATTGCTGAAGAAGAAGGATTTTTGCAGATTGCAAGCGCTTTTAAGCTAATAGCAAAAATTGAGGCCGAACACGAAGCCCGTTTTTTGAAATTGCTGAGGAATGTGGAAGATAACAGTGTGTTTGAAAGCGAAGAAGCCGAAGAATGGGTTTGTCGCAAATGCGGTTATGTTCATAAAGGGAAAAAGGCACTTGAAAACTGCCCCGTATGCAAACACCCGAAAGCTTATTTTGAAAAGAAGGCCACAAATTACTGATTTTCGCATAAACAGCGGTTTTTGGAATCTTGTTTTGCAGGTTAAGGAGAG
>DAONFU010000102.1:0-7765 GCA_035403765.1 Bacteroidales bacterium
AGCCGCTCATTAATATCATCGGCATATTGCGGAAAATCGCGTGCAACTTCAGCTAAGCGCGTTTTTTCAAATGCTTCGTTGTAAACCAAAATGGTTCCCTTGCCTTTAGTATCGGTAAGCAGTTGTTCAATAAATTTTATTCGTGGATCAATATTTATATCCGATTCTGCCAGAAATTCAAAATGCTGCAGTTCCGACCCCGGTTTGTTCAAATAATGTAATGAATACTGAAACGGAATCTGCTGGTATGGCCTTGAATTATCATAAAGCGGTAAGGCAGGCATAAATGTTTCAAAGTCCATAAAAAATACAGGATAATCAAAGGACTTCAAGAAGTTCTGAATTTTGCTTTTATCAATGGTGGTATTGCCGCTCTTGTGCGAATTAACCTGCAACCATTGGTTTTCATTCAATGGAAAATCATCGGGGATGTCTTCCAGCCTGGTAATTCCCTTGTAATACAACTCGAATTTTTTTTCTGCCCTGAGCCGTGAAATATTAAAGACAGAATAATCAGGAATGTGCTGCCAGCAATGCCCATGAAAATCGCAGGTGTATGGATCATCACATTGAAGGCCTATGTCAATTGCTGGTAATTTTTTTTCACTAATCAATTTCAACTGTTCTTCAACCTGCTCATGAATAAAGTCCTGAAGTGGAAATACTTTTTCAAGCGTGGATTCATAAGTGAATAATTGTTGCAGGTCAAGCTCGCCTTTGCGTATATATTGGTTATTAAGGTGCAACACGCCTACATCGGAAACCTCGTAGCCGCAATTTGTGACTATCCAATATTGCAAAGCAGTATCGAGCACATAGGTGTCGGAAACCGAAGTAGAACTTTTCACCTCGACAATTTTCCATTTGCCGTTTTCTTTGACAAGAATATCCAGGGCAGCAAGCACACCATTAAACTGAAACGCGGCTTCATAAATAACTTCAGCACCGGATGAAATTGCCATTTGTGTATCCTGAACGGATTTTTGATATTCATAAGGGGTAGGCGGTTTCACATTTATGCCGCCGGGAAACAGCTGCTGAGCCAATAATCCAACATTGGTTCCTCTGTCGAATATGGCTTGCTGGGCTTCTGTAATTTCATCCCGCAGGTTGGGGTGAAACTTATAAAGAAAAAGTGACTTATGGCACTGGCAGCCTCGGATGAAAGTGGATTTAGAGAGGATGTGTTTCATTTTTTTTTGATTCTTTTTTAGGTTTAATAAAATCCTCATAAAAATACCACAAGTACTTATCAATACTTCGATGAAGAAGGAAATCATTATGATCGCCATCTATTATTTGAAATACGGAGTCATCAAATGTTGGATTGAAAATTTTATTATATTCTTTTAAATATTGTTCAATAATAACCTTACTATCTTTCAAAATGCTTTCAATGATTTTAATTCCATCATCATAATACTCTCCTTTAAAGTTTTTAAATTTTTCAAAATATACATTGTATCGATATATTATTTTATCCACTGGATTATCTACAGGAGTATGCTCTATTGATTTTTTAAAATTTATTTTTTTAAATTTATAAATTATGTTTATTGCAGTTGTTACATTATTATCATATAAAGCAACTTTATCGGGATAATATAGAAATAAAGTTTTGGCAACGAGTGAAGTGGGCAGTCCTGGCTCAGATTTTTTTGTTGGATTTTTTTTACTTTTTTTGGTAGGCGTGCAATCAGCACCTTTGAAATAAGAAGCTAATTCATCAATCATTGTGCTATTAAAGGTTAAATTAGTTCTTATTTCATCAAAGAATTTTTTTAGCATTTCATTATCTTTTCCTGCTTTTCTGGTTCTATCAATAGAATAGTCATTCAAGAATTTTTGAAAATCCTTTAAATATTTTTTAATTTCATTATCTTTTTCATCTTGCTCAGCGGTATACCAATTATTATAAGCATCTTTAAATTTTTTCGAATGTTCATATTCCTTTGTACACCATAAACTAATGGTTTCAAAAACGGCTTTTTTAAATAATTCTGTTTCTAAAAGCTCTGGTTTTTCTTGCTTAGTATTATTGTCTTCCATGTCTAAAAGTTTTTAAATAAATTATTCTTCAATAATACAAAATAAAACCCATTAAATAATAAAACATATCTAATATTTACCGCTAATCCAATCAAGCCATTGCCTTTGGTTTATAAAATGCACATTATTTAATTCGCAAACATGCATAGTATGCCCGGTGCCCCCTTGGGCCGGGTGCTCCAAATCATCGTAAAAAATGGCAAATGAGGCAGGCAGCAACATATCCATTGTTCCGGTAACTTTAATAGTATCGCGCAGCAGGTAAGCGGCTTTGGCACTCAGGGCACCGCTTTTATCAGACAGGTAACTATCAACAAGGCGGCTATGGCTCTTGTTGCTTTTAGTCTGGTATATAACCTTGTCTTCGGCGGCAAGGTTAATATCATCCAGAGAATAAGTTTTACCTGCTTCATTATACTGTTTTCTATGCCCTGCATAAGGTGTGATTACTTCGAGCCGTGAGCTGTCCACACTTATTACTCCTGCCGAAAAGTAAAAATCAGCACCATCGGCGTTACCACTTCTAAAACGCATTTTGCTTGTGTTTTCACCAAGTATTCTTCCTAATGCAATCATTTTGGGCTTATCGGTTTCTGCAACCTGCCTTTTACCTTCTAATAAAATAACAGCGCCGGATTTGTCGTACTGTTTAATAAAATCTTGTAAATTCATAAATCAAAATTAATAATTTAAAAACCAATTTTACCTCTTTCGGTTTCAATATTTTCTTCTATGCATAAATCTTTCAGTTCGCTTAGGCAGGGTTTGCGGCCTTCAAGCAAATGAATGACCGATGCCTTGCGTGCAATATTTTCAATCTGTCCGCCCGAAAAATCAAAACTGTTTGCCAGCGTTTCAAGGACTTGTGACTCAAGCCAGCAAATTTTATCTTTCCATATCGCCATACGTGCTTGCAAACAAGGCTTGTCAAACTTTATTTTGTACAAAAAACGCCGTTCAAAAGCGTGGTCAAAATTCTGAGTAAGGTTGGTGGTAGCAATCAATATCCCTTTCAGGGTTTCCATCTCATTCAGAATGATGTTCTGTATGGCATTCCTGGTCTGATCAACAGAATTTCCCATTATTTCCATGCGTTTAGAAATGATGCCATCGGCTTCGTTCAGTAAAAGTATGGGGGCCAGCTTTGATGCTTCGACAATTTTCTTATAATCCTCAAAGACTTTTTTAATCAGTTTTTCAGATTCACCAAACCAGCAGCTTTTGGTTTTGCTTATATCCACGCTGATCATATCCCTGCCAGTGATTCTTGACAATTGTAAGGCTGTTTCGGTTTTACCCGTACCCGGCAATCCATAAAACAAAATATTAAAGCCTGTGGGCATTCCTTCATCAGCAAGGCGCTTTTCCATGACTGAAAAATTTTCCGGCTGCAAAATATTTGTCAGTTGGTTAATCCTTCGTTGCTCCGGGTTATTGTAAAAGAGCTGTTTTTCTTTAATCTTGCATGCGGTTAATAAATCATGACTGGTTTTTGCCTTTTTCCCTTCAAAAAGCTCTGCATCATCGCCATAGATGATTTCCTTACCTTTTTCGTCCAGTTCAAGAAAACGGTCATCAATAAAAGCTTCTTTTTCATAACAGACAAGCCGGTTTTTTCGGAGTGGACTCGAACCAATGCGTATTTGCCTTTTGAAATCATAACGTTCATTTGGATTGTCAAAAAATGCTTCTGCAAGGTCATTTATATCGGTTGGTTCATTTCCATTCATTTTGTTGTTGGCAATTAACAAAAAAACAATTTGTTCATCAATCTGGCTGACTAGTCTTTTAAGTTGCTTAACCATTTCAAGTGAGCTATTGTATTCAAGCATTTGTTTTACTTCCTGTAATAATATAGACTGATTGATCTCTTCCTCCCTTTTGGCATTTAAAAGAGACTGAACGGCCGACAAAATTTCAGGGACGGTCATTTTTTTATTAAAAATCGAATATCGCTTTTCCCCATTGAATAAGGACGAAATGACTTTTTCAGGAATGATGTAATCTGCCCTGAAACTTCGGCCCAAAACATTAGTCTGCCGCCTTCTGAAATTACTGTAACAAAGCAGATTTTTATTGCATAATGTGTTGAAATCGGACAAGTAATTCAGCATCTTGGCAGGTTCCAGCCCAACATGGTCGGCCACTTGCATTACAGAAACGCCGCTGGCCTCTATGTTCCTTATGATGACAACAGACAACCAGATTGCCTGAGTTTCGGTAATTTCAAAAAAATCTGAAATGGTTTTGAGTGGAGTTTTTAATGATTTTATTAAGCTCGGGCTTAATTTTGATCCTTCTGTCTTTTTATATATTTTTTCTACAACGGGAATTAAATTTTTTGTTTTCATAACCTTTTTTTTATATTATCACTACAAAATTGCGACAGCCAAACGCAATCAATCTGCGTAATGCAGAAAGATCAAAAAAAATCTCTAAAACAATCGGATATTTTTTCAGACCTTATAGTAACAAAGCATTTCGGAAGGATAAGCCCATGCCAGCATTTTCTTATATGTGGCGGCCCGGTTATATTCGACTGATTTGAGCAACAGTGAATCTTCCTTGGTGTCAAACACAATATATTTGGCATTTTTATCATATCCGTCACGGGGCTGGCCTACGCTGCCGCAACTGATGAGAATTTTTACTGCATTTTTATTTATTGAAAAGGCAAGGTCCGGTTTCAAATGATGAGCATTTATTTCGTCTGTCTTTGAGATATATTCGCAAACAAATGGCTGATGAGAATGCCCCACAATGCTGTACTTCACAGGGCTTGATTTTATTGCCTGTTTTAATTCGTCCTTGTCAAGATATGCGGCATATTCATAAATTGAATCGGGTGGGGTGCCATGGACAAGAAGAATATTTCCTTTTATTAATGTTTCCGGCAAATTTTCCAGATATTCCAGATGTCGCTCCGATAATAATGCTCTGTGTTTCTTTAATACAGACTTAGCTGAATAGTTCATCCAGTTCAGTGCCATATCATCATGGACGGCAGCATCGTGATTTCCTTTCACACAGAGAATTTTCCGCCGCATGATTTCATTGATGCATTCGGAAGGTTCCGGGCCATAACCTATTAAGTCGCCAAGGAAGTAGATTTTTTTTATGTTTAATGTTTCAATATCCTTTAAAACAGAATATAGTGCCTCGGCATTGGCGTGGATGTCGGAAATCAATGCAATTTTCATAGAATCAAATTTAATTACAAAATTCATCATGTACAACGAAATATATCTGCGTAGTAATTTTTATCTTTGAGAAAAAAAACTCATGCCGCAGAATAAATATGCTTTGATACGTTACCGCACCATCAACCGCAAACTCCTTGGCGGCAATGTGGTATCGAAACAGGAACTCATAGAAGCCATTGAAGAAACGCTGGGGTACAATGTCAGTCCAAGGACCATTGACGACGACATTTTTGCCATGCGCAACGACCTGAGCCTTGGCTATGAAGCCCCTATTGTTTACGACCGCTACAAGGGCGGTTATTATTACAGCAATCCGAAATATTCCATTGATAAGCTTCCCATCAATGATGATGAAATGAATGCCTTGTCTTTTGCTTCGGCACTTTTGCAGCAATTCAAAAATGTTGAGGTTTTCAACAAGTTTGCCGGTGCCGTGGATAAAATCTCCAATGCGGTGAAAATTTCAAAAATCAACCAGCTACAGGATGTTTTGCCGTTTATTGATTTTGAGAAAAACCCCGTAATCAAAGGGAATGAACATCTGGATAATCTGATCAACGCCATCAGCAAAAAAACTGTGGTGAGCTTTAATTACAAAACATTTTATAAAGAAAAATCATACAAGCACAACATTCATCCCTACCTGCTTAAAGAATACCGCAACCGCTGGTACGTGATTGGCTGGCACAATGACCTGAATGATATCCGCACTTACGGACTCGACAGAATCATCGGGGAAATAAAAGAAGAAAAGGATCTAATCTACCGGCATAATGATTTTGATTATAAAGAATATTTCAAAAACACGATAGGCTTGATCACCATGCCTGATACGCCGGAAGAAGTGATTCTGGAGTTTACCATGCCGGAAGGCAATTATGTGTTAACCCAGCCCCTGCATGAGACACAGAAAACACTGGAACTAACCGAAGACATTTTGCGTATTTCCCTCCTGGTTAATCTGAACTATGAATTTCGCACCATTGTTCTGAGTTTTGGAAGCCAGATTAAAATCCTCATGCCCGAACATTTCAGGCAGGAAATTGTGACTGAGTTGGAACGGACAATTGAGAAAAACAAACAAGATTCCCGGACATAATGCAATAGAAGAGGGGCGAAAAAGAGGGTGTGAAAAATTTTATGTGTGTATTAAACTTAAACTATTTTACTACTGAAACTGTCCTCATGCTCAATAATGTAGCACAAACCACTACTCCAACTTAATATCAAGTTCAACCACATGACTATAAGAGGTATTTAAATTATATGCTCCGGTAACAGAATCGTAATAATACTTTTTGGGAATTAAATTCTCTGCGTCATTATAATAAAATAACGGTATCCTTAACTTGCAAATTCCTTTTTTCGCGGGATCTTTTTCAATATATTTTATTCCAGCAACTCTCATATTAAGGGTATTATCAAAAGCGGCTAAATATTCCCATTCATTGTTTTTGAATGTATAAATAGCAAAACATTCTGTATTTCCTGGATAAGCATCCATCTCTAATCCTATTTCATCAGAGCCGTCATCATTCAGATCACCTAAATTTGAGATTCCATAGATATCCATGTCAAGAGTAATTCGCTTGATCCTTTTGTTTATTCCAGAAAAATGAATGACATCTATTGTTTTCCATCCGTCGCTCGCTGAATCAATTGGCACATGTTGCGCTTCTAACCAGGCAATTTCCTTTTGCTTATCTCCATTAAAATCGCCTATTATTATATCAGTAAGATAATTATCACCAGGCCTGCCGAACACTTTTCCTATGAAATCTTCTAAAATCTCAAAAGTTATTGCATCTACTCCCCCATATGCTTTGTTGGTGCTGTTTATCCTAAATTCATCCAGTGGGTCGTGTCTGCAATCACGGTATTTGATTGTTTTTATGATTTTGCCATCATAAGATAAGATATAAAATAACAGACTGTCCTTTTTTTCTTTGTTTTTAGCTGTTTGAATGGTATCTTTGGATTGCTGAGTTTTATTTAATGCTTTATTGCCATTATCAGAATGATTACAACCGGAAAGCAAAATAATAAATAAACATGAAATATTCAGAAATAAGCTTCCCTTACCATGTGATCCTTTAGGATTTAGTAATTCGCACAAAAAACGCGAATGTGTAAAAACTTCTTCTGTTTCAATTCTTAGAATTTTGAAAATGTTGAAATTTTCACCTGTTTTTTCAAATATTTCTTTATATTTTTTCACAACTATCCAAAAGTTTAAATTTTAAAAAAGTGCGGAAAATCTTCACATCTTTGAAGTCACAACAAACCAAAGATAAATACCATGAGCCTTTCCGCAGAAACGAAAATAACAAAAAACCTGTAATCCGGCAGGTAATAGATTTAATACCTCGCCATAATTGTAGACAAACTATCAGGGAATTCAAAAGTGATAAGTATTGTTCAAAATACAAGACCTACGATCAATTAGTTGCCTTATTGTTCGGACAGCTTTGTTTTATTATCAATAATTTTCAAGAAAATGCGTCATTTTTTTT
>DAONFU010000103.1:0-7520 GCA_035403765.1 Bacteroidales bacterium
TTAGCCATAGCGGGTTCAGGGGCCTCAGCCGCCAATAAATCTCCCCGGCTGAAATTAGCTATACAACTACTAGCGCCACTGCCGCCCTTATCGCAGGAGGATGTTTAATTCCTTTAATTGTTCATCGGAAATTGTTGCCGGAGAGTCGATCATTACATCCCGTCCGGAATTATTTTTGGGGAACGCAATAAAATCGCGTATGGAATCGGAACCGCCAAACACGGCACAGATACGGTCGAAACCAAAGGCGATGCCGCCGTGCGGCGGAGCGCCGTATTCAAAGGCATTCATCAGAAAACCAAACTGTTTCTGAGCATCTTCTTCGGTAAATCCCAACACCTGAAACATCTTTTTCTGCAAATCTTTGTTGTGTATCCTGATAGAACCTCCGCCTATCTCCACCCCATTGATAACCAAATCGTACGCATTGGCTTTTACCCGTTTGGGGTCTATATCCAGCAGGGGAATATCTTCCGGCTTGGGCGAGGTAAAAGGATGGTGTTTGGCATAAAACCGCTGTGTTTCCTCGTCCCATTCGAGCAAGGGAAAATCCACCACCCACAAGGGTTTGAAATCGTCGGGCTTACGCAAACCCAAACGGGTACCCATCTCGAGCCGCAGTTCACAGAGCGCCTTGAGTGTTTTTTCTTCTTTACCGGAGAGTATCAGCATCAGGTCGCCTGGCTGGGCGCCAAAAACCTCCGTCCATTTTTTGAGTTCTTCGTCGGTATAAAATTTGCCGACCGAAGATGTAAAAGTCTGATCAGCATTCCATTTGACATACACCAAGCCTCCGGCACCCACCTGGGGTTTTTTTACAAAATCCGTCAGCTCGTCGAGTTGCTTACGCGAAAACTGGCCACATCCGGGAGCACAGATACCGACAACAAGTTCGGCATCGTCAAACACCTTAAAACCTTTTCCTTTGGCCGCTGCATTAAGGTTCACAAATTTCATCCCGAATCGGATATCCGGTTTGTCTGAACCATAATAGGTCATGGCATCATCATAGGACATGATGGGAAAATCATGCATATCGAGGCCTTTCACTGTTTTGAACAGATGCTTCACCAGGCCTTCAAAGGTGCTGATGATATCGTCGCGGGTAATAAAAGACATCTCGCAATCGATCTGGGTAAACTCGGGCTGGCGGTCGGCCCGCAGGTCTTCGTCGCGGAAACAACGAACAATCTGAAAATAACGGTCGTATCCGGCCACCATCAGCAGCTGTTTAAAGGTTTGCGGCGATTGCGGCAGGGCGTAAAACTCGCCCTGGTTCATGCGCGAAGGCACCACAAAATCGCGGGCGCCTTCGGGGGTGGATTTTATCAGGTAGGGTGTTTCTATTTCAAGGAAATTTTGCGCGTTGAGGTAGATACGGCTCTCCACACCCATCTTGTGACGCAGCAGCAGGTTGTTTTTGTTCACGGCACGACGCAGGTCGAGGTAGCGGTATTTCATGCGGAGTTCGTCGCCACCGTCGGTATTGTCTTCGATGGTGAATGGCGGAAGTTTGGAGGTGTTCATCACCGTGAGGGTGTCGGCAATAATCTCAATATCGCCGGTATCCATTTTAGGGTTTTTGTTGCTGCGTTCGGCCACGGTGCCGCACACGGCAATAACAAATTCGCGTCCCAGTTGACGGGCCTGTTCGCACAGCGTGGCATTTACGTCCATATTAAATACAAGCTGTGTGATGCCATAGCGGTCGCGCAGGTCGATAAAGGTAAGGCCGCCCAGGTCTCTGGAACGTTGCACCCAGCCGCACAGGGTAACTTTGCTGTTGATGGCGCCGAGTCGTAATTCGCCGCAAGTATGAGTCCTTAACATGGTAGAAAATTTTGAGAGCGAAATTAATCATATTTAGCGTATCCTTTTGCGGGGGAATTGATTATTTTTGCGGATAACAATTTTATGGAACCGCTGTTATTTTCCGACGAAACCTTTATGAAGGAGGCCTTAAAAGAGGCGCAAAAGGCTTTTGACGCCGACGAGGTGCCTGTGGGCGCGGTGATTGTGTGCAACAACCGCGTTATTGCCCGCGCTCACAACCTTACCGAACGGCTGAACGATGTTACGGCCCATGCCGAGATGCAGGCCATCACGGCCGCTGCCAATTTTTTGGGCAGCAAATACCTAAGCGACTGCAGCCTTTATGTTACCGTGGAGCCCTGTGTGATGTGCGCCGGCGCTCTGTATTGGTCGCAGATAAGCAGGGTGGTATATGCGGCCGCCGACCCCAAGCGGGGTTATACGCTGTTGAACGCCGCCATACTGCATCCGAAGACAAAAACACAGGCCGGCCTGATGAAAGAAGAAGCCGCCAGGCTGATGGAAGATTTTTTTAAGAAAAAGAGGTAGCCGTAATCCTGATTTCGCGTATCCCCAATAAATACAAAAAACTTAAGAAGGGCGGGCATGACTGAAGGGCTGAGGCAGCTCATACCCTCCAACCGGCTTTACAGAAATAAATAATTGTGAAAAAACAAATATTAAAACAGGAATATTATTTGGGAATTTTTAAAAGATATTATAGTATTTTTGGGTTGAAAAGTATCGCATAATGGAAAAATACAGCGAGGAATGGGTGAAGAGGTGTGATTCTGGTGATGCTGATATAAAAATTTGCTCAAAAAAAATGAAAATGAAAAATTATCTTATTATTTTATTTTTCCTCTTGATTGGACTTTTTTCTTGCAAAAAGAAAGTTGAAAGAGATAATCCTGAATTTATTGGATATTGGTCTGGCGGCACGTTCAATGAATATGGTTATGTGTTTCTAAGTATTAATGAAAAAAGTAGGGCATCATTCTTTATTTCCGATTATTCAAACGATCATGAGTATCATAGTAGTGGGACTGCAAGAATAGTAAACAACAAATTATCTCTGACACCATTTACATATTTTACAATCATTGAATATCCGCATAAAATTGACACGAATATTGAACGAAAATATTTTACAAATTTCCTCACAAGCCGCAATAAATTAGCTAATTGGAAAATGGTATTAAATGGGTTACGGGGTTCTTCAGATTGTAATGTTGGTAACAGAACTTACTATAAGGCAGATTATTAATAAAATGAAAAAATTAGATGTTACCTGTGCGATTATTTCCTTAAATGATAAAATACTTGTTGTGCAAAGAGGCAAAAACATGACACTGCCTTTTAAATGGGAGTTTCCGGGTGGAAAAATTGAAAAAGGAGAGACAGAGCAAGAATGCATAATACGGGAAATCAAAGAAGAATTGAATATTGAAATACAGGTAACATCAAGGCTTTCCCCTTCAATTTACGATTATCCGGGTTTTCGAATTCGGCTAATTCCGTTTACAGCTAATTATGTTAGTGGTGAAATTAGACTAATGGAACATAATCAATTTCGTTTTTTAAAAAAAGATGAGCTAAAAGATTTAGATTGGTCGGAGGCAGATTTCCCGATTCTTAAAGAATTCTTAAAGTTATGAATGAAGGAATTTACGAAGAATTAGTGACGCAATTGGTTCGTCAAAAACTTGCAAGTATTGATGAAAAGAGATTTTTTATCAATAAATCTGCTATAGATAAAGAAGAAGCTTCTTCATTGCTGGCAAAACATCTTTCTCAAACCATAAAAAATGCGTTGAATTATGTAAAAGGTGAGAATCAAATTGAAATACAAATAGAAATTGCTAACAAAATTATTTCATTTCTTAAAGAAGAGATGAAAAAAGAGGAGTTCGATAATGACCTGATTGCTATTGAAGGAGAAATCTTAAAAGCAGTTTTTTCAAAAGTCGACGCTCATTTTTCTGACTTGAATTTGCACCTGAAGGAAATAACACCTTATACTCGATTAACTCATAGTGAATTATTTACGGGCGGAAATGTTGGTCTTTCTCTCGAAAGCGAGCTGAAAAAAGAAATTCTATCTTCAAACAAAATAGACCTTCTCGTTTCATTTATAAAATTCAAAGGAATTATCATTCTAGAGAAGGAATTAAGAGAATTTACCGAAAACGGAGGCGAATTAAGAGTCATTACAACCACTTACATGGGGGCTTCGGATTACAAGGCTATTCAGCTTCTATCCAAACTTGACAATACACAAGTAAAGATTTCCTATAATTCAGGTAATGAAAGACTTCATGCAAAAGCCTACTTATTTAAAAGAAACACTGGGTTTCATACTGGATATATTGGGTCATCAAATTTTTCTCGCTCTGCACTAACTGATGGACTGGAGTGGAATTTAAAAATTACAACCAAAGAGGTGAGTCATATAATAGATAAATTTCAAAAAACTTTTGATTCTTATTGGCAAAGTGATGATTTTGAAATTTTTGATGATTCTATCCATAAAGAAAAATTGATTCAATCATTGAATCAAGGAAGGGTTGGGAAAGTGTCGGATTTAAATTTTTCCTTTTTTGACATTAAACCCTTTCCATTCCAATCTGAAATTTTGGAAAAGTTAGATGTAGAAAGGCATGTTCATAATCGAAATAAAAACCTTGTCGTAGCTGCAACAGGTACAGGTAAAACAGTTCTTTCTGTATTTGATTACAAAAGTTTTAAAAACAAAAATCCGTCTGCAAAACTTCTTTTTCTTGCACATAGAAAGGAAATACTAGTTCAGTCTCTACAAACTTTTAGAGGAATTCTCCGTGATAACAATTTTGGGGAATTGTGGGTAGATGGCCTTGTGCCTTATTCCTATGAATTTGTTTTTGCATCTGTACAAACAATTAATAATCGTTTAAATGAAATAAATCTTTCTCCAGAATATTTCGATTTTATTGTTATTGACGAATGTCATCATCTTGTAGCTAATAGCTACAGGGGTATTATTAATTATTTTAAGCCCAAAGTACTTCTGGGGTTAACAGCCACTCCTGAAAGAATGGATGGTGGGGATATACAAGAAGATTTCCACAATAGAATTGCGGCAGAAATTAGATTACCTGAGGCCTTAAATAGAAAGTTGCTTTGTCCTTTTCAATATTTTGGCATCACAGACAGCATAGATCTTACAAATGTTGGCTGGGAAAGAGGAAGGTATATTGCTAGTGAATTATCATCAGTATTTACAGCTAACGATAGAAGAGTCAGAGAAATCATTGATGCTCTAGATAAATACACAAAAGATTTAAATGACGTTTGTGCTATTGGTTTTTGCGTTACAATGGAACATGCTAAATATATGGCAGAAAAATTTATTCTCGCTGGGCTCAAGGCGGACTATTTAACTAGCAATAACAACCAAAATAGGGATTACGTCAGAAACCAATTACTTAAAAAAGAAATCAATTACTTATTTGTTGTAGATATTTTTAACGAGGGAGTTGATATTCCTGAGATAGATACTGTTCTGTTTTTAAGACCAACAGAAAGCCTAACGATTTTCTTACAGCAACTAGGAAGGGGCCTGAGGTTGGCAGATGACAAAGATTGCTTAACTGTATTAGATTTTGTAGGAAATTCGCGCCCTGAATACAACTTTGAAAACAAGTTCAGAGCTTTAATTGGTAAAACAGCTACAACTGTTGCAAAAGAAGTGGAAGATAATTTCCCTCATTTGCCATTAGGCTGCTCAATCGTTTTAGAAAAAAAGGCCAAGCAAATTATCTTAGCGAACATAACAGCCGCTACATCTCTCAATCGGAATCAAATAATTCAAAAGATCCAAACCTTCCAGCATAATACTACCTTAGAATTTAATCTAAAGAATTTTTTAGATTTCTACAATATTCCTCTTCAATTAATCTATAAGAGGGGTGGTTGGAAAAGACTTTGTTATGAATCAGGTCGATTAGATGAGTTTGATGACACCAATGAGAAGCCTATTATTAATGCCATTGCAAAGAAATGGTTGTCTTGTAACTCCACAATCTATTTCAATTTTATCTTAAATCTGGCGAAAAGAGGTTTTTTAATTTCGATATCCGATTTTAATGAAGAAGAGAAGAAAATGCTACTGATGTTACACTACGATATTTGGCAAACAGCAGGTGGTTTCGATTCGTTAGAACTTAGTATTCGTGAAATAGGAAAAAATATAGTATTGCTAAATGAAATCATTGAGGTCCTAGAGATATTAAACGATAGTATTAGTTTCAAAGAAATCGAGATTAACCTTCCTTACAGTCAACCTCTTAGAATTCATTCTCGATATACGAGAGATCAAATTTTAGTAGCATTTGGAATGAATACTTTTCAAAAAGTTTCGTCCAATAGAATAGGCGTTGGGGTGGCTGAAAACAAAGAGTTTAATACTGAACTTCTTTTTATTAATCTCATAAAATCGGAAGAGAATTTCTCACCAACAACTATGTATGATGATTATGCTATAAATGAAACCTTGTTTCATTGGCAAAGCCAAAATTCGGCTGGACCAGAAACACCTAAAGGGATTTCATACATTAAACATGAAGAGGAGAAGAAAATAATTTTGCTTTTTGTTAGAGAAAAAAATAAAGATGAATTTGGCAATACAATGGGATATGTTTTTGTTGGCGAAGGAAAACTAAGTGAGCATTATGGGGCAAAACCAATGAATATTAAATGGGAGTTAAAAGAACCTCTACCACACTATTTATGGAAAGATGCTGCTAAACTCAGAGTCGGCTAATAATAATCTATTTTAAAAATGCTTTATCACATTGAATCTATACCTGAAAAACCCATCCATCACCACAGTATCGACGCTCCAGCGCCCTCATCATTAATCTTTTTGAAGGATTGAAAAGCATAGAATTATCTCCCCTACCCTTTCAAGGCTCCCTGCCCTATAAAACCCCACCATGCAACGAATAATTCCCTCAATCGTCGCAAAATATGCAAGGAATAGAAAAAATCCATTGAGATAATACCACCCATACCAGCGGCTAACGTTCTGGCGGTGTGCTGTTCGGTGGCTCATCACTAAACTTTTCACAAAGAACAAAAGTTTCAACAATCACGATACTGTCATACGAAGCACTGCCCCGCCACTGACAGCAACCGCCTGTTACCAACTGCCCGTTATTCTTGTCTGTCAATGGCTTGAGATATGTTTCTAATTCTGTCATTCCTTATTATTCAGTCTTTGAGAGTTAGTTTTTTGTCGGCAAAGTCAGCGTTTGCAAAAAGACAAGCTCTTTGACAGGTTTTGGTTTCAGGGGTGGCACGTGCGACCTGACAATGTGCTTGGCTGTGGGCTTGCTGTCTTCTTTTTCTAAGAATTTCAATTGAACTACTTTATTTTACGTCTTTTTTCTTTTTAATTGTATGTTTGAATTTTAAGACTGCAAAATTTATTTCAATAGATGTTTCTGTTTCATTAAGGTCTAAGTCATTATCCAAAATCTCTGCAATAATTTCACCGCTTTTTTGCATAAGATTTTTCTTATTTTTGTCGTCCTTAATTTCAGACAGTTCTTTAATATTACGTGAAAGCTGTTTTATTCTTGCAAAGGTTTCAATAATTGTAAGGGTTGTTTCAATAGCTTTCTCACCCTTAAGAATCGTTGCAAGCATATATAAACCTTTTTCTGTAA
>DAONFU010000104.1:0-7425 GCA_035403765.1 Bacteroidales bacterium
TCCAGGGCCAAACAATTTGTTTCAAAATTATTATAAAAATCAGAATTGCTAAGCATTTTATCTTTTTTTACCACGGTCAGTGAAAAAATAAGTAGGTTTGTTAAAAAAATAAACTATGAAACATAAAATTGCCCTCATTGGCTTTGGTACGGTCGGGCAAGGTATTACCGAGATACTTCTTTCAAAACAGAAATTTCTGAAAGATACATACAAGTTTGATTACGATATTGTGGCGGTGGCCGATCTTACCTTTGGAAACTGTTATAACCCCAAAGGCCTTGATATTCCTTACCTGCTGCAGACTGCGCGGGCAAAAAAGAAATTTTCAAAAGATGTCTGTGATAAAAATACTGTATCTTTAATCAAGAGTTGCAATGCCGACATTGTTTGCGAACTCACTTACACCAACCTGAAAACCGGCGGTCCCGCCATGGACCATGTGAAAGCAGCCCTGTCTTCAAAAAAGCATGTAGTAAGCAGCAACAAAGGCCCTGCAGCCCTTCAATATCAAGCTTTTGCCCGTCTGGCCAAAAAGCATGGAGTAAAATTCATGATTGAAGGCACAGTGGTTGCCGGAACCCCAATTATCAACCTGAGCCAAGGCCCGCTGGCCGGATGCGAGATCAGCAAAATAAAAGGCATCCTGAACGGGACAACCAATTATATGCTCACCGAAATGGAACAGGGAATGGATTATGCCTCAGTTCTCAAAGTAGCTCAGCAATTAGGCTATGCTGAAGCCGACCCCAGCGGCGATGTGGAAGGATACGATGCCAGAGGAAAAGTGTGCATACTTGCTAATGTTCTTATGGGCGTGCCTTTGAAAATCAATGATATTCCATGCAGGGGAATTACTAAAATTTCCACCCGAGATATAGAAAAAGCACGGAAAGAAGGTAAGCGATGGAAACTGATTGGTTGCATTGAAAACAAAAATGGAAAAATAAAAGCATCGGTAGGCCCCGAAATGATTGAACTGACACATCCCCTGGCAGGAGTAATGGGAGCCAACAATGCGCTGACTTTCACTACCGATTTGTTAGGTGAAATAACCATTGTTGGCCCCGGTGCTGGAAAAACGCAGACGGG
The DNA here is from genome assembly GCA_035403765.1 of Bacteroidales bacterium. Classification (GTDB taxonomy): domain Bacteria; phylum Bacteroidota; class Bacteroidia; order Bacteroidales; family CAIWKO01; genus CAIWKO01. Next base: position 1,090 of record DAONFU010000104.1, read on the forward strand.
TTTTGCCATACTTAGCGATATGCTGGCAATTCACCGAGTGTAAAACTACACGAAAAAAAGCTGGATTTTTTAGCTTTTTATCATTACCAAAACCATCTTGAACTTTTCCACGGCTTTCACAGCGTGTGGGATATTGGCAGGCATAATCACCGATTGTCCTGCGTCCAGCAAATGCGAGACCCCGTTGATAATAATATCGGCTTTGCCATCCAACACATTTACCAGTGCATTAAACGGGGCGGTATGTTCGCTGAGGCCTTCCCCTTTATCAAATGCAAAAACGGTTACCGTTCCTGTTGGTTTTTTAATGATAGTGCGGCTTACCACTGCGCCATCAGCATAATCAATTATCCCCGTAAATTTAAAAACTTTGCCAGCTTCAAATTCATTATTTTCCATATTTTTTCTTTCAAAGATAAGATTAAAACCTCAATATAAGGTAATAAATTGGTTACTTTGCACCATGCAGCAGGCCAATTTTTTTCATTTTATTGTTTATGACAGAAAGCAAGCGTCTCAGCAATAAGTGGCTCAAGGCATCGGTGTTGGGCTGCCTTTGGGCATCGTCGGAAATTGTCATCGGCAGTTTTTTGCACAACCTGAAAATTCCTTTTGCCGGCAACGTGCTTACCGCCATAGGCATTATTTTATTAATCTCAGTAGCGCATATCTGGAAAGAGAAAGGCCTGTTCTGGCGTTCGGGCGTGGTATGCGCCCTGATGAAATCAATTTCGCCAAGTGCCGTGATCTTTGGCCCGATGATCGCGATCTTTTTTGAAGCCCTGCTCATGGAACTCTCTGTGCGCATTTTCAGAAAAAATGTTTTTTCTTTTTTGTTGGCCGGCGGCCTGGCTATGCTGTGGAACCTGTTTTTTGTACTTGCAAATTACATCATCATTTATGGATTTAATATCGTTGAATTATATTCCAACCTGACTGTCTTTGCGCAAAAACAACTGCACATTGCCGCTGATATTTATTGGTTGCCGATAGTTGTTTTAGGTGTGGTATATTTTATTTTTGGCTTGCTTTGTGCGCTATACGCTATCGTTATCGGCAGAAAAGCCGCCCGGCAACCATTGGCTCACCAAAGCCTCACTATCCATCAGGTGCAGAAGATTAAATCAGGAAAACCCGATACTGCATTTCCTTTTTCATTTTTCTGGCTGGCCATAAACATTGTACTGTTAGTCATTGTGCTGGCCTTGATAAGTTTTGTTCCCTGGCCCTATTGGACCGCCGCCGGAAGTGCCTTGTTAGCCCTGTGGATTGCGCGTTACCGTCAAACCTTGCGATTGCTTTCAAGGCCAAAATTCTGGATTAGTTTTGTTATCATTACCATGCTCTCAGCTTTTTTGTTGTATCAACTAAAAAATTCGGAACGCAGCCTGATACAGGGCCTGTTCATAGGCCTGGAGATGAATTTCAGGGCGGTATTGGTAATCATTGGCTTTTCGGTAATCGGAACAGAACTTCGCAACCCGGATTTTAAAAAACTTTTTGTCCATTCACGTTTATGGCAGTTGCCGCTGGCCATGGAGATAGCCTTCGACACGCTGCCAATGATGATTTCTAGCCTTCCCAGTACCAGGGAACTATTAAAAAAACCCTCCCTCACATTCCGCTACATGCTTGCCCGCGCTGATTTCTGGCTCGAAAAAACGGAACTTAAATTAAACAACAGGCAAAATGTTATCATTGTTTGCGGTTCGGAAAGGACTGGAAAATCTACATTTTTGACGAAAATTATCCATCAGTTGAAAGAAAAAAATATCCGCCCGGGAGGATTTATAGCGCCGGCCCTGTATGAAAACGACATAAATATAGGCCACGACCTGGTGGATTTAAGCAAGGGCCAAAGGATAGCTCTTTCAAGATTTCAGGGAGATGCGGCCATGCCTGCCGTGGGAAAGTTTTTCTTCAGCGAGGAAGGTATAGAGACAGGAAAAAAAATTCTCGCTTTGGAAAATCTGACAAATACTGATGTGGTAGTTGTGGATGAAGTGGGCCCCTGGGAGCTGCAAAATCAGGGTTGGGGACACCACCTTACACAGTTGGTGAAATCGTACGACAATCCCATGATATGGGTAGTACGTCGAAGCATAGTGGATAAAGTAATCGAAAACTGGTCACTCAAAAATCCGCTGATTATTGAAGCAAGCAGCGAACTTCCCGATACCGTAACTAATGCCATTATCCACTATCGTACAAAAAAATCCGTAGGATAACACTATAGAACCCTGGATTCTGTAAAAGATGACAGCCCCGGATAGTGATTAGTTTTTCTTTGTGCCCAAAGGAAATTTCACCAGCACGAAACCAATAATAAGTATTGCTATTAGACTACCTATAAAGGACGGCGTTTCAAACACCGAAAACAGTTTTACTTCGGCAAAAGCCAGACCGGCAAACAGCAGGCCTATCAGCGCCTCCCCTGCAATTAGTCCCGACGACAGCAAAACTCCCGTATTGCTAATCTTTTCTTTCTGCGCGTCGGTGTATCCCCTTTTTTTCACGTAACGGTCCGTGATGGCTTTCATCAATCCGCCAAGAAAGATTGCGAAAGAAGTATCTATCGGCAAATACATCCCCACACTGATGAGCATGGGACTTTTCACCTGCATCAATATCAGGGCAATGCCCATAAACATGCCCACGATAATCAAAATCAGCTCCATTTTCATATCCACAATTCCTTTAGCCACCACTGCCATCAGGCTTGCCTGCGGGGCAGGAAGTTTTTCACCACCAAAACCTGCGTTAGCCGCCAACACATCATTTTGCTGTTCAGGCGACATGGCTTTAATATCGGCAATCGTATAAGTGGTATTTTTTAATGCAGGGTTTTCGCCCTGATATTGCACCACGCTAACATTTTCTTTTTCCAGTTTTTCAATTTTTTTTCCGACCACGTCTTTAATATCGCCAAGGTGCAGCAGGGTTAAAATCAGGAACATGATGGTGGAAGCGGCAATAACGCCAAACACGTCGCCAAGTTGCATCCGCCAGGGTGTACATCCGAGAATGTGGCCTGCTTTCAAATCCTGCATCATCTCCCCTGCCACAGAAACCGAAGTACAGGTAAATGCGGCAATGCCCAACACCGCAGCCAGTCCCGCCTGGCCTCGCAGGCCTAAGGCCACCATCAGCAGTGCGGCAATGATTAGCACCGAAACCGTGAGCCCGCTGGTTGGGTTGTTGCTGACACCGATGATACCTACCAGGTACCCCGACACCGCAGCAAACACAAAACCCATGAACAACATCACGATGGTGGCAATACCGGCAGCCAGCGGGGCCCCTGCAAAATAGTTGAACACCAGAAACATGATAACCATAATGATACCTATCACTATCAAGGACCAGCGCATATTGATATCTTTGTCGGTGCGCAGGAGTTTGCCGGCGTCGGCTGAAGATTTTTTAAGGTTGGCAAACGAACGCTGTATGCCGCCGAACAGGCTTTTGCGCATATTATACAGCGTATAAAACGATCCGACCAGCATGCCTCCTATGGCTATGTAACGCACATAGGCCTTCCATACGCGGGTAATTTCAGCGCCCCAGTCGCTGACAACAGCGGCATCATTGTAATTGATGAAATAAGCTATTACCGGCGCCATCAGGCCCCAGGCAAGCAAACCACCACTAAAATTAATGGCGCCCAATTTGGGACCAATAATATAACCGACTCCAAAATAGGCCGGAGCCATGCCCGGAGAGCGTAACAAGATGGCACCTTTTGAAAAGCTAAGTACTTTCTGCCAGGCGGCGGCAATAAATTTGAACTCTACCAGCGCGGTAAAAAATGCGCCTATACCCATGCCCCACAACAGAAATTTTGATCCTCCGGCGCCTTCCCTGCCCGATTTATGGATTTCTGCTGCAGCCACCGATTCCGGAAAAGGAAGATCATGGTCTTCAACAAGCACCCGGCGGAGCAAGGTGGTGAACATAATACCAAGAACACCGGCGGCAGCCAGTATCACGATGGCTATAAGATAGTGCGAAGCCGAATAAAAGGGATCCCAAACCGAAGCAATATAAAAAGCCGGTAAGGTAAAAATGGCACCGGTGGCAATATTTCCACCGATAGAGCCAATGGTACGCGCAGTGTTTTCTTCCAGGATGGTGCCTTTCACCGCTTTCAGTATCGCCATGCCAAGCACAGCCGTTGTATAAGTTGCGGCTATGGTCATTCCGGCCTTCAAACCCAGATAGGCATTGGCGGCACCCATAATCACAGCCATCAACACGCCCAGCAGTACGGCCCTCAGGGTAAATTCTTTCATACTGCTTTCGTTCGGAACAAAAGGAATAAATTTCTTGGTATCGCTCATTGTCAGGATTTTTTTTGTTTGTACAAGTATAGACATTTTTCCAATTATTAGCAGTATTTTTTGCTTTTAGCGGAATAATTTTTTTCCTTTGTCGGGATGTTAAGCTCCAGCAAAAAAATATTTTTCGCCATACCTGTTATGAACGAATCGGCATGGCTTCCCTCCTGCCTTGAATGTATTGAGAAACAGTCTTACAAAAACATCAGCGTAGTAATTTGTGTTAACCAGCCCGAAAATTACCGCGAGCAGACGGAAAAAAAACATATCTGTGACGATAATGCGTTTACGCTGGAATACCTGCGTGCCTGTAAAAATCTCCCTCTACATATCATCGACAAGTCATCGGCGGGTCATGGATGGAAGGGCAAAAAACACGGTGTAGGCTGGGCGCGGAAAGTTATTATGGATTATATTGCCGGTGTGGCTGAGGCGGATGATATCATCCTGAGTATGGATGCCGACACTGTTTTCAACTCCGAGCTTTGCCGGTCGGTGGCTCATAGTTTTTACAGGCATCAAAAAGCAACAGCTCTTGCCCTGCCCTATTATCACCGGCTTACGGGCGACACAACCCTCGACCGTGCGATGCTTCGTTACGAAATATATATGCGCTATTATGCCATCAATCTGTGGCGTATAAAAAATCCTTATTGTTTCACAGCAATCGGCTCTTCCATGGCCGTTCCTGTTCACGCATACCGCGCCATTGGCGGTATCACACCCAAACTCAGCGGCGAGGATTTTTATTTTTTGCAGAAATTAAGAAAGTACGGCGATATTATTGTCTGGAACGAAGAAAAAACTTTTCCGGCCACCAGGTATTCTGACCGCGTTTTTTTTGGCACCGGACCGGCATTGATCAAAGGTGTACGTAAGGATTGGGACAGCTACCCGATGTATAGCTATCAACTGTTTGATGAGGTAAAACAAACTTATCATCTTTTTGAGGAACTCTTCCATGCCGATGTGCCGACACCGATAGACGGCTTTCTTGAAAAGGCATTTTTGAGCAAAAATATTTGGGCGCCATTGCGTGAAAACTTTAAGGATAAAAAAAAGTTTGTCAGGGCCTGCGCCGAAAAAGTTGACGGGTTAAGAATATTGCAATTTCTGAAATCCAGCCAACAAGCATCTGACAACGAAATGCGATATCTTGTTGAGTATTTGAAGCTTTTTCACCAGGCGGAAGCCAAACAATTATTGCATGCAGCGGACGATTTGCATTTCGACACTTCAGCACTTGAATTGCTGGACCAACTCAGGGATTTGCTTACTGACATTGAAAGCACTTACCGCAAGAAATATGAAGTGATTCACTGGTTTTAGTGAGCAAAAAAAACAGCGGCCATGGGCCGCTGTTTATGGATTAAAAAAATTTTCGAAACAGGAAATTGTTTCTAAGAAAAATAATTAATCGTTATTCCTGTAATTATTATTTCTCCTGAAATTATCTCTTCTGTTGTTTCTTTGCTCACCTTCTTTTCTTTCGATAGATTGATTAACAGTGATGTTTCTGCCTTTTACATCCTTGCCATTGAGGTCTTCAATAGCTTGTTGTGCTTCAGCATCGTCGGGCATTTCAACAAAACCAAATCCTTTGCTTCTTCCTGAGTACTTGTCAGTAATGACTTTAACTGATGTTACTTGTCCATACTCTTCAAAAATTTTTTGTAATTCATCTTCAGTCATTCCGTAATGAAGATTACCAGCGTAAATTTTCATAATGCGATAATTAATTTTAATTGGTTATTAACGTACAAAAGTACAGTATTTTTTTACAATAAGGAAAAATATTAATATTTTTTGTTAAAATTTGTCATGATAAGATGAAAGATTAGTGCGCAGGTAACTGAAACACTACCGAAGTCCACTGTTTACAGGCCATAACAAATTATCTCCTGATTATTAAAATATTGGAAAAATAAGTATTTATTAATAATTCTCAAGGTGAATTTTACCGCGATTATAGCATACAACCAATGACATTATAGGGAAA
>DAONFU010000105.1:0-7265 GCA_035403765.1 Bacteroidales bacterium
AAATCAATTTTTATTTCGATAATTTTGCTCACCCAATTATTTAACTGATGACTGACTACGAAAAAACCCTTGCCTATATGTTCGACTGCCTGCCGATGTTTCATCGTGTTGGGGCAGCAGCATATAAATCAGGCCTTGACAATACCCTTGCCCTGAGCAGGCTCTGCGGGGCACCGGAACTGAACTTTCCTTCTGTCCATATTGCAGGAACTAATGGTAAAGGTTCGGTATCGCACATGATCGCTTCCGTGTTGCAAACGCAAGGCCTGAAAACAGGGCTGTACACATCACCGCATCTCAAAGATTTCCGCGAACGCATACGCATCAACGGAAAAATGATACCGAAAAGCAAGGTAGTATCCTTTGTTAACAACTATAAAAAGGATTTTGCGAGCATTCATCCATCGTTTTTCGAAATCACTTTTGAACTCGCTATGGAATATTTTTCGGAACAGAAAATTGATATCGCCGTGGTAGAAACAGGTATGGGCGGAAGGCTCGATTCCACCAACATTATTCGCTCTGTACTAACTATAATCACTAATATCGGCCTTGACCATACACAATTTTTAGGTGACACACTGGAAAAAATTGCTTTCGAAAAAGCCGGTATTATTAAGCCGGGAACAACTGTCGTTATTGGAAAAACACAAGAAGAAACAGAAAAAGTGTTTTTGGAAACCGCTTCAAAAAACAAAAGTAAAAGTGTATTTGCCGACAAGGTTTTTCATGCCAATGATTTTCGTTTTATAAACCAGCCTCCCTTTGGCAGTACTTGCGAAATTCAAAGGGATGACAAACCTTTTTTTAAAAACGTTTATTGTGCTTTGGGAGGTATTTATCAACAGGAAAATATCCCCGTTGTTCTGTCAGCTATTGAACAATTGAATGCCATTGGGTACACAATTGAAGAAAAAAACACTATGAGGGGTTTGAAAAAAGTAATCAAAAATACCAACCTTCAGGGACGCTGGCAGGTATTATCGCAACAACCGCTTGTCATCTGCGACACAGGGCATAATAAAGACGGATTAACCCAGGTGGTAACGCAAATAAAACAAATGCAATACAATAAACTTCACATTGTATTCGGGATGGTAAGCGACAAAGATATTCAGGCGATAATCAAACTAATGCCTGAAGATGCCACCTATTATTTCTGTAAACCAGATATTCCAAGGGGACTTGATGTTTTGGCGCTGCAAAAAACAGCCGCCAGTGCAGGACGCAACGGAAAAGCATATTGTTCGGTTGCAGAAGCCTTAAGTGCAGCCCGGGAGCAGGCTGCCGTTAACGATTTAATCTTTGTCGGTGGCAGCACTTTTGTGGTGGCTGAAGTTTTATAGCAGATTATAAAACAAACGGGTGAATGTTTTTGTATTATTTATTGGGAACAACCATCAACCCAACTGAAACAATTAAAAAACAAAATGATTTATCATTTCGCTCCGCCACCTACCCGGCGGCATTCTGCCCCTGCCTGCACAACGCAGACATGAAAGCCTGCCAGCCGAAACGGCAGGAAAGTGAGGAATATTTCTATTATATGTGAGAGTTTACAAATTTTCTCTTTAGGAAAAATTTCCCAGATATTTATTTCACATAGCGAAATAACAGAAGTAGTATTTTCGTTAGTATTAAGGCAAATACACAATTATTCCTTTTTCATTAAAAAATTTAATCTTAAACGCATGAAGAAATTATTGTTCGTATTAATTCTTTTTTGCTTTGATATGGCATTATACGCCCAGTGCACATACACTTTTTCCATAAAAGACACTAAAGGCCAACCAGTAAAAGACGTGTTGGTTACGGCGCAAAACAGCGAAAAAAATATCTTTCTTAAATCAAAAACCAATGACATGGGTACAGCTACTTTTACCCTGACCGAAGGCGGGACATACGCCTTTAGTTACCTGGAGATTAAAGATGCTGCAACATTAGATCTCCCGGAAGGCTTTAAAGGGAAAGGAGGCAAAACGGTGACCTACGACCCGGAAAAAATATTTGCAGAAAAAACAAAATATGACCGTACGGGCATCACATTTACAAGCCGCCTGCCACAACAACTTAAAGGCCAGCCCAATGTGGTAAAATTCATGATAGACCTTCGAAAAAATAATGAATCAGCAGTTCCAAATACACCGGTGGAAATTGTCGACTGCAAAGACAAGGTCAAGTACAAAGGAACAACCGATGCCGGCGGAATTGCCACTTTTTATTTACCGGTAAATAAGGATTTCGAGGTTGATGTCGAAGGAAATCAGGCTGTCCATACATTTACAGTGCCCAATAAACCTAATGCTGAATTCAAAAATGTATTGTATTACGAAAGGACTCGTGTAAATGAAACCTCAAAAGGCGACACGATAATCCAGACAAACATCACGCAGACAAAAGGCACTTCGACGCATATGCTGTTCACGATCAGTCTAGTGGACTTTAACGACCAGCCTCTGCCTGATGAGAAGGTTTATCTCAAGGCAGAAAACAGCAAAAAGGTTTTTGCCGGCGAAACAGATGGAAACGGATCCTGCAGGTTCATGCTCGAAAAGGGCAACAACTACCTTGTGAATTTAAAATATGAAAGCGGGATACATCTGGTTGAAGTACCCTCAAGCCTGGGTTTTGCCTCAGCAAGCATCACACGAAGATACAGGGGTTCGGCAGCCATCGAACGCATGATGGCAGAACGCCATATCAATGAAAAAGGATTTGTAGTAAACCATGACGAAACACCTGTACGTCCGGCAAAAAAACCATCAAATTATTTAAAGTTAACACCAAACGGTTTTGACATTGATTTTGCCACCTCAGGCCCCATAGGCACTTCCACTATTGCCGGAAACAAATTATTCACACAGGAAGGTTTTTATTCCCCGAATTTTTATTGCCTCCAAGCCCTTACAGGAGAGTATCAGTGGGGAATTGAACTGGGCGAATCGGGGGCATCTCCGATAGTTTATCAGGACGGTGTTTTATTAATAAATACCTATTCCTGTACTTTGTATGCTTTTGATGCTGCTACAGGTAAAATGCTGTGGAGCAAATGGCTGGCAGGCACCATCTATTCAACGCCTTCGGCAGACAGCAACAGCGTGTATGTGGTTTATAATAATGGATATTCCAATCCGGCCAACCCTTCCGAAAGTTTTGTTGTTACCAGTTTTGATTTACGTACCGGAAAAATGAACTGGATCAACTGGATCGACAAAGAAGTTATTGCCTGTCCCGTGGTGGAAGGAAAAGAGGTGCATGTGGCTTCACAAAGCGGCAATTACTATGTGTTTGACAAAATATCGGGCAAACAATCCCTGTTCTCAAAAAATATTAAGGCTGTTTCCTCGCCAACATTAACACCTCAACATATCTATGTAACGGCCTCCGTCAATGGCAGAGAACAGCTGGTAGTGCTCGACAGAAAAACCTTACAGCTACAGAAAAAATATCCTGCAATGCTTGCTACGAAAAAAATCAACGACCGCCGTTCATGTTACGAACAAATGAATTATAACGGGGCCCATCCGGTGGTTTATAAAAACCGTATCGTTATCATCACCGACAGTGTGAGTATAACAGCTTTTGATGCCAATAGCGAAAAAATCCTCTGGCAACAACCTGTCAGCACACACCCTAACCAGATACCTTTGGTAGCCAGCGAAAAAGTAGTTTTGGCCACCACACTCGGAGAAATCAAGACCTTCGATCTGGCTACCGGAGTTCTTGTGAAAACTCAGAAACTGAAAGGCAACATTGATGGGCAACTTCTAACAAACAAGGGGTATATCTATGTTGGGTCAGAAGGGGCGCTGTCGGCAGTAAAAGAGACTCCTGATGTTCAGTATAACCAATGGAACAAAGACGCCCGCCACAACATGTATTATAAGTAAAGGGCAACCTCCCTGCCCAACGAATTAACTTCAAAAAAAATGACAACATTTCGAAAAAAATCACCATTACACATAATTATCAGGCTTTGCTTTCGGAAATATTTTCTATCGAAGTTCGTAAAAAACAGTATTTTTGAATTAAGAATAAACACTGGAAGCTCATGCAGCGCTTTTGGTAACAAAAAATCATACCTGATGATCAGTTATGTAGTTTACAACGAACTTGATAAGGAAAAATGGAATAACTGTATCGCCCGTTCTGTCAACGGACAGGTTTACGCCTTCAGTTGGTATCTCGACAGTACTTGTGAACACTGGGATGCATTGGTGGAAGATGATTACCGGGCGGTGATGCCATTACCCTCCAGAAAAAAGCTCGGTTTTTTTTACATCTTCCCTCCCACGCTGACACAGCAACTGGGAGTTTTTTCAGATAAGGAAATCAGTGCTTCGGAAGTGGCGGCCTTTATTCATGCCATCCCTGCAAAATTCAAATATGTGGAAACGCTTATAAACTACGGCAATCCTCACGAAAAACTTAAGACAGCAAAAAAAACACATATCAATCTCGAGTTAGATTTAGGCAAGCCCTATTCAGAAATACATAAAGCCTATTCTGAAAACCTGCGCCGCAACCTAAAAAAAATTTCCGAGAGTTACTTCAGTATCAAACGGGAAGATACACTAGAAAATCTGATAACTATCTTCAAGAACAACAGGGAAGCAAAAATAGGCACCTTGCCCCGCGACTTCTATGACGTACTGCGTAAAATTGCCTTGGCCTCGGGCGGGCAGGACTGTGGGGAATTATGGAATATATACTCTTCCGGGGAATTGCAGGCAGGCATTTTTTTTGTTAAAGGATGCGGACGGGCTGTTTTTCTCTTCTCTGCCAGCACCGACGATGCAAAAAAGCACCATGCGATGCCTTACCTTATTGATTTTTTTATCAGAGCCTATGCTGGCAGCCCGCTGATACTGGATTTTGAAGGTTCGGACAATCCAAACCTTGCTCGTTTTTACCGTAGTTTTGGCGCTACAGAAAGGAATTATCTAAAAATTGAATTCAGCGCGTTTCCCGATTTAATAATTAAAATCATAAAATATCTGTTGAAAATAAAAAATAAGCTACTTTAGCAACTGAAAACAATACAAATTCCCATGGTAAGAAACTTAGGAGCAGAAAATTCTCTTGTAAATCAATACATAGCTGAAATACGCGATGCTGAAATACAAAAAGACAGTATGCGTTTTCGTCGTAACTTCGAACGCCTGGGCGAGATCATAGCTTATGAAATCAGTAAGCAGCTTGAATATGAAAACAAAGAAATCGTTACCCCGCTTGGTGTAGCTGAGGTTCCTGTGTTGAAAAATTATCCGGTACTGGCGACTATTCTTCGTGCCGGACTACCGCTGCATCAGGGCCTGCTAAATTTTTTCGACGGTTCGGAAAACGCTTTTGTTTCGGCTTACCGGTACCACTATAAAGACGGGCAGTTTGATATCCGTGTGGAATACACTTCCAGTCCCGACCTTAACGACAAGGTGCTCATCCTTGCCGATCCCATGTTGGCCACCGGGGCTTCGCTGGTACTTACCCACAAGGCGCTGCTCGAAAAAGGCAAACCTACGCATACCCACATTGTTGCCATCATCGCCAGCTTCCAGGGCGTGGAATATATCAAAAAGAATTTTTTATCGAAAAATACCACCCTATGGGTTGGCGCCATCGATGATGAACTGACAGCTCAAGCCTATATCGTTCCAGGTCTCGGCGATGCCGGCGATCTGGCCTATGGAGTAAAAATATAATTTTTTTCTTGTTTTTCTTATTATGAATTTATAATTTTGTCATGAAATTATAGCGTTTTATCATTACAATGACTATGCTCCTCTCACTACTCCAGGTCGATACTTTTTTCAAGGTAATACAAATAGTGGTGCTCAGCATTGCAAAATTAATTTTTGCCCCGCCCTTATCCCTCGAGATGGGATTGGGTTACTTCGAAACAGTGGCCATCACAGCTATCAGCGGCATCATAGGGATTTTTCTGTTCTATCACTTAAGCGGCCTGATAATAAGATTTTACAAAAGGAAAATCAGGCCTTATTTTCGCCGGATTTTCGTTAAAAAAAACGCAGCAGCACCATCAGGAAATAAAGCGCCAGTAATAGCCACAAGCGATAAAAATTCAAAATGGCAAATAAAAACGTACGTGAAAAAAGTACGTACAAAATGGGGGCTTATTGGCATCTGTATGTTTACGCTGATTGCAATACCTTTAGTTTCATTTTTTGCCAACAAGTATTACCACAAAAACAAATACACCCTGGTATATTTAAGCGCTTCGGTAGTAATTTGGTCTTTTATTGTTACTACAGTATATTTCTTTGCTTTTTAAAATATTGCCCTTCAGATACTTTTTGTGTTGAGGTCATCCAACTCCCGGTTTAACTCCTCCCACTTATCAATTTCGTCTTTCAATTGACTTTTGAATTTCTGATAATTTTCAAATATTTCTTTATCCTTCATGGCCTCCTTATATTTTCCGGGGTCTGTAAGTATCTTATCCAATCCGGCGATTTCCGTTTCGAGTTTTTCGATATGCTGTTCTGCCAGGGTAATTTTGTTGACCAGCTTACGTTGTTCCCTCTCAAAATCCTTTTTCTTTTCGCGGTTCAGCTTATTATCCGAAATGGCATTTTTATTGGCCGCCGGCGCTTTCTCCTGCCCAATTCTTTCCAAGTCTTTCAGGGATGAAATCTTTTTGGCATCCAGAAAATAATAAATGTCGCCAATGTATTCTTTAATTGATTTATTTTTGAATTCATATACCTTGTTGGTAAGGCCTTGCAGGAAATCCCTGTCGTGCGATACAATAATAAGGGTGCCATCGAAACGGATCAAAGCGTTTTTCAATATGTCTTTTGAAACCATATCGAGGTGGTTGGTAGGTTCGTCAAGCACCAGCAAATTAACAGGCGACAACAACATTTTAGCCAGGGCCAGACGTGATTTTTCACCGCCCGACAGCACTTTTACCTTTTTGTCGATGGTATCACCGCCAAAAAGGAAACTGCCGAGCAAAGCCCTGATTTTAGGCCGAATATCGCCTACAGCCACTTCGTCAATAGTCTGAAAAACCGTTTTCTCACCATCCAGCATTTCAGTTTGATTTTGGGCATAATACCCTGGAATAATATTGTGTCCTAAAAGTATCTTGCCTGAATATTCTATTTGGTTCAGCAACATCTTTATGAGCGTGGATTTTCCTTCACCATTGCGTCCCACAAAAGCTATTTTCTCACCCCGTGGCACGATAAGGTCAATATCCTTCAGTATTTGTTTCTCGCCGTAACTTTTCGACACCTTGT
>DAONFU010000106.1:0-7146 GCA_035403765.1 Bacteroidales bacterium
TTCATGCTGCTTGTGTAAAATATGGTAAAGAAGCTGACGGTTATATCAACTACGTGAAAGGAGCAAACATTGCTGGCTTTATGAAAGTGGCTCAGGCCATGCTTGACCAGGGAGTTATATAATTCCAGTTTATGTTTTTAATAAAAAAAAGCTGTTTCGGATGCGAAACAGCTTTTTTTATGATTTTTCTTTGCTTATAATGTTTTTACAATATTTTATCAACTCTTCGTTAATTATTAGCCGGATAAAAGGTATTTTTGTCTGATATAAAAATTTTAATATAAATAAAACTATGAAGAAGGTTATCAACACCAACCAGGCTCCTGCCGCTATTGGCCCTTACAGCCAGGCCATCCTTGCCAACGGAATGCTTTTTGTTTCAGGACAACTGCCCGTAGATCCCGCAACAGGCCTAATGGCTCAAAACGATATTGAAGTAAACACCAAACAGGTCATGGATAATATTTCAGCTATTCTCAAAGAAGCCGGAATAGATTTTACTAACGTGATAAAAACCACAATTTTCCTGGCCGACATGAATGATTTTGGCAAAGTAAACGAAATATATGCCTCGTATTTTACCTCGGAGCCTCCTGCACGCGAAACCGTTCAGGTTGCCCGTCTGCCCAAGGATGCAAGGATAGAGATTTCGGTAATTGCCGCCTTGTAGCATCGCCAGGGTGCAGAATTTCTCATTCGCCGCGACCGTTTTTTTTTCTCAACAGGGTAAATAAAAATATATATTCATACATTTTCAAAAAGAAATCAATGAAAAAACTCTCCCTCATATTATTATTATCTTTGGTAGTTTTCAAGTCCTCGGCTGACGAAGGTATGTGGATACCTATCCTGCTCTCAAAAGGCCCCGAAGCGGAAATGAAACGACTTGGCATGCGGATTTCTGCCGAAGATATCTTCAGTTTGAACAAACCCAGCATGAAAGATGCCATCTGCCTGTTTGGCGGGGGATGCACGGCCGAAATTGTTTCGAGCCAGGGGCTTATTCTTACCAACCATCACTGCGGATACAGCGCCGTACAGGCACACAGCTCGGTGGAACACGATTACCTCACCAATGGTTTTTGGGCAAACTCTTTTGCCGAAGAATTGGAAAATCCCAAACTGAAAGTTTCGATTCTGACCTATATGGAAGATGTAACAGCCAAAGTCCTTAAGAATGCAGGTGAGGATATTTCGCCCGAAAAAAGAAAGGCCCTGATAGATATGAATATTGATGCCATCCTTAAAGAAAATAAGAAAGATGGCACTTATGAAGTGGTGGTGGAGCCGTTTTTTTATGGCAACCAATATATCCTTATCATTTCGCGCATTTTTGAAGACGTGCGCCTTGTTGGCGCCCCGCCTTCAGGAATAGGAAAGTTTGGTGGCGACACCGACAACTGGATGTGGCCGCGTCATACCGGCGATTTTTCGGTGTTCCGCATTTACACCGATAGCAATAACCAGCCAGCCAAATATGCTAAGGACAACGTGCCTTACAAACCGCCTTATCATCTTCCGGTGTCATTAAAAGGTGTGAAACCCGGCGATTTTACCTTTATTTTCGGGTATCCCGGCACTACCAATGAATACCTGGTTTCCTACGCAGTGGACAGGATTGTGAATTACGAAAATCCTGCCGCCATAGCTGCCAGAGGAAAAAGGATGGAGGTCTATAACAAATATATGGCCCAAAGCAAAAAAACACGCATACAATATTCCTCGAAACTGGCCAGTGTGGAAAACTATCATAAAAAAATGATAGGGGAGAGCAAAGGGGTGGTCAGAACCAACATTATTGCCACAAAGCAGGAGCTGGAACAACAGTTTACTCAATGGTACAAAAACAGTCCTGAAAAACAAAAAAAGTATCAGGGCCTTATTGAGAAGTTTGAAGACTTGTACAAAAACTATGGTGCCAACAACCTGGCTGCCGATTATGTATTTGAAGCCGGTCTGGGCATGGAAATTGTGCGTTATGCAGCCAACTACGAAGCATTGGTAAAAACCAGCCAGGGCAAGAAACAGAACGATGACGCTATTAACAATATCCTGGAACGCATTAAAAACGCCTCCGACGGATTTTTTAAAAACTACGACAGCCGTATCGACCATGAGGTAGTGGCCTCACTGATGGAAATTTATTACAAGGGACCTGGCCAGGATTTGATGCCTGCCGAGATTGCCAGGGTGGGAGCAGCATACAATGGCGATTTTAAAAAATATGCCGACGACCTCTTTGCCCAATCTTTTATGGTGGATGAACAAAAGGTTAACGATTTTCTGAAAAATTATAAACCTTCCAAAGCCAAAGAAATAATAAAAGACCCGGCTTATGTTCTGGCGATGAGTATTTACGGCTTGTACAGGAACACGATTTACTCAAAATATCAGGAATTTCAAGACCAGGCCAATGAGCTTTACCGCATATATATGCAGGGATTGATGGAAATGCAGCCCGAAAAAAAATTCTATCCCGACGCCAATATGACCTTACGCGTTGCCTTTGGCCAGGTGGGCGGCTTCAATCCCCGCGATGCGGTGAGGTATGAGTATTTTACCACACTCAAAGGTGTTATTGAAAAAGAAGACTCCACTATTTATGATTATAACGTAAACAATAAACTCAAGGATTTGTACAATAACAAGGATTATGGCATGTATGCCGACGCCGACGGCAGTATGCACGTGGCTTTTGTGGCCACAAACCATACCACAGGCGGCAATTCGGGAAGCCCGGTTTTAAACGCCGACGGCCACCTGATAGGCATCAATTTCGACAGGGTGTGGGAAGGCACCATGAGCGATATTGTCTTTGAACCCGCCATGTGCAGGAATATCTCGGTGGATATAAGGTACTGCCTGTTTATTATTGATAAATATGCCGGGGCACACCGGCTTATTGAGGAAATGACGCTGGTTAAAGAATAAATTATCAAAGCATTTCATGGACTTCAGATAGTATGAAATTGATATTATTTTCAATAAACAAGTGATGAAAAAGATTTACCGGTTTGTGCTGAAATCCTTTATTGGGCCGATGGCGCTTACTTTTTTTATTGCCTTGTTTATCCTGCTGATGCAGTTTTTGTGGAAGTATGTGGACGATATGGTAGGCAAAGGATTTGAATGGTATATCCTGGCCGAATTGATGTTTTATGCTTCCGCTACTTTTGTGCCGATGGCCTTGCCGCTGGCCGTATTATTGGCATCGCTGATGACTTTCGGCAACCTCGGCGAACACTACGAACTGGTGGCGATTAAGGCGGCCGGCATCTCGTTTCGAAAAGCAATGATGCCTCTGGTAATATTTATTGTCCTGCTCAGCGGTCTTGCTTTTTATTTTTCAAACAATATTTTGCCTATTGCCAACCTCAAATACGGGGTTCTGTTATTTGATATCCGCGAAAAAAAACCTGCGCTCAATATCAACGAAGGGATTTTTTACAACGAGCTGCAGGGCTACGTTATCCGCATTGGCAAAAAAGATAAAAACGGCTCCGATATAAAAGATGTGATGATTTATGATCATACCGACGAATCGGGAAACAATAATGTTACCCTTGCCGAAAAGGGCAGGATGGAAACAACAGCCGACAAAAAAACACTGATTTTCATGTTGTATAACGGTTATAACTTTTATGAGCCGGCGCCAACCCGCGAACAACGCAACAGCA
The DNA here is from genome assembly GCA_035403765.1 of Bacteroidales bacterium. Classification (GTDB taxonomy): domain Bacteria; phylum Bacteroidota; class Bacteroidia; order Bacteroidales; family CAIWKO01; genus CAIWKO01. Next base: position 3,678 of record DAONFU010000106.1, read on the forward strand.
AAGCCATGCAGCGAACCCGCTTCGACGAGGAAATACGCCGCATCGATGTATCCGAATTGGATATGATACGAAGCAAAGAAGACCTGTTCAAAGATAATTATCAGATGTTGAATCTCAATCAGCTGCAGGAAGCCATTGATACACTGATCAGCCAAAAAGTGAAAAGAGAGATAATCATCGAAAAATATATCTATGGCAATTATCCCAATTTTCAAAAATTGGATACAGCCCGCCTGGTGCAAGCCAACGGGGCCAGACCTCCATCAAATGATTTTATTGCTAACTTTCCCAAACCCGAACAAACTCCCATTGTCGATCTGGCCTTGAATACGGCCAGGGGCATCTATCAACAGGTTGACTATTATTCAAAGGAGATGAACATGAAACGCGAAATCATTGCCCGTCATGAAATTGAATGGTTTCGCAAATTCACGCTTTCGGTGGCCTGTATCGTACTCTTTTTTATCGGCGCACCCCTGGGAGCCATTATCCGCAAAGGTGGCCTGGGCTTGCCCGTGGTCTTTTCCACCTTGTTTTTCATTATTTTTCACGTCGTTTCCATGACCGGCGAAAAATTTGCCCGCGAAGGCGTTATTCCCGTTTACGAAGGCATGTGGATACCTACCATGGTGTTTATCCCTATCGGCATTTTGCTCACCTACAGCGCCAGCGCTGATGCACGTATCCTGAGCTACGACTGGTGGGCGATATTTTTAAAAAAGATTGTCAGTTTTTTCAAGCGCTTAATTCCTGTCAAAAAATGAACCCTCATGAACGTATTACAACTTTGCAATAAGTCGCCATTTCCGCCCAAAGAAGGTGGCCCCATCGCCATGTATAACCTGGGCTACGGACTGATGAACCAGGGACACAATGTTGATATTCTCACTATGAATACCTTTAAATTTTCGGTGGATGTGGATTCATTGCCTGTGGATTATCGTTATAAAACAAGTTTTACGGCTGTTTTTATTGATACAAGAATTAAGTACAGAGAAGCTTTTATGAACTTGTTTTCTTCCAAATCTTTTCATGTACAGCGCTTCGATTGTCAGGAATTCAGAAACACACTGATTCATATTTTAAAAAACAAGAAATATGACATTGTCCAGCTTGAAACCATCTATGTGGCGCCCTATATTGATACCATCCGCAAATACAGCAAAGCCAAAATCGTTCTCCGTTCGCATAATATCGAACACCTGATATGGCAACGATATGCCCGCACCATAGCCAACCCGGTGAAACGAAAATACATTAATTACCTTACAGCCAAGCTGAAAAAATACGAAATGAAAGTTTTTGGCACGGTGGACGGTATCGCCTCTATTACCAGTGTAGATGCTGATTATATTCAAGGTTACGGTTTTTCAACACCCGTGGCTGTTGTGCCTTTTGGACTGGATACCCAAAAATACCAGGCCCTTGCTCCCGACAACTGCCGGCCATCCTTTTTTCACCTGGGCTCAATGGACTGGATGCCTAACCAGGAAGCCATCAGGTGGTTTCTCGAAAACTGTATGCCCCGCTTGGCCAAACTTTTTCCGGATACTATGATATATCTGGCCGGAAGAAACATGCCATCCTGGATATATAATTATAAATTTCCAAACTTGAAAGTGATTGGAGAAGTGGACGATGCCACGGAATTTATGCATTCGAAAACGGTGATGTTTGTTCCCTTATTGTCGGGGAGCGGTGTCAGGGTGAAAATTATTGAAGGAATGGCCCTGGGCAAAACCATCATTTCTACATCGGTGGGCGCCGAAGGTATTCATTATACCGATGGCAAAAACCTCCTGATTGCCGATACCCCAGAGGCCTTTATTGAGAAATTCAGGTTGTGTATCAACGACCATGGTGTGTGCGCCAATATCGGTGCAAATGCCCGAAACCTTATTGAAGCAGAATACGACCTTTCGGTAACAACACAAAATCTCACCAATCTCTACCAAACCGTCAGGGCTGAGGCAAATTGAAAAAAAATCCACCACGATAATCCCTGTCAGGCCGCGTAAAAAGAAAATCATCAGTTGATTTTGTTCCAAAAAATTTGGCTATCAACAAATATTAAATAATTTTACAACAAATTTGACAGATGAAACTCTTTGTTTTATTATCACGTGTACCTTATCCGCTCGAAAAAGGCGATAAACTAAGGGCTTTTCATCATTTGAGGTGCCTGTCAAAATATTATGATATCCACCTGTTCTGTCTTAACGATGCAAAATTACATCCCCTTGCGGTGGAAAAACTATCCGAATTCTGCCAGTCAGTTACCATCGCGCGGCTAAGTAAAACCAACATATATGCCGGTCTTTTCAGCGCCATTTTTTCGGGATTGCCTTTTCAGACGGGATACTTTTTTAGCAAAAAAATTAAGAAGCAAATACTTGCAAAAATTGAAGAAGTCAAGCCCGACCATATTTTTTGCCAGTTGATAAGGGTTACCGAATATGTGAAAGACCTAAACATTCCCAAAACACTCGATTACCAGGATGTTTTTTCTACCGGATACCAACGCTTATCTACTAAATCGTCACTTTTTATTAAACCTTTGCTGCGTATTGAAGCACAGCGTGTGGATAAATATGAAAAATACATATTTGACAAGTTTGATAACAAGTTTATCATCTCCGTACCCGACAGGGATGCTATCAATCATCCGGAAAAAGATAAGATTCTTGTTATTCCAAATGGTGTTGATACAGAATACTTTAAACCGCTTGACTTAAAGAAAGAGTTTGATATTCTTTTTACCGGCAACATGAACTATAAACCCAATGTTGACAGCGTAGAATACCTGGTCAATAATGTGCTGCCTGTATTAAAAAGAAAGGTGCCTGTGGTGAAAGTGCTCATTGCCGGCGCCGACCCTCATAAAAGGGTGCTTAAGCTGGCCTCCGATGATGTATGCGTTAGCGGATGGGTGGAAGATATGCGGGAATGTTATGGTAAATCAAAAATATTTGTGGCTCCCATGCAAATCGGCACAGGACTTCAAAACAAGCTACTCGAAGCCATGGCGATGAAACTTCCGTGCATCACATCAGGCCTTGCCAACAATGCCCTGCAGGCGGCCGAAGATAATGAAATTCTGGTGGGCTATTCACCCGAAGACTATGCCGAAAAAATAGAACTCTTGTTAAAAAACCCTGAGACTTGCCAAAATATTGCCCTGGGAGGGTACAATTTTGTTCTTAAAAACTACAACTGGGAAGCCCAGGCAGAAAGAATACACGGGCTTATCAGCGCTGCTGTCAGTCAGGACGCGTAGTCTAGGTGTTTTTTGAATCTCTTCCACAATCTTTCTTTAGCCGCTCCGGCACCATAGGATATAAGCTGGCTTTCCTGCCCTGTCTGCGCAACAGGGCCTCCTGAATAAGTGCTATGCAGGGCAGTATAGAGGAATATTTCTTAAGTGACAATTTTCATTGATAAAGGCCTCTGCCTGAATGCGATGATTCAT
>DAONFU010000107.1:0-7104 GCA_035403765.1 Bacteroidales bacterium
TGCTGTCGGGCTCGGCGATATGGTAACCTTTAACGACAATGCCGCATTCTGGGTATTTAACCAGGTGTCGAACTTTGCCTATACCCGTTATTGCGACATCATCCCCGAAATACGCACGCTGCAAAAAGAACTGGAAACAAAATACATTCAGACCGAAGTGCCTGCTCTAGATGCAAAGGCTGCGGAACTTTACAAAGTTAATCCGGCCCAGGCTATTGATTTACTTACACAGTATTCTGTGAAAACCGGAAACAACCTGGTGGCCCGCTGGAAACAATTGTATGGTTACCTTTTCACCAAATATATGGACGGCAATGTAAAATACCCCGGAAAAACCAAGGCTTCATCCAATGTGGATCACCCCAGGTACAGCGACGATTGGTACCGGATGATTATCAAAGAAACCGGCGACCGCTATAAAGTAAAAGGCGAGAGCGGACATTAATATATTGCACTTAACAGCCGCATCATTTTGCGGCTTTTTTTTATAATCATATGCCCCTGCTCGACCTGCAACATCTGAGTGTAGATTTTATAACCGAAAATGGCCTTGTTCATGCCGTTAAAGATATTTCCTTTTCACTTGAAAAAGGCAGGACTATTGGCATAGTGGGCGAATCCGGATCGGGCAAATCGGTAACCTCGCTAACACTGATGGGCTTGCTTCCTCCCGATATATCAAAAATTACCTCCGGTCAGGCCATGTTTACCGATAAGGCAGGCTGTAGCACAGACATTCTGGCCTTGCCCGAAAAAAACAAAAGGAAAATCAGGGGTGCTGAAGTGGCTATGATTTTTCAGGAACCCATGACATCGCTGAATCCTGTGTATAAATGCGGCCGACAGGTGGCCGAAACCATCATGCTGCATCAGCATGTGGATAAAAAAGAAGCCAAACGTTTGACACTGGAGTGGTTTAAAGAAGTCATGCTTCCCGACCCCGAGAAGGCCTACCGTTCGTATCCCCACGAACTTTCGGGCGGACAACGACAGCGGGTGATGATTGCCATTGCTATGAGTTGCCGGCCTTCGCTGCTGATAGCCGATGAGCCCACCACCGCATTAGACGTAACCGTCCAGAAAAACATCATCGAACTGATGAAACAGCTTCAGCAGAAATACCAGATGAGCATAATTTTCATCTCGCACGACCTGGGTGTTATCGCCGAAATAGCAGACTTTGTTTTGGTAATGTACAAGGGCGAAGTGGTTGAACAAGGCGGCGTGGATCATATTTTTAAAAACGCCCAACATCCCTACACAAAAGGCTTACTTGCCTGCCGTCCTAAATTAGGGATACGCTACAAACAACTGCCCACCGTGGAGCGTTTCATGAAAAACGACCTTGACGGAATCTTTGAAGAAATATCAACTGAAGAGCGGCGGCAGTCGATCCAAACCATCTATAAGGAAGAGCCCATATTGGAAGCCGCCGCCCTCAAAACTCATTTTACCCTGAAGCGGGGATGGTTCCGCTCGCCAACGGTTTTTAAGGCGGTGGATGAGGTTAGTTTTAAAGTATTCCCCGGAGAAACACTCGGTATTGTTGGCGAATCGGGTTGCGGCAAGACCACCCTTGGCAGGACCTTATTGCGGCTGGTGGAGCCAAGCGGCGGAAAAATAGTTTTTTTTGGCAACGATATAAGCTTGTATTCAAAAAACAAACTGCGAAAGCTTCGCAAAGATTTTCAGATTATTTTTCAAGACCCTTACTCATCGCTGAACCCTCGATTGACCGTGGGTGCGGCTATCACAGAAGGAATGAGCGTTCATGCATTGGGAACCAATGCCGATGAAAGAAAAAACAAGGCTTTGGAAATACTCAGCAAGGTAAACCTCAGCGAAACCATTTTCGACCGCTATCCGCACGAACTCTCGGGCGGACAGCGACAACGCATATGCATTGCCAGGGCATTGGCCCTCAGGCCCAGATTTATTATTTGCGATGAGTCGGTATCGGCGCTGGATGTTTCAGTACAGGCGCAGGTATTAAACCTGTTGAATGAACTTAAAAAAGAATATCAGTTTTCGCTGATATTTATTTCGCACGACCTGTCGGTGGTAAAATATATGTCGGACCGCATGATGGTGATGAAAAACGGAAAAATTGTGGAATACGGCCTGTCTGACGGAATTTACGAAAATCCACAAACAGAATATACCAAAAACCTTATTGCAGCTATCCCCAAAGGACTATAAAAGGAAAAAGCGAAGGCCTTTCATAATAATTTCCCAGCCACTACCTTTTCAATTATTTCAGGAAAATAACGATATTCCAACTGATGAACTTTCTGCGCGATGGTTTCAGCGGTATCTTCCGGCGTAACAACACACCGTGCCTGAAACAGCACGGCCCCTGCATCATATTTTTCGTTCACAAAATGTATGGAAATACCCGTCTCGGTATCGCCCGATTGGCGAACAGCTTCATGAACAAAGCTGCCATACATCCCCTTGCCTCCAAATTTGGGCAACAGGGCGGGATGAATATTTATGATTCTACCGGGAAAAGCACGGATAATTGTAGTGGGAATCAACAGTAAAAACCCTGCCAGCACGATGTAATCAATATCAAATTCTTTTAATTTATCAATAACAACAGGCGTTTCTTTTAGTTCTTTTGATGTAAATACGACATATGGAATATGATGGTTTTGTGCCCTTTCCACAACATAAGCCCGGGGATTGTTGGAAAGTATTAATGCTATTTTCACACGCTCATTTCCGGTAAAATACTTTATGATATTTTCGGCGTTGCTCCCATTACCCGAAGCAAAAATGGCAATTTTTTTTATTTGATTACACACTTGTTTTACTCGTTACAGTTCCTGCAAATATCTATATTTTCCCTTTGCGAGAAAACATTTTTTCTGAAAATCCGGTAGGCCTCACTGCTCCATAGCGCCGGGAGTGAACTTTCAAGAATGTTTCCCATGGCAAATGATGCGTTCTTGTCGTAACAGCAGGGAACCACTGCCCCATCCCATGTTATCACACAGGAGCTCCACATGCGGAAACACCTGTTGTGCATTTTGTTTTTGATTTTTACAGCGCCATCATCAGCAATAAAGTAACGTGAATTTTTATCAGGCACCCATTCGCAGGCCTTTTCGAAATTCAACAGCTGAAAAGATTTTACAGAGACTTTATCTGCGCCGAGCTTTTTGCCAAAGCTTTTGATTTTGTCTTTTTGTGATTGATTTTTACGTGTCAGCACAAACTGAATCTCGATGAACGGGTGTTTTGACCGGGTCTTATTTCTTTGTTCCGCCAAGGTCTTTATTCCTTTTACGACGGTGTTAAAATCGCCGCCCTTACGGTATAGGCTGTAAGTATCCCCATCGGTTCCGTCCAGCGAAACTATCAGCCGGTCCAGGCCGCTGCTGATCATCTTTTTTGCGTTTGTTTCGTCAATAAAATGCCCGTTTGTAGATACGGCCGTATAGCAGCCGTGTTTTTTGGCATAGGCTATAAAATCAAACAAGTGCCTGTTGAGCAATGGTTCTCCCTGAAAATAAAGGTTCAGATAAAAAACACGCTTGTTTGCCTGTTCCAAAATTTTTGTAAAAGTGGTCAAATTCATATAACCACGGGGACGCGAAAAACCTGCCTGCGTGGTAAAACATTCGGGACAGCGCAAATTACAATACGTTCCGGGCTCCACCGATAAAAATGAAGGATACCCTCTATGAACGGGTTTTTGAATCACTACGGAAAACAAATAGGAGCCATGCAGCAGCAGGTAATTAAGTAATTTTTTCACGCTCATTGCGCCCAATAAGCGATAAAAATCATATACAAAAGCTAATGACACCGTCAGATATTTTGGGTGAGGCGTTTGATGACCGGGTATTTTATTAAAAATTGTTTTGCAATAATACGAATCACAGTATATGACGGTATCGCGAGCACCATACCCAGGATTCCGGCGGTACTGCCTGCAATTAATATAACCAGAAAAATTTCAAGGGGGTGGGCTTTTACCACATTTGAGTAAATGTATGGCTGAAAAATGTATGCGTCGATCATGTTTATTACCAACAAGGATCCGCATACCTGAAGAGTTACTGTTATCAGCTCGGGGCTACCACCCGCTTCAATGATGCCCGCAAAAGCAAACAGCAGGGCAATGATACACCCAATGATAGGCCCTACATAAGGCACCACGTTCATCATGCCGGCAAAAACCCCTATCATTAAAGCGTTTTTAAATCCAAATATGGTCATGCAGATGGTGATTAATGTCATTACAATAATCAAATCGAGGCTAAGTCCCAAAAAGTATTTGGAAAGCAAGCGGATGATTTTCAGGTACACATGTTTGATTTCCGTTTGCAAATGTACCGGAGTCAGCAGCATAATGAATTTTATCAGCATTTTATCTTGTTTCAGGAAGAAAAAAGTGATAAACCCAATGGCAAATACTGCCACCATAAGACTACCTGCTAAACTAATGAGCGTGCCTGCCAGATCGCCGGCATTAGTAAAACTAATAAACGACATTATTTTATTCGATACCAAAGTTTCGATACTGTCGCCCTGCTTCATAACCTGAAAACGCATCAATAAATTTTCGAGCCAGGTAATCGGCTCTTGCAGGCCTGCTAATAAAACATCTGGGTTAATTGATGACAGCGTGCTAATTTGCGACACCAGCATAGGAAGCACCAGGGCAAAAAAGCCAAAGATCACGGCATAAATGGCCACTAAAGTAATAATCGCACTAAGGGTGTGTGGAAATTTCCCTTTCCCGATACGAATACGGTCGAGCAGCACCATCAAAGGCCTTCCCATGACAGAAAGTACGGATGCAACAAGTACATAAACCACGATTCTCGAAAAGTACCATACCAGGAAACCTACGATAAGCACTCCTAAGACAATCAGCAGCCATTTATTACGTTTAAGCATGAATATTGCTTTGTGTCAAAATTAATCAAAAAGAAAACAATAGGTATCAAATTGTGCTTAAAATTATTTTTTGAAGCATAGGTTTATCGCAAGGCACGAAAACTCCAGAGTAATCAGCACTATTTGTCAGGGCGGTATCTAAATCAAAATCTTTCTGTGATACCGAAAAAAAGATTTTTTTGTGTTTTAAATAAGCAGCCAGGTATTCCTGTTCGGTTTGTCCAGGGGTGGGCACTAGAATAGCCTTCCGGCCTGTTACCACCAAATCCATGATAGTGGAATATCCTGCCCGAGCGATGACAATTTCTGAACACATAAAGTATTTTTTTATTTCGTCGGCTGGCAGGTAATTAAACACGGTAATATTTTTCTCGGTGGTGCAAATTTTTTCTTCTGCCGGCATACCTAATATGACTACCGCTTTTTTTTCTGATTTTTTCAATTGTTCCATCACCAGTTGCTGAAAAATGCTCCGTTGCGGCTCGGGGCCGGATATCACAGCACACACATCATAGCGGGGCGTTGTGGCAGGAGGGCCGTCGCAAAAGTCCGACAGCAGCCCGATATAGCGGGCATTAGCCGGTATGGTAGATTTGCCCGACAGGGTCCCCGACAGTTTAAAATCGCCCTGCAGGTCGGGTATCCAACACACATCATATTTTTTGATAAAAAAGAAATGAATGTTTTGAAGCCACTTTTCAATCATGCGATTTTCTGTCGGGCTTTTGATGAAAAGCTGGTGCGTAACATACACTGTCCGAATTTTTCGGTTCCACAAGCCAAAGCGGTTGTCGGAAATCAAGGTGTCAATGTTGTATTTTTTTACAATTGATTTTACTTTATGGTGTTCCCGCACAATATGGAACAAAACTTTTGGTATTTGCCAAAGGATGGTTCTCACCAGATGGTTTCCTTTTGAATACCTGATGTTGTAATCCCCGAAAATAATACAATCATTATCGGGGAATACATTTTTAAGCAGCCTGGCAGCAGGTCCGGCAGCGGCGATAATCACATGGTGACCATCCTGATTTAAAATTTTTATCAGCGGAATACACCGGCTGGCATGTCCTAATCCCCAGTTCAGGGGGCAAATGAGAATATTCTTCTTATCAGGCAATATTATCAGAACGTAAGGCTGTATTGTACGGCAATATTTCTGGGCGCTTCGATAAAACCCGGGCGGGTCATGTATTCGGTATTGAGCAGGTTGTTGACATAGACGCCCACTCTTTGGGTTTCGGTAATATCAAACAATCCGCGGAGGTTCATCACAAAATAACCATTGTTGTGTTCTTCGCGATAGGCTTTAAGTCCCGGAAGCAGGTCGGACGAGGCGATGCCCGGAATCAATTCTCCTTCAAAGGCCTTATCAATATTGATCATATGGCTGGTGTAGTTCATGCCTATCCCGAGGGTAAAGAAATAAAATGTAACATCGAAATCGACTTTTACCGAATGAAGGTATCTGTATTTAAGTATTTTCACGCTGGTACCTGTAGTGTCGGAGGCATCGTAATCGAGGTTTCGCGGGTAGGTATATGTATATCCTGCCAGGATGGTTGCCGGAAAACCAAACAAATTGCCCTGTCCGGTAAAAGTAGCATCCACGCCATAAATACGGGCGTGTCCCACATTTAAGGATTTGAAACCTAAAAATTTATTGATGTATTCTTCAAAGCCGGTGTAATTGGTGTCGGCCCTGCCATCAAGGCGGTAATCGTTAAAAGTAAACTCCATCATGTCTTTATACTCAGTCCAGAATCCGGCCAAATCGAGGTAGCCATTCCATTTGCCGATTTTTACACCTTGTTTTATTCCCAATTCGGCAGCCCATCCTGTTTCGGGTTTAAGCAGTTTGTTGGGGAATAGGTTTAATCCGCCAAGATTAGTCTCCACAAATTTTTCAGCAACAGTCGGGAACCGGTAACCCTGGCCAAAGGAAGCTCTGACAAAAGTATATTTTGCCGCCTGATAGTTCAATCCTGCGCGAAATACAGGCATGATGGGCAAGGTATGTATTTTACCTTTAATTTTGTATGAAAAAGTAGATTCTGATTCTGCGGTATCTATGCGGAAGTATTCTCCGCGTATGCCGAGCGACAAAGTTAGTTTCTCCCAAAATTTGGCATCATACTGGGCGTACATGGAAAAGTTAACGGCATCGTGCTCTCCGAAAAGGTTGGCCTGCGA
>DAONFU010000108.1:0-7102 GCA_035403765.1 Bacteroidales bacterium
ACGATTGCTGGTCCGTTTTCAATGATTTCTATCTGTGTCTGGGGTGTTTTGTTTTCGTTTTCCATATTTTGAATTTTTTGTTGGTTGTTATAAAAGTAGGTGAGGGCGTCGGTAGGGCATCTTTCGACTTGTTTGATAATTCTCTCTGTTGATGCCCCAAGCGGATTTATCCATGGCCTTTCCGTAGGATCAAAAACTTCGGACAATTCGGTGAAGCAGTAACCTACATGTGTGCAAAGGCATGGTTTCCACACAATGGTAATTTCCCCGTTAGTGTAGTATTTTGTATTTGATGAGTTGTCTTCCATATTTTTTTTTCCAGGTTCTACAAATTTAGTACTTAACCGCCAAAGTCTTTCGGCAGAATCCATGTTTTGTGCATTTTTAGAAGGCGAATTGATCTTTTTCTTTTTAAAATATTGACCCGTTACACCTTCAATATCTGTCGAAGTTGCCAGGAAAACTGAGGTGTTGGCACCTTTTTCAGGGCTGATCATAATTAACTTAAACAGAAAAATTGCCAGGCGGTTCATGTCCTTAAAGATATTAGTCCTCACAATGCCCGGATGCAGGCAGTTTACGGTGACGCCCGTATCGGTCAGATTTTTTGCTAATTGTTTTGTAAAAAGAATATTCGCGAGTTTCGATTGCCCGTATGCTTTCGTGCCGGAAAAACCGTTTTTGAATTCAATGTCATCAAAATTAATCGCCGAGCCCCTGTGCGATTCTGAGGCGACATTGATGATACGGGCAGGGGAACTTTTTTTTATGGTTTCCAGCAAAAGAGTTGTCAACAGAAATGGAGCAAGATGGTTTACTGTCCAGTTAAGCTCTATTCCATCTTTGCCTGTTTTATATTTTGTTTCATAAATACCTGAATTATTAATAAGCAGGTGCAAACGATCATGTTTATGCAAAAAATCATTGACAAAATTTCTTATGGATTCGAAGGAAGAGAAATCACAAAAAAATGTTTCAATCTCTTTTCCGGTTTTTTTCAAAATCAAATCTCTGGTGGCTTCGGCCTTGGCCTTGTCGCGATAGGTAATGACTACACGGGCTTGCATTTGTGCCAGCGCCACTGCCGTTGCTTGTCCTATACCTGATGTGGCACCGGTAATCAGGCAGATTTTATCTTTTATTGTCCACATTTTTAAATCGATACAAAAATTTCAACAAAGGTAAAAATAATTTAGAATTATTCCAAATTATATGGTGGAATGGCTTTTTTTTAAATTAAGGTCTGAACAATCTTTTTTTATTGATATTTTTGTAAAAATTAACTACAGGCAACCATTTTAAAAATGTTGTTGTCTATAAAGCAATAAAATAATAAAAACATTAAACCGGATTTAATATGATAAAAAAAATAACAGGGTTTATTTTTGCCCTTTTTCTTATCGGAACCCTCCATGCGCAGCATGTGTATAAAGCCGATCCCCGACTTTCGGAATGCTTTGATCAGGCATATCTCAGCGAATTAGAAAACTCTCAGTCGGAACTATTACTGTACTATAATTATTATTTAGACCATTCATATTATAAGGTGGACCTGAGCACGCTGGATAAAAAAATATCTGCGCAGGATATCCACACGGTAATATTGCAAAATAAAGATACACAGGTGAAAGAATATTTTAAAGAAACCACTTATGCTAAAGATAAATTCAATCCGCTGAAATATCATTTTAATCTTTCGGCCAATAGTTTTACAACGTACTTATGGGAAAAAGAGGGTATTGCCATTGTTTTTTATCCGCTTACCCACATTTCGGCGAATTTTAAAGAATATTTAAAAACTATTAATAAATAGAACTGTCAACAGAAAATATTTGATTATGAAAAAAATATTATTACTTTTTGCCCTGTTATTTGTTTTTACCGCAGCCCGCTCCCAATCTTATCTAATAAGTACAGGCGGCACTGTAACATCCTGCGGCGAATATTTTTATGATTCGGGTGGCAATGCAGGTTCTTATTCTGCAAATGAAAATTTTACCATGACCTTCCACACCAATAATGCGACCAACACCCATATCAGAATGAGTTTTATCACGTTTGATGTAGAACCCGGTGATACACTGATCGTTTATGACGGGTCTACGGTTGGATCTGCAGTAATAGGGAAGTATAATAATAATAATATGCCTCCTTCATTTGTAAATGCGACCATTAATGGAAACGGCGATTTAACCTTTAAGTTTAAATCAAATGCTGCGGTAAATAACGCAGGATGGAATGCCGCTTTTGTTTGTACCCAGGCCTGTCAGCAAATAAATGCACTCTTCCACCCAACCTTAACCGTGCCGCATCCCAACGATAGCAATTATATCGACATATGTATCGGCGATCCCATTACTTTTGCCGCCAGAGGAGGAAGTGCCGCATTTCCCGAAAGCCCGACGCTTTATGCCCAGGACAGCCTCAATTGCCACTACTATTGGGATTTTGGCGATGGCGACACCGCTATCGGACAAATTGTTAACCATACCTATACCATGGTGAGAGGTTATGATATTGGACTTACCATCGTTGACGCCCGGGGTTGTGTCAATTCAAACTACCTCGGAGGAAGAGTACGTGTGTCGCAAAGCCCCTTTGCCGAAATACATCCTTTGGCAGACTTGTGCTCCAGCTCGGATACTACCTATGTCACCCTCGGTTATAATACCGGATCGGTGGTGGTAGTGCAGCCAATCACCTCAGTACAATCTGCGAGCGAAAAATTTGACAGCACCCTGTTTATTCCCGATGGCCCCAACTGTCCCACACAGTGCTATAACACCTTTGTAACTTTTATGGCTTTTATTCCCGGAGCTACCATTACCAGTGCCAACGATGTTTTATCCATTTGTGTCAATATGGAACATTCCTATACCGGCGACCTGGGTTTTCGAATCATCTGTCCTAACGGTCAATCGGTACAGCTCGACCCCAATACGCACTCGGGCGGCGCTTATATGGGAGCACCTTATGGCGGTTCCAGCCATGGCACCTACGACAACGGGTGCGATCCCACTAACAACCCTTATGGCTCTGGCTGGACTTATTGCTGGTCTCAGGTTTATCCCCAGCACGGCACCCTCGACCAGCTTTCTTCCGGCGGCGTTAGCCCTATTGATTCTACCAATACCATCAACCATACAAATTATATCACACCAAACAGCTCCCTGGCCGGACTGATTGGTTGCCCGCTCAACGGTACCTGGAATATTGAGATTTGTGATGACTTTGGTATCGACAATGGTTACATATTCTGGTGGGAACTGAACCTGGATCCTTCCCTGTTGCCCACAGGATGGGGTTATCAGGTACCTATAGATACTGTTGAGTGGCAAGGCTCATTTTTCGATGTGATCAACGATACCACCATCAGGGTTGTTCCTGATTCGGGAGGGGTGTACACCTATACTGTTTCGGTAACCGATATTTTTGGATGTACCTACGATACTACCTTACAGATTCAAGTGGTTCAAACTCCTGAAGTGGATCTGGGTTCCGATACTATTTTATGTGGCAATAACCTGAACTTTATACTGGATGCCGGTCCCGGCGATGACTATAACTGGTCCACAGGGGGAAACTCCCAGACACAACCTGTTTCATCTACCGGATATTACTATGTTACGGTTGAAAATCATAATGCAGCGGATAATCTTACGTGTCTTGACAATGATACGATTTTTGTTAAGGTGCTGGCCCAGCCGGCGGTGGTGGATCTTGGCCCCGACACATGCAGTACGGTTGCTTTTAACCTGGATGCCGAAAATGGCGGAGGTGTTTTCCAGTATAACTGGTCAACCGGGGCCACCGCGCAAACAATTAATGTTAATACCAGTGGCACCTATTCCGTTACTGTGGCGGAAGAATTCGGGTATAACTGCGAAATGTCCGATTCCAGGGTGGTTACCATCATTCCCGAACCCGAACCTACTATCGGCCCGGATTCAACCATCTGCAGCTTTAACTATTTCCGCATGAAAGTGAAAGACCCCGCCAACCTGCTTGATCAGCATCAGTATTCCTATTTGTGGTCAACAGATCCCGTTTCAAATCTGCACGGGCAAACCGCACGCGATGTTGAATTCGGCTGCCTGACTCCCGGAGTTACTTACAATGTGCAGGTGGCTGTTACAGGGTGTAATACCGTTACCGCTACACGCAATATTATTTCGCAAAACTGTACCTTGGAACTCTACAATATCATAACTCCCAATGGTGATACTCATAATGACAAATTTGAAGTCAAAGGCCTTGAAAATTTCCCTGGAAGCAACATGAAAATTTATAATCGCTGGGGTAAGAAAGTTTTCGAATCCGACAACTATGGCGAAGATGAAGACGCCCTGTGGGATGGAGGAAAAGATGCCGACGGGGTATATTATTATGTGCTGACTGTCAATTATGGTGATTCAAAGGGCTGTGTTGAAGAAACTAATTACCACGGCACGGTAACCATTATCAGATAAAATTTAATTTTTTCCCCTAAAAAAACCATCAGTCAGCCGACTGATGGTTTTTTTTTATAATTTAGTCCATATTTTACTTCGATGAAAAAAATATTTCTAATACTTTTATGTTTTCCGCTGATGCTTACAGCGCAGTTTCAGGATGATTTTTCTGATGGAAATTTTACGGATTCGGTGGCCTGGACAGGCACTGATGCCTATTTTGTAATCAATAATAAAGTCCTTCAGAGTCAAGGCCCAAATACCAATACAAATTCGTTGGGGGATACTATTTATCTGTCAACTTCCAATACCATGATGGATGCCACTGAGTGGAGTTTCTTGCTGGACCTGAAGTTTAACCCTACGGCAGATAATTTGGTCAGGATATATCTTGTGTCGGACAATGCAGATTTAAGGCAAAATATCAATGGCTATTATATTGAAATGGGGCAAACCAATGCCGATTATGTGAAATTTTACAAACAAAGCGGCACCGTTAGAACGTTGCTTTTTACTGGTACTACAGCATATTCGGCCAGTACTGTAAAAACTATGATAAAAGTTACCCGCAGCGCCACAGGCAACTGGAAAATATATTCCGATCCTACCGCCATAGGTACAATTTACCTGCCGGAAGGCGATTCCATTGTGGATAATACGTTTGCCACCACCGCTTACATGGGTGTTTATTGTCAGTATAAAACGGATTCAAGATATAATCAATATTATTTCGACAATTTTTATGTGGGCACTATCCATGCCGACACCGTGGCTCCTACTGCACTGTCGGTTGCGGCAATAAATGATTCTTCCGTAAAGGTGTTGTTTTCCGAAAGTATTGGCACGTCATCTGCCGAAAATTCAGCAAATTATTCAGTGCAGGGAGTTGGAAATCCTGTGGCAGCATCACGTGACATATCCAATATGGCTCTTGTAACCCTGATTTTTTCCGGCGGGGCCTTTGCTCAGGGCGTCCAGTATAATCTTGATATTGCAGGTGTCAAAGACCTGGAAGGAAACACCATGGCGCCGGTTACCAAAACCTTTATTTTGTACACAGCTATTGCTTATGATATTGTTATTAACGAAATTATGGCCGATCCCGATCCAACCGTCGGTCTGCCCAATGCCGAATATCTTGAATTGTTTAACCGTACTCCTTTTGAGATCAATCTGGGAGGTTGGAGCCTGGACATTGGCGGTACAGTAAAAACCTTGCCTGATAGTGCCATTACACCCGGTGGTTTTATGATTATAACGCACGATAATAACGTCCCTGCACTGTCGGTCAACGGCCCCTGTATGGGGCTTTCCTCTTTCGGCCTTACCAATACCGGGGCCACCGTCAAAATTCTTAATACCTTAAATAATGTTATTCATTTCGTGAGTTATTCCGACCAATGGTACAACAATTCGGTGAAAGATGATGGAGGCTGGTCCCTGGAGCAGATTGACCCTGCCAATCCCTGCGGAGGATCGGCCAATTGGCGGGCCTCTGTTGATAGCAGGGGAGGCACCCCGGGAGCTGTCAATTCAATCAATGGTAATAACCCCGATAACGGCACCCCTGTGCTGATAAGAGCTGCAGCCAGCCGCGATTCAGCCAGTTGTGTGAAACTATTTTTCAATGAAACAATGTCAGGAAATTCCTTCACAGATGTCAACCGCTTTCAGGTGGATTATGGCCGCGGAAATCCGGCACAGGTGAAATGGGCGGCGGATTACAAGTCGGCAATGCTCTATTTTCCAGTAGCTTTTAATAAAGACACCATTTATTCCGTTACCGTTATCGACAGTCTTTTTGACTGCGTAGGAAATAAAATTTCCGCAAACCAATCGGCGCGGTTTTCTATTCCGGTTTTTCCGGATTCGGGCAATCTGGTGATTAACGAAGTGTTGGCTGACCCGTATGAAGGTGGTGCTGACTTTGTTGAAATCTATAACCGGTCAGATAAAGTTTGTGACTTCGCTGACCTTTTGCTATTGTCGTCAGGCGATTCTGTGAGAATTTGCTATGATAATTTTCTCAGTTTGCCTGGCACATATACCGTGCTAACCACAAAGCCAGATGCTGTGAAAAACCAGTACTATTCGCCTAATCCCTATAATTTCATTGCTATGGGATCTTTTATTTCGATGAACAACGATGAAGGCACCGTAATGCTGTCAACGATAACGGATACCATTATTGACGCTTTTTCGTACACCGATGATATGCATTTTCCTTTGCTCAATACTACCGATGGGGTTTCGCTCGAACGTATCAGTTACGAGCGCCCGGCAAGCGACATCACCAACTGGCATTCGGCTTCAGAGGCCGTGGGTTTTGCCACACCGGCCTATCAAAATTCACAGTTTATGATAGGCGAAGGGCAGGAGGGTAGCGTGAGCCTCGAACCAGAGGTGTTTTCGCCCGATAACGACGGATACAACGATGTGCTGAACATTTATTGCAAAAGCGATTCGCCGGGCAAAATGATAAACATTGTTATTTTTGATGCCAAGGGCCGTCAAATAAAATATCTGGTCCGGAATCAGCTTATGTCAAACGAAAGTGTATATACCTGGGATGGCATTACCGAGGGCAACCAAAAGGCCAACGTGGGTATTTATATTGTTTATGTAGAAATGCTGGGACTGGATGGGAAAGT
>DAONFU010000109.1:0-2909 GCA_035403765.1 Bacteroidales bacterium
TGATGTGTAAGGAAAACATATTTTATCTGGGATACCTTCACCGCCAGCTTTTTCAACTCTTTTTTGAATTTTTTATAGGTGTTACGGGTGGAGGTGTCTATCAGCAAATAACCACTCTCACAGGGTATCAGGAAACATTTTGTGATACCCAATGAGAGTGTAAAAAATTCCGGGGGAACTATGGTGTTCATACCATACTTTTATTAGTTCTACCAATAATTATGGCTTCATATCCGGTTCCCGGGTATCATTATTTTGCGAAACTGATAGCTCGGGTTTCCCTGATAACAGTAATTTTTATCTGGCCCGGATAGGTCATCTCATTCTGAATTTTGTTGGAGATATCGTAGGCAAGCTGGTTGGCTTCGTTGTCCGACACCTTTTCGGCACCTACGATCACGCGTAATTCTCTGCCTGCCTGGATGGCATAGGTTTTCACCACGCCGGGATATGCCAGGGCAAGTTCTTCGAGGTCTTTCAGACGGTTGATGTACGACTCCACAATTTCGCGGCGTGCGCCGGGGCGTGCGCCAGAGATAGCGTCGCATATCTGGACTATGGGAGATATCAGGGAGGTCATTTCCACTTCTTCGTGGTGGGCGCCGATTGCATTGCAAACTTCAGGTTTTTCTTTAAATTTTTCGGCCAGGTTCATACCCAGAATAGCATGTGGCAATTCGGGTTCGTTGTCGGGCACTTTACCGATATCGTGCAACAAGCCGGCTCGCTTGGCCAGTTTGGGGTTGAGTCCGAGTTCTGAGGCCATTACGGCCGAAAGGTTGGCCACTTCGCGCGAATGCTGCAGGAGGTTTTGGCCATAAGAAGACCTGTATTTCATCTTGCCGATCATACGTATCAGTTCGTGATGTATGCCATGCACACCCATATCGATGGCGGTACGTTTACCCACCTCAATGATGTCCTGTTCAATTTGTTTTTTGGTTTTGGCCACCACTTCTTCGATGCGTGCCGGGTG
The DNA here is from genome assembly GCA_035403765.1 of Bacteroidales bacterium. Lineage (GTDB taxonomy): Bacteria > Bacteroidota > Bacteroidia > Bacteroidales > CAIWKO01 > CAIWKO01. The sequence continues at coordinate 977 of DAONFU010000109.1, forward strand.
GATGCGTCCGTCGGTAACCAGCTGGTGCAGCGACAAGCGTGCTATTTCGCGGCGTACCGGATCGAAACCCGAAATAATGATGGCATCAGGAGTGTCGTCGATGATAACCTCCACGCCAATGGCAGCTTCGAGGGCCCTGATGTTTCTACCTTCGCGACCGATGATACGGCCTTTGATTTCGTCGTTGTCAATATTAAATACCGACACGGAATTTTCGATAGCATGTTCGGCGGCGGTGCGTTGCAGGGTCTTGATGACGATTTTTTTGGCTTCGAGGTTGGCTGTATCACGCGCTTCGTCGATGATTTCGCGGATGTGGTTGGCTGAGTCGGCCTGAGCTTTTGATTTGAGCAGATCAACAAGCTGGGTTTTGGCTTCGGAGGCTGAGAGGCCAGAAATAATCTCGAGTTTTTCAACCTGTTGCGATTGCATGCGATCCACTTCCTGTTGTTTTTTGTTGAGCAGGTCGAGCTGTACATTCAGGTTATCCCGCACATTACCTAATTCTTTTTCCTTGCGGCTCAACTCTTCGAGCTTCTGCGAAACAAGAGCTTCTTTTTGTTTTACACGGTTTTCACTTTTAAGAACATTATTGTTGCGTTCGTTAATCATTTTTTCGTGTTCACTTTTCAGTTGCAGGAATTTTTCTTTGGCCTGCAGTTCTTTGCTTTTACGAAGTACTTCGGCTTCGTTTTCGGCTTCTCTGATGAGCTTTTCCGATTTCTTTTCAATCGCCTTGCGTATCAGCAGGGTTGAAATCAGCAGGCCCAGGAGCAATCCCCCGACAGCCGAAATGAGTATAATAAGTATTGGATTCATGATATAAATTTATTTGGTTTATAAGTTTCAAAAAAAAACCGCATTAAGATCAAAAGAAGTTTAAAATAAACTCCTGAAAACATGGGTAGGGCTACCTACGTTGTTCGGACTTCTACCGTCCCGGAGCAAAGCCCCTGAATTCCGCCGAAGCGGACTGAAGCCTGTCCTTCCATTGCAGAGATTACCCTAATTTGATACTGTTGAGTTTATCAAACGATGTTTTTGATTTAATGCGGGATATGTTAATTTCTTTTCAAAGAACGCTGCTTATTGATTGACCAGATTTTGTTCCAGCACTTTGTCAAGTTCCAGTAACTTGTCTTTCAACTTCGTATCTTTATATACATTGGATTGCTCCAGATTCAGCGCATTAGAAGTATATTGTAAGGCGATCATTGCCAATAAGTCCTGCTTGTCTTTAAAGGTGTAATTATTGGCAAATTCTTTAATTTTATCATTGATAGTCCTGGCTGCTTTCCTTACTATTTCTTCCTCCTGGCGTGCAATGGTAAGCCGGTAATTTCTGTCAGCTATTACTACCGATATCGAAAATTCTTCCATTGCTTTCAGGGTATATAAATTACTTGTTTAATTGTGCAATACATCTGTCAACTTCCCGCAAAAGTTCATTAATTCTTAATTTTGCTTTTGTTTTGTCGTCTCCTTCTATTGTTTTTGCTATTCGTAATATCTTATTTTTGTCTTCTAAATACTTTATTTTTGCTTTGTTTTCTTCTTCTTCTCTGGTTAATACTGCTAGTTGCTTTTTCAATTCCACATTGTCTTTAGTCAACTCTTTCAGCCGTTTAATCAATTGATGCGTCTTGAATTCAATACCGGACACCAGAGCCGAAAAATCTTCCATAACACACCAATTTTATTCCTTTACAAAGGTAATATAATATTGTATTTAATTGCAAATTTTTTTAACTTAATTTAATAATTTTTGATAGTTTTATACTTTTATTTTCTATAAATCCATAGTAACCATGAACGAAGATTTGCTTCATTATATCTGGAAATATCAAAGGTTCAGCTCCGCTCTAGCTACTACCGATAACAAACCCATTAAAGTGGAAAACCCCGGAAGATTAAACACCAATGCCGGTCCGGA
>DAONFU010000109.1:3009-7040 GCA_035403765.1 Bacteroidales bacterium
ACAAACCCATTAAAGTGGAAAACCCCGGAAGATTAAACACCAATGCCGGTCCGGATTTCATCAATGCTAAAGTGCGCATTGGCAACACCTTATGGGCAGGCAACATCGAAATTCACGTTAATTCCTCCGACTGGTACGTACACCGGCACCATCAGGATGAGGCGTATGGCAACATCATTCTCCATGTGGTTTATCATGATGATAAACCTGTTTTGGACAGGAATGGAAACGAAGTACCCACCCTGGAATTAAAAAACCACATAGACGAGCAGTTGTTGTCAGGATACAAAGATTTTGCCGGGAGCAAAAATGCCATACCCTGTGGCAGCATGGCCATTAATGTCAAAGAAATAATCCGCTCCAACTGGCTTGAAAAACTAGCAATTGATCGTTTGCAAAATAAAACCGAGACGATATTCAACAAACTAAGTTTAAACATAAACAACTGGGAACAATCATTTTATGAAGTATTTGCGCGAAATTTCGGCTTCAGTGTCAATGCCGAACCTTTTGAACTCATGGCAAAATCGTTGCCGCAGCAGTACTTCGCAAAAAGTAAAAACAATCTTTTCCAGATCGAAGCGCTGGTTTTTGGCCAGGCCGGACTGCTCAACAAAGAATTTGCCGATGAATATCCCGCAAGCTTGAAAACCGAATTTCTTTACCTTCAAAAAAAATACGGATTAACACCTATCGAAGGACATTTGTGGAGATTTCTCAGAATCCGTCCCAACAATTTCCCCACCATCCGTCTTGCGCAATTTGCTAGCCTGATACATCAATCAGAAAATCTTTTCAGCAAAGTGATTGAAAGCAGGTCATTGCCAGAGGTTTATCATTTGTTCGACCTGACTTGTTCAGCCTACTGGCATAATCATTATGTATTTGACAAAGCTGCCGAACCCTCCTCGAAAAAGCCGACAAAAAGTACAATTAATCTTCTTATAATCAACACAATAGTGCCGTTTATTTTTGCCTATGGCAAAACAAAAAATGACGAAAACTATACCGAAAAAGCTTTGGATTTTCTTGCTGCCTTACCGCCCGAGAAAAACCGCTATACGGAACGCTATACCGAAACAGGCATTATTCCCCAAAATGCTATGCAGTCGCAGGCCATGATACAAATGTTTAATGATTACTGCCAGCCAAAAAAATGCCTGCATTGCAGCATAGGCGATGCTATTTTGAAACAGGGCTGAACAGGAACCAAGATTACTTTTTCTTGTTTTTGTTTTTCAGGAATAAATCCCGGTAGGTATTAAACTCTTTGCGGTATACGATACCTATTCCCTGTGTATAAGGGGCTGTATATTGCAAAATACTGTACTGGTTTGTATGGTTGTATACCTTTAGCTTTAATGCCCTGGATATTTTCACTTCGATATCCACATCGCCTACTATCTGATTTGAATTTTTGTTTTCACCTGTTGCTGTCTGCCCTGTAGCAACGCCAAGGTTGCTGGATACGGTTACCCGGTCATTAAAAAGTTGTGTCGAAAGTGCCACCGCCACTTCTTCCTGCGAAATATTGTCGCCGGGCCGGTAATTAATACCGATATTAACATTTTTGCTGATTTGCGAAAGCCAGTTGCTCAATTGGTTTGAAAGCACTTCGCTGGCACTTTTTCCCAACAGGCTTACCCCTGCCGAAGTGGCCGAACCTATACCTGTATTTGGATTAACAAAACTGTTGATAACCAGCAGGGATATAAAGTTATTGTTGATATTCTGGTTGATAGCCGCCAGGTAAGGAACTTTTTCATAATCCTGCATGGAGGGAATGTCCACCTCAAACGAAAATTCCGGATTTGACAGGACATTGGACATATTGATAATGCAATCCACATTTACATACCTGGTATTGGTATCCACTCCCAGGCCTGCCAGGTTTGCCCTGAGCGTATATCGGGCACGGATGTCCAGTTCGGCATTATAGGGGTCGCCGTTCCATTTAACTGTGCTGCCCGGATCAATTAAAAAACGTTTGTTGATAATATTCTGAAAGGTAAACAGGTAATCGCCCGAAGTGAGTACATAATCTCCAAACATATTCATTTGGTTATCAGCAATAGTAATACGTATGTTGCCATTTCCCCTTCCCAGGATGCGGTCGCCCACTCTGGGATCGAATAAAAGTTGTACCTCGGCATCATCAGTTACATTGAATGACATATCCAGGTTAATGCCCTTGATGGCTTTGCCTTTTTCTTCCGAAATTGTATCTTCGTGATGTCCCTGGGTGATAAAAGTAATATATTCGCTGGCCTGCAAAGCCGATGTGTTGCCAACCGGGATAATCAGTTGTGTCCCCTTTTCGGTGGTAGCAGAAATATCAAAATTTATTATATTTTGAGTGCCGTAAATACGTGCATTTCCCGTAGCATAACCTTTGCCATAAAATAAATCATTCATGGAGGCACTGGTGTTCAGCACAAGAGCTTTTTTAGGTTCAACATTGATATTGAATCCAAGATTCTTAAAATTTTCATGGGTAACACTGCCCGATACCAGCACGGTGTCAACTTCGCGGTGGACAAGATCCGGCTGGTCGAAGGCAATAAGGTTTTGAAACAAAAACTCATCTTTGGTAATTTTAACACTATCAAAAGCAAAGGCATACACGGTATTGAGATAATTAATTTTCAGGGCGCCCCGCATAACTTTGAGCAGGCCTGATAATTCGGGATTCCGTTTTCCTCTCAGATACAATTTGCCCGTGGCGGTACCGCTTACAATAGAGCCAAAACTGGCAACATACCTCGAGAGGGCTTTCAAACGGAGGTTTTCAACACTGATGTCGATATCAAAATTTTGCGGCTTATCACCCGGATAATAATAACCCTCTGCTATTACCGGGGTGCTCTTGCCGATATTCCCGATGTAGTATATTTCGGCCTTTATGTGTACCCCTTTTTTCACATCATCCCATTTGCTTTGTATCGAGGCATCGCCCAATTTGTCATAGTTTATCCCGAAATCCTTTATCTTCAGGTCGGCAAAATACGTTGGGGCGTTGTAAATATCCGAAATGAAAACATTACCGTTTATAATGCCGTCAAGATCAAATTTTTTGGCATTGCTCAGATAATCAACATTGGAAATATCGAAAGAATTGAATTCCACAGCCAGCACATCCGAAGGATTTTTGGATATTTTCCCGTTGATGGCCAGGTTTTGCTCTTTATACCATAACATTAGGTTGTTGCAGGCAATGCTGCCGGTATCAAACACTATTTTCCCCTGTGGGCTTATAGTCCACACGGAATCATTTACCACCAGTTCGGATGGTTTGAAACCCATTACCGATTGGGTGTTAGTATAAAAATAGTTATAAAAATTCAGGTTGCCGGCATTTCTCTTTGTAGCTTTTTTATTATCCCACTGTAAGCGGCTGCTTATGCTGTCATTAAGCCCTCTGGAATCCAGGTTTACATTGGAAAGATAAGCGCTGTCCGACATATGCAGCGTATCAGAATTCATATGAAGGTTTATTCCGCCTTCAGCAGCCGCAAAATCCAGATTCCAGTTTTCCAGTGAGAAACTTTTATAGGATAGTTTTGAAGAAACAGCATCTATTTTAGCATGATTCGTCAATGAGTTGAAGTTTCCTTTCACCATGGTATTGCCTGAAGCTTCGAGGCCATCGGCAAAATAATCCAGCACAGGAGTAGCATTGTACAACCTGATATCAAAATTAAACTCCTGACGGGCCAGATTTTTATTGTTGGTATCAAGGGCAAAATAAAAGTTGGGAAGATAGTTAAGCAGGAACTTCTTAAACGAATTTCCAAGCTCCGAAAAAACAAAATATCCGTTAAAGACAGCATCCACATAATCGGATTTCAGGTCAAAGGTGCGATACCCGGTCGGACTGATGTATGTATTAAGGTTAAAGGACCGCAGGTCAAAATATTTATGGTTTTGATGGAACGAAGCATCATTGATCGCGATATAGCCTTTGAGGTTATCAATATTGTTGCCATAGAAGTCAATATTCAACCGACCTTTGACCTCGGAAAGCGTATCTT
>DAONFU010000110.1:0-7010 GCA_035403765.1 Bacteroidales bacterium
CCTCGACAGGCAGGGATTTGTGTGGGTGGGCACCAAAGGTGGCGCCAGCCGTTTCGACGGCAAGAGTTTCAAAAAATATACCATGGATGATGGCTTGTCGGATAATCATGTGGAAAGTTTTTTGGAAACGCGGGACGCGCTGTATTCTTATAGTCGCAAGGGTGTTTCGGTTCTCCGTGACGGAAAATTTTCTGTAATAGCGAAATTTCCGAAAAAAGATTTGCATAGAATAGTGCTTTCAGCCGATTCTACCAGAGCATACGTTAGCTATGGTAATAAGATTATGATGACTGACGGTATAAACACTGCTATTATCTATACTCATGATTCATTAGGAGAGATAATGCAGTTAGAGGTTGAGCCAGGCACGGATAAGGTGTTTTTTGCAGTTAATCATCAGGTATATCTACTCGACCATGGAAAAAGAACCCGGATAAAAATTGGTGAATCATGGATTAGGCTATTTAAAGATAATCACCATATTTATTTTATTCAGGAACAAAATATGGATGATGTGGATAATTTTGGCGTTTATAAACTCGCTAATGGACAGCCGGTGAAGATTTACCATACAACTCGTCCTACAATAGGAGATGGTCATTATATTGCCCAAAATGGGCACCTCTTTGTTTTTACTGGTTTTTCGAGCTGGATAGAGATTGATACTACGGGATGTTTGATTGACAGCGATTCTATTTACAATAGGGTTTTTACATCCTTTGTATGCGACAAAGAAGGTAATTACTGGATGGGCTCCGAAACCGGGCTTTTTTGTACACAATCTTTTGCGTTCAGGAACTTTGGCGAAAAATCCGGTGTGCCCCCATATATCTGGAGTATCCTGGAAAACCCTGACAGTTCCATTGTTTTTGTAGGGTATAATGGAGAGTTGTGCACACTAAAAAATAATAAAATTTCTGTTATTCCCAGAACAGCATACCCTTTTTCGCGAGGTGACTTCTTTTATATGAACGGGTTGTGTACCAGCCGGGGAGTGTGGATGCTGCCTACCGGTAACGGTTATGTGATGACCTACGATGGGAAAAGATTTGAAAAAATAACGTTGAATGTCAAAGATGATTATCCTGCAATTTTAGCTGTGCACGAAGATACTGCAGACCAACGGATGTATTTTGGTACGACAATAGGATTGATAGTTTATGATTTAAACAAAAAAACCTATACTGTGCATCCAACCGGAGGAAATAATGTGTTGTTTATTGAAAGCGACAAATATCACCGGAAATGGATTTGTACCAACGCAAAAGTTTACTTGTTTGAAAAGGATTCCATCAGGGAAATGAATTATCCCGGCTTTAAAAACGAAGCCGGCGTGGTGTCCTGTAAAAGGGATTCCCGCGGCAATATGTGGGTGGCGGGCAAGACCGGACTCTATCTGTACACGTGGAAAAATTATATTAAAATTGTACCCGAAGAGTATTATTTTATCAGTCTTTTTCGCAACCGCAATATAATAGCCGGAAATGTTCATGGTTTTCTGTATATTGATCTGGATGCATTTTATTCTTATAATCCCGATTGCTGTGAGTTTTTCGACCGCAACGACGGCTTCATTGGGATAGAATGCGGGCAAAACGGGACCTGTATCGACAGGCAGGGCAATGTGTGGATACCTACCTCCGAAAGCGTGGTAAAATTTATGCCCGACCGGCTTACAAAAAACAAGTTTCCTCCTGTCCTTTATCTTCAATCTTTCGAAATATCCGGAAGAAATCTTAATTGGGAACTGGCAGGCGATGAGTTTTATGATAAGAATCAGCCCATCGGTATTAATCACAAATTTAACAACATCAGAATCTCTTACTGCGGAGTTTCGTATTCATGCCCCGAAGAAGTAGTATATAAAACCAGATTATCGGGCTACAATGAGGCTTGGTCGGAACCAAGCACCGATAATAGCGTGGTATATACCAACCTTTCGCACGGAAATTATGTTTTGGAAATCATGGCTTGCAATGCCGACGGCGTGTGGACAGAAAAACCGTTAAAGGTAGATTTTATAATACATGCCGCTTTTTGGCAAACCGGGTGGTTTATTGCCATCATGTCATCAATTTTTATCTATATTATTGGCGGAGTGGTTTATTTAATTATGCAGGCCAAAAGAAAAAAAGAAATCAAGCAATTGGCCATTGAAAAAGAATTGATTAGTTTGCAGGTTAAAACTATCAATGCCCAGATGGATCCGCATTTTGTGTTTAACGCCATTACAGCTATTGGCGTCGAAGTGCAGGAAAATAATGTGGAAAAGGCCTATTCTTATTTTGTCAAGGTGTCGAATTTATTGCGCAACTCCCTACAAAACAACGATAAAATTTTGCGACCGCTGTATGATGAAATTGATTTTATTAATAATTATCTTATTTTACAGAAATTCCGCTTTGGCGAACGTTTCGATTATACGGTGAGCGTTTCGGACAAAACCAACCTGAGTTTCGAAATTCCCAAAATGTGTATTCAAACTTTTGTTGAAAACGCTATGAAACATGGCCTGGAGCATAAAAAGTCTCCCGGGCGGCTGAAGGTTGACATTGCTATGGACCATCGTAATCTGGTGGCCGAAATTACCGATGATGGCGTTGGAAGGGAAAAAGCAGGAGAGCTGAATACAAAATCAACCGGGTTCGGATTAAAAACCCTGAAGAAGTTTTTTGACATTTATAATACGTATAATACCGAAAAAGCCGGCTTCGAAATCACTGATTTATATGATACGGCAGGCAAAGCAAGGGGTACCAGCATAAAACTGATTATTCCGCTGAACTATAAATTTCTCGTATAAAGGCCGGCACACAAAACGCAAAATAATGCGGTTACCTCAAATCAGCTACCATCCTATTATCGTATGTTATTCAAACACTAATTCAGTTTTGTCTGCAACGGACAGGCTGATTTTTCGCCCTAAAATCAATGTGCGGTTGTCGTCAATATGTCCGGCAGGAAACCCGAAACACACAGGATAATCATACGCTGACACATGTTCGGCGATGATTTCGCAGGCCGTTTTTCCAAAAGGTATGGTGTTGTCGTTCATATTATTCATTCCGCCAACAATAAGCCCCGCCAGGTTTTGAAGCTTGCCGCTGCGCTTGAGCTGTACCATCATGCGGTCGATGTGGTAAAGGTATTCTTCCAGGTCTTCGATAAATAAAATCTTGTCCTTGGTGTCTATGTCTGAAACAGAGCCGCTCAGCGCATACAAGATGGATAAATTGCCGCCGGTTATTATTCCGTTGGCAGTTCCTGTCTTATTCAATTCATGGCCGGGCGCTGAATAGGCGATGGGTTCACCCGACAAGGCTTTTCTCAAACTTTCTAAAGCTTCCCGGGTATTGTTTTCAAAATTCAGCGGCATGGTGCAATGCAGGGTTTCTGTTTCAAATAGTTTGTGGAGGTGCGAATGAAACACGGTAACATCACTGTACCCAGCTATCCATTTGGGATTTTTTTTGAATTCTGAAAAATTCAGACTGTCAATGATACGCATGGAGCCATAACCACCCCTTGCGCAAATGATGGCTTTTATTTCATGATTGTCCAGCAGTTCCTGAAAACCATTGCGACGTTCGTCATCGGGGCCCGCATACTGGTTATCACTGCAAAAAAGGTTGGAGGCAAAGACAGGCTCCATACCCCAGTCCTCAAAAGTATTTATGGCAGGACGTAGCTCTTCTATGCTGATTTTCCGGGCAGGGGCTGCGATGCCTATTTTGTCGCCCTTACTGAGATAGGAGGGAGCTTTCATAATGTGTATTTATTGAGATAGTCATGACTAAAGTCCTTAACTAGATAGATGCTGATCATTTTCAGTCCTGATAAATTCTTCATATTCCTGTGCAAATGTCTTAGTTTTGTGATGTGCTTCCTGCCCATCAATATACTTTCTTGTAGAATTCATTACAGAATAGCTTAGGGAGCCGGCATAATATTCAGTTGCCTATCCAAATTGTTGTTTTGAGTTTCAGGATTCAAAACTAATACTTTTATTTTTATCATAAATGGATGGTCATGACTAAAGTCCTTATTTATGCTAAAGATGTGTAGTGCTAGCTTTAAGGCCGTCCTTACAACATTATCAGAATTATCGGGCTTCAGCCCAGATATGTACATTTGAGATGAAAAGATAAACCGAATTAATTAATTTTGCACATTCTTAAAAGAAAAGGAACCCAATGGAAAAAAATTATAAACGCACCACCATAACGTCTGCACTGCCTTATGCCAACGGCCCTGTGCATATCGGCCATCTTGCCGGCGTATATGTGCCTGCCGATATTTATGCACGCTACTTACGCTCTAAAGGCGAAGATGTTGTTTTTATCGGCGGCTCCGACGAACACGGTGTGCCTATTACCATAAAAGCCCGGAACGAAAAATGTTCGCCTCAGGATATCGTGGATAAGTATCACCATATCATCAAAAAGGCTTTCGAAGAATTCGGAATTTCTTTTGATATTTATTCGCGCACTTCCAATAAAATTCATCACGAAACATCTGCAGAAGTTTTTAAAACGCTTTTCGAAAAGGGCGAATTTATTGAAAAAGTTACTCAACAGTATTATGATGAAGAAGCTAAGCAGTTTCTAGCCGACCGCTATATCACAGGGACGTGCCCACATTGTAATAATGAACGGGCTTACGGCGATCAGTGCGAACAATGCGGCACCTCGCTCAACGCCACCGACCTGATAAATCCCAAATCGGTGTTAAGCGGCAATCCCCCCGTGCTGAAAGAAACCAAACACTGGTTTCTGCCTCTCGACAAATACGAACCCTGGCTCAGGCAATGGATACTGGAAGAACACAAAGAATGGAAAACCAATGTTTACGGGCAATGCAAATCATGGCTTGACCAGGGTTTGCAGCCAAGGGCCGTAACCCGCGACCTCGACTGGGGCGTGAAGGTGCCTGTAGAAGGTGCCGAAGGCAAAGTGCTGTATGTCTGGTTTGATGCGCCTATAGGCTATATATCCGCAACAAAAGAATGGGCGGAAACTAAAGGAAAAAACTGGGAAATATACTGGAAAGACAAAGAAACCAGGTTGTTGCATTTTATCGGTAAAGACAATATCGTGTTTCACTGTATTGTGTTCCCGTCAATATTGCATGCCGAGGGCAGTTACATCCTTCCCGACAATGTGCCGGCCAACGAGTTTTTAAACCTCGAAGGAGACAAAATATCAACCTCCCGCAACTGGGCGGTATGGCTGCACGAATACCTGGAAGAATTCCCGGGAAAGCAGGATGTGTTAAGATACACCCTGACTGCCGCAGCGCCGGAAACAAAAGATAACGACTTTACCTGGAAAGATTTTCAGGCACGCAACAATAGCGAATTGGTGGCTATTTTCGGTAATTTTATTAACCGCGCGCTGGTACTTACTCACAAATACTACAACGGCGAAGTACCGGCCTGTTCCACATCTACTGATTACGACAATCAGGTGCTGGACGAACTGTCAAAATTCCCGTCAACTATTGCAGGGAGTCTCGATGTGTTTCGTTTCCGTGAAGCGCTTGCCGAAACTATGAACCTGGCGCGCCTCGGCAATAAATACCTTGCCGAAACCGAACCCTGGAAGCTAATCAACACCGACGCCGAACGTGTGAAAACCATTATGAATATTGCACTTCAGATTTGTGCAAACCTGAGCATTGTGATGGAGCCGTTTTTGCCTTTTAGTGCGAAAAAACTTTGCCACCTGCTTAACTTTCCGCCACACTGCTGGGATGATGCTGGAAACCGGGAGTTATTAAAGCCGGGGCATAAAATCAACAACCCCGAATTCTTGTTCGAAAAAATTGAAGATGATGCTATCGACTTTCAATTGAAAAAACTCAACGATACCAAAAAAGAAAACCAGGCAAAAAACATCGTTTTACAACCGGCTAAAGAAGTGATACAATACGATGATTTTACCCGCATGGATCTGAGGACTGCCACCATACTGGAGGCCGAAGTTGTGCCCAAAACAAAAAAACTTTTAAAGCTGAAACTCGATACCGGCCTTGATATAAGGACAGTGGTTTCGGGTATTGCCGAATATTATCAACCCGAACAAATCATTGGTAAAAAAGTGGTGATGCTTGCCAACCTTGCCCCGAAAGAAATCAAGGGAATTCCTTCGCAGGGCATGATACTGATGGCTGAAAACAGCGAAGGTAAATTATGTTTTGTAAGCCCCTCGGAAGCATTTCATAACGGTTGTGTGGTGAAATAAATTATCTTTGCAAAAAATATTGGCCCCGTAGTTCAATGGATAGAACGGAAGTTTCCTAAACTTTAAATACAAGTTCGATTCTTGTCGGGGCTACAAAAAAATGCCTGTATGCATTGATATTACAGGCATTTTGCTTTTTCTGACATTAGGTCTGAAAATTTTTCAAATTACTTCCTAAACCAAAAAAATGTTATAATTTTGTTTCGGAACAAGCGTTCATACTCAATACTCATACCACACGGCCCCGTCTTCTAGTGGTTAGGAAAATAGATTCTCAGTCTAAAAACATGAGTTCGATTCTCATCGGGGCTGCAAATACCAATGCCGGTAAAGTATCTTTTATTGTCGAATAGCGAATTAGCAATTAACTTCAATCACTGCACTATCAGGATAACCATTACTAAATCTAAATTTCGCATTGGATTCATTAGGTTTATTGGAGTAATACCAAAATGAATTCGTAAATAAAACTTCAAAAGGGGTAAAAATTAAGGCTAAAGCGCAAGCAGTATAGGATACAGCGTCTTATAGAGTGTAGTGTATAAATCCCGGGGAAAGTTAGGTTGTTAAAATTAGTTTTACATCACTTTTTTCCCGTTATTAAAAAAACCGGATATTCTTTTACCTTATCAGCGTCAGGCCGTTTAATGGTGTAACACCGCTGGTGCGTAATTTCTTCAAAGCCGAGTTCTTTCAGCCACCGGACAAATTGAGCCACATCAAATCCTTTATGCCCTTTAAAATCTTCCCCGTGAAAAGTTCCGTCTT
>DAONFU010000111.1:0-6987 GCA_035403765.1 Bacteroidales bacterium
CGCATAATGATTTAACATATTTGATGGTATTTTTTGTGAGCATATCTGGTACAAAAATAAAAAAAAATCCCGGCTTTCGGGCCGGGAATTTTTAGATAACAACCAATTATAAAGAAATGTCTTTATTCAGCGATTACTTCAAATTTGATATCCACCTTAATGTCTTTATAAATGTTAACTTTTGCAGCATAGGTGCCGAGTTCTTTTACGCTTTCTCCGTCCACCACAATTTTTTTGCGGTCGATATCGTAGTTGAACTGTTCTTTAATAGCATCGGCAATCTGAATTGCATTAACCGAGCCGAAGATTTTTCCTGAAGTTCCGGCTTTAGCACCCACTTTAACCACAATGTTTTCCAGTGCTTTGGCCAGGGTTTCGGATTCTTTGCGTATTTTTTCTTCTTTAAAAGTTCTTTGTTTCATCAATTCAGTATGTTCTTTTTCGGAAGAAGGTGTCAGCATGATAGCAATACCTTTAGGGATCAAGTAATTGCGGGCGTACCCGTTTTTTACTTTCACTATTTCGTTGGCGTAACCCAGGTTGGTTACATCTTGTTTTAAAATAACTTTCATAGTTGTTCCTCCTTATTTTAATAAATCTGCCACATAGGGTAATAACGCCAGATGACGGGCTCTTTTTATTGCTTTAGCCAGTTTGCGCTGATATTTTAAGGAAGTTCCGGTCAGTCGGCGGGGTAATATTTTACCTTGCTCGTTGATGAATTTCAATAAGAAATCTGCGTCTTTATAGTCGATGAATTTTATGCCGTGTTTTTTGAAACGGCAATATTTTTTCTTTTTAACATCTACGTTAATCGGAGTTAAATATCTGATTTCGCTGTCGGATTGTGCCATGTTTTTAATGTTTTTGGTTTTACAATTGAATTAAGCTTTTTCGGTATTTTGCTTTTCAGCACGTTTTCTTTCCCTGTAAGCAACAGCATGTTTGTCGAGGGAGATGGTAAGAAAGCGCAGGAGCCTTTCGTCGCGTTTGTAGGCAATTTCCAGGTCAGCAATAATGTTTGGTTCAGCCATAAACTCGATGAGTTGGTAAAACCCTGAAGATTTTTTTTGGATGGGGTAGGCCAGTTTGCGCAATCCCCAACTTTCCGATACCACGATTTCAGCTTTTTTTTCTGAAAGGAAATCATGATACTTTTTTACCGCTTCCTTTACCTGATCTTCAGATAAAACGGGAGTTAAAATGAAAACGGTTTCATAATGTTTTGTCATTTCCTTAGTTGTTTAATAATTAATAATTTTGATTTTCCCAATTTTGGGAGTGCAAAAGTATAAATAATAATGATAACAGCAAAATGAAATCATATATTATTTTCAATTTTCAAAATGCACATCCGGCATTTTATGTATTTTTGCAGATTATTTTGTAATGTTATTGATGTATGGCAAATTTTTTAAAACTATTCTTAGGCACAAAATCCGACCGTGATATAAAAAACTTACAACCTATACTGCAAAAGTGTTTGGAAGTTTATCCCGCTATTTCTCAATTGTCAAACGATGGCCTCAGAGCTAAAACCCGTGAGTTTCGCGAACGCATTTTCGAGTATGTCCGCGAAGATGAAGAGCAGATGGCTGCGCTGAAGGAAAAAGCCGAAAACGATGAAACGGTGTCTATTGATGATAAAGAAGAGATTTATCTGGAAATCGACCGGATGGAAAAAATGGTTTATGAGAAAACCCAGGAAATTCTTAATGATATTCTACCGGAAGCTTTTGCAGTAGTAAAAGAAACTGCCAAAAGGTTTACCGACCACGAAAAAGTGGAAGTTACGGCTACGCCTATGGATGGTGATCTGGCCGCCAGATTCGAAAGCATCAATATTGTCGGGGATAAGGCTTATTATGACTCGGCCTGGATGGCGGGAGGAACCAAAATAAAATGGGATATGGTGCATTATGATGTGCAGCTTATCGGCGGCATAGTGCTGCATCAGGGAAAAATATCGGAAATGGCTACCGGTGAAGGAAAAACGCTGGTGGCAACCCTGCCGGTTTATCTTAATGCCTTACCAGGAAAAGGCGTACATATTGTTACGGTGAACGACTACCTCGCACGCCGCGA
Organism: Bacteroidales bacterium; assembly: GCA_035403765.1. GTDB lineage: Bacteria > Bacteroidota > Bacteroidia > Bacteroidales > CAIWKO01 > CAIWKO01. The sequence goes on from DAONFU010000111.1 coordinate 2,086, forward strand.
CTCCGAATGGATGGGGATGTTATTTTTGTTTCACGGACTTACTGTTGATTGTATCGATAAACACGAACCCAACTCCGAATCGCGTAAAAATGCCTATTTAGCCGATATCACTTACGGAACCAATAATGAGTTTGGGTTTGACTACCTCAGGGATAATATGACCCGCTCGCCCGAAGAACTGGTGCAGCGCAAACATAATTACGCCATCGTGGATGAGGTGGACTCGGTGTTGATTGATGACGCCCGTACGCCGCTTATTATTTCAGGTCCAACGCCTAAAGGCGAAAACCAGCTTTTTGAAAATTTCCGGCCTAATGTCCAGAAGATTTATAATGCACAAAAAAATCTTGTAACCAATATGCTGGCAGAAGCTAAAAAACTTCTCTCGCAGGAACCCCTGAGCTCTGAAAACGAAAAACAGGGCGGTGTGTTGTTGCTGCGTGCCCATCATGGGTTGCCGAAAAATAAAGCCCTGATAAAATTCTTCAGCGAACCGGGTATGCGTGCCCTGATGCAGAAAACCGAGAATTTTTATATGCAGGAGCAAAGCAAAAATATGCACATCATTGACGATGAACTGTTTTTTGTTATTGACGAAAAAAATAATTCAGTGGACCTTACCGAAAAAGGTATCGACCTGATAACCTCTGGCACCGATGATGCACGTTTTTTTATTTTGCCCGATATAGGTAATGAAATTGCCGAACTGGAAAAACAAAACCTGTCGGACAATGAACGCTTGGTGCGGAAAAATGAAATGCTGCAGGAGTATGAAGTCAAATCAGAACGGGTACATACGGTAACGCAGCTTCTCAAAGCCTATTCGCTGTTCGAAATAGATGTGGATTATGTTATTATTGATAACAAAATAAAAATTGTTGATGAACAAACCGGTCGTATTATGGAAGGCCGGCGCTGGTCCGACGGACTACATCAGGCCGTGGAAGCCAAAGAAAATGTAAAAATTGAGGCGGCTACCCAAACCTATGCAACCATCACCCTGCAGAACTATTTCCGTATGTACAAGAAGCTGGCGGGTATGACCGGTACTGCCGAAACCGAAGCCGGTGAATTCTGGAATATTTACAAACTCGACGTGGTAGTAATCCCTACTAATAAGCCTATAATCCGTAAGGATTTCCAGGATCTGGTGTACAAAACAAAACGTGAAAAATATAATGCCGTTATTGCGGAAATCGTTGATTTGGTTGAACATGGACGTCCGGTGCTGGTAGGTACTACTTCGGTGGAAATCTCGGAACTGCTCAGCAAAATGCTTAATCTGCGCAAAATCAGGCATAATGTACTCAACGCCAAGTTGCATCAGAAAGAAGCCGATATCGTTGCCGAAGCAGGGCAGACAGGAACTGTTACCATTGCTACCAATATGGCCGGTCGTGGTACCGACATCAAACTGGGGCCCGGAGTAAGGGAAGCCGGAGGTCTGGCCATTATTGGCACCGAACGTCATGAGTCGCGCCGCGTGGACCGCCAGTTGCGAGGCAGAGCCGGACGCCAGGGCGACCCGGGAACTTCACAGTTTTTTGTTTCGCTCGAAGACGACCTGATGCGCCTTTTCGGATCCGAACGTATTGCCCGCGTGATGGACACCCTGGGCTTGAAAGAAGGAGAAGTTATCCAGCACAGGATGATTACAAAATCAATAGAACGCGCCCAGATAAAAGTGGAGGAAAACAATTTCGGCATACGTAAACGACTGCTGGAATACGACGATGTCATGAACAAACAGCGCGAGGTTATCTATCTGAAACGGCGCCACGGATTATATGGCGACCGCCTGGCCGTTGATATAGCGGATATGTTTTATGATGTTTCCCAGCGTATTGTGCTGGAACATCAGCAGGAACGCGATTTTGAAAACTTTAAACTCGACCTGCTCCGCAACTTTGGTGTGGAATCGCCCTTTACTGAAAAAGAGTTTTTTGGAAGCAACGAAGAAATACTCACCGATAAGCTCTTTGAATTGGGTTATAGTGGATACCGCAAAAAAGCGGAGCTAATAGCCACGCAGTCCTATCCGATAATTAAGGATGTTTACGAAAACAATCCCAAGCGCTACGAAAACATTGCTATCCCCATCACCGACGGGAGCAAGACGCTGCAGGTGGTTGCCAACCTCCGCCGTTCCTACGAAAATAAAGGAAAAGATGTTATCCTGGCCATCGAAAAGGGTATTTCTCTAGCCCTTATTGATGATGCATGGAAAGAACACCTGCGCGAAATGGACGACCTGAAACAATCCGTTCAGAATGCCACCTATGAGCAGAAAGACCCCTTACTGATCTATAAAAAAGAATCGCACCAACTGTTTGACACCATGTGGCAGAAGATTAGCAAGGATATCGTTTCTTTCCTGCTGAAAGGTGATTTGCCGTTCCGGAATCCTGAAAATATCCAGGAAGCCCGTCAGAGCAAGACCGATATGAGTAATCTGAAAGCCGGACGCGACGAAGGTATGGAACAAGCCAGAAATCAAAGGACTTCGGAGGTGCAAAGGACAGAACCAGTGAAAGCTGAGAAAAAAGTGGGAAGAAACGATCTCTGCCCTTGCGGAAGCGGAAAAAAATATAAAAACTGTCACGGCTTAGGACAATAGGAGCGAATTGTTGAAAAACAGTATTTTAGGACAGTAGGGTGTGGAAAATTGAAAAGACCAAAATTTGCAGATTATTTTAAATCTCATAATTTTATCCAGAAATATTTTATTAAAATCCGATGCAAAAATATATTGTGGTAACAGGGGCTGCAGGCTTCATTGGCAGTTGTATGGTCTCGAAACTAAATAACAAAGGCATTAAAGACCTTGTTATTGTTGATGATTTTCATAAAGGTTACAAATTAGACAATATCAACGGGAAAGCTTATGTTAAGCATATCCAGCGGGAAGTGTTTTTTGACTGGTTTCGCGAAAACCATCAGGAAGTTGAGTTCGTTTTTCATCTTGGCGCCCGTACCGACACTGCCGAATTTGATAGATCCATTTTTGACACCCTCAACCTGAACTACAGCAAAACCATGTGGTCGTTATGTACGGAATATGAGGTGCCCCTGCTGTATGCCTCTTCAGCAGCCACCTACGGCATGGGCGAATATGGCTATTTTGATGATGAAAGTCTCATCCCCCTGCTGAAACCTCTTAACCCTTACGGTGAATCAAAAAATGAATTCGACAAATGGGTGATCACCCAAAAAAATACTCCGCCTTTCTGGGTTGGCCTGAAGTTTTTCAATGTTTATGGACCCAACGAATACCATAAGAATCGTATGGCTTCGGTGGTATTTCATGCTTACAACCAGATAAATGAAACGGGCACAATGCAGCTCTTTCGTTCGCATAACCCCAATTTTGCCGACGGTAAACAGATGCGGGATTTTATTTACGTGAAAGATGTTGTTAAAGTATGTATGTTTTTCTATCTCACACAAAAAAAATCAGGCATTTACAATCTTGGCACCGGCGAGGCCCGTACTTTTTGGGATTTGGTTACCAATACTTTCAAATCTATGCGGCTGACTCCCCACGTGGAATTTGTCGATACTCCTGTTGATATCCGCGATAAATACCAGTATTTTACTGAAGCAAAAATCAACAAGCTGACAGCTGCCGGCTACGACCTGGGATTTACTTCGCTGGAAGAAGGTATTGAAGATTATGTGCAGTCGTATTTGCTTCATAAGCAATATTATTAATAGCCCAAAGACTTAATTAGATTTAATCTAAAGTACACAATAACTGTAGGCGGCATTTTTCTGCACGCTTTGTGTATTGTGGATTATAGGATTTAAAACGAAATCATTTTAATTTGTTTAGGATTTGTGTTTATTAACGTTATATAAATTAGTAAGTTTGTAAAAAATTTCAATAAACCAAAATACAAACTTAAAGTACAATATTATGTCATGTAATTGTTCAAATACTGCGAAAATCGACCTATCTGTTTACGGGATAGAAAATGTTCAGGAAGTTTTTCATAATTTGTCATATGACGAACTGTTTGTTCACGAAACAGACGATAAGCTTGAAGGTTATGAAAAAGGCTTCCTTACCAATATGGGAGCTGTTAATGTTGATACCGGAATTTTTACCGGACGTTCACCAAAGGACAAATATATTGTCCGTGAATCGGAAAATGAAGAAAATGTGTGGTGGGCAAGCCCTGAGCGCAAAGGCTCTGACAACAAACCCATTTCGGAAGCAACCTGGGAGCATATGAAAGGTATTGCAAAGAAACAACTCAGCGGAAAAAAGCTTTATGTCAGCGATGCTTTTTGCGGTGCAAATGTCAATACACGTATCAAAATCAGGGTAATAACCGAGGTTGCCTGGGCATCACATTTTGTAAAAAATATGTTTATCAGGCCAACGGAAGAAGAATTAAAAGATTTTACCCCGGATTTTGTTGTTTATCATGCCTGTAAAGCAACTAACCCGCAATGGAAAGAACAGGGATTAAACAGTGAAGTGTTCGTTTCTTTTAACCTGAAAGAACGTATGGCTGTAATTGGCGGGACATGGTATGGCGGAGAGATCAAAAAGGGTTTTTTCTCTGTAATGAATTATTTTCTGCCATTGAAAGGAATTGCCTCTATGCATTGTTCTGCAAATATGGGGAAAGATGGTGATACGGCCATTTTCTTTGGCTTGTCGGGAACCGGAAAAACCACACTCTCTGCCGACCCTAAACGTTTTTTGATTGGCGACGATGAGCATGGCTGGGACGAAGACGGCATCTTCAACTTCGAAGGTGGCTGTTATGCAAAATGTATAAACCTCAGCAAAGAAAATGAACCGGATATTTACAATGCAATAAAAAGGGATGCCCTGCTGGAAAATCTGGTTTACGATGAAAAAACCGGTGCTATTGATTTTAAAAGTAATGC
>DAONFU010000112.1:0-6951 GCA_035403765.1 Bacteroidales bacterium
ATTTCTGTATTATTGTCAGATTTTACACATTGGTACAAAAATTGAAAAACCTTTGCTTCGGAAAAAACTCTGTCAAATGGAATACAAGGATTATTATAAGGTTTTGGGAGTCAGCAAATCTGCCACGCAGGACGAGATTAAAAAAGCTTATCGTAAACTTGCCATAAAATATCATCCCGATAAAAACAAGGGGAACAAACAATCCGAAGAAAAATTTAAAGAGATAGCCGAAGCCAATGATGTGCTGGGTGATCCGGCAAAACGCAAGAAATACGATGAACTTGGAAGCAACTGGAGCCAGTACCAAAATTATTCGCAACCCCGTGAGGGCGGCTATTCTCAGAGACACTATTACAACACTGGCAACAAAGGATTTTCGGATGATTTTGGCGATTTGTTCGGAAGTGACGGAGGATTCAGCGATTTTTTCAATATGTTTTTCGGAGGCCGCAGCCGTGACGAAAGCCGTTTTGCTCAACAGCCCCAGAGAGGTTCAAACCTGCAGGCCAGGTTGCATCTCACGCTCGAGGAAGCATATTTTGGCACCAGCAAAATTATTGACCTTGGTGAGGAGAAAATCAGGCTGAATATAAAACCCGGCATCCAGGACGAACAGAAACTAAAAGTTAAAGGGAAGGGGAAAAAAGGTTCACTCAGCGCTGTACCCGGCGATCTGTATGTTATTATTTCCATCAGCCAGCATCCCGTTTTCGAGCGCAAAGGCAAGGACCTGTTCTGCAAACACGCAATCAGCATAAGTACTGCAGTACTCGGCGGAAAAACCGAAGTGCCTACGCTCAGCGGCCATGCCAACATGGTCATACCCCCGGAAACTGAAGACGGAAAGACATTCCGCCTCAAAAATATGGGTATGCCCGATTACGACTATCCTTCGAAAAAAGGCGACCTATATGTCAATATACATATTGCCGTGCCCAAAAATGTCAGTCCCCAGGAAAAAGAACTTTTCAAAAAACTGGCTGCACTTGGCAAATAAAACCAATGCCTGATAAATAAGAGGGCAAAAACGGATACTAATCTATTGCTAATTAGGCCAATAGCCTAACTGTTGCAATCCAAGGCACGAATGCTGTAATGCAGTAATTCTTATTATTGCCATAATTATTTGCCTGTAACAAATGGTCTTTGGATATTCAGCCGGCGTTTTTCTACCTAATTTCTTCGAATTCACCCACAGAGCGATTCTTGCGACAATTATCGGGGCTAAAATATCGCCCGTTCATGCATATATAAACCCCTTTGGGTAATGTTTGTACAAAAGCAAGGGCTGCGCCCAAATTAAAAAGTCCATCGGAACTGCCGAATTTATAGGGAATCATCGCACCCACCAACACAATAGTCTTTTCCCTAACTATTTTGGCAATGGCTTGGGCTGTTTCCACCATGGTATCTGTACCATGAGTTACAATAATTTTATCTTCGTCGGCTTTAAGCACGTTTTGTGCAATAATTTCCCTGTCGTTGTCGGTCATATCAAAACTATCAATCATCATCAATATGCGCGTATCAACAGGTACGCGATTACGCCCCATCGACAGCATTTCGTGAAGGTGCGTGTCTTTGAAATATAACTGACCGTTTAATTCATTATACTCCTTATCGAAAGTTCCACCGGTAAGAAAAATTTTTATTGCCATGATATTTCCAAATTTATTTAATGCCACCTGATTATTAGCACCCCAAAATTAATGTTTTATAGGCACAATAGGCTTATTCATAAGTAAAAATTATGATGTGCGAATCGCAATCAACGCTATATCCAAGCAAAAAGAATGAATTCTCTGAAAAAATAAAATGAAAAACATCCGTATGCAATTAACAAATTTTGATGTACGTTTGTTTAAAAAATAAGAATATGAAAATAGCCATCATCGGTGGTTCCGGCCTCGAAAAACTAAACATATTTAAAAATGCCACAGTACATGAAATAGAAACACCATATGGGAAACCAGGATCTCCTCCTTTGGAAGGAAGCATTGGCGGTGTACCCGTAGTATTCTTGTCGCGGCACGGGAAAGAACACACCATCCCTCCCACCCACGTTAACAACCGGGCTAATATTCACGCATTGCAAAAACTTGGCTGCACCCACATCATTGCCACTACCGCCTGTGGTAGCCTTCGCGAGCATATAAAAAGAGGCGACCTGGTGGTGTTGGATCAGTTTATCGATTTTACACGTTTCCGAAAAAACACTTTTTTTGACGCTTTTGAGCCACACACTCCTGTTCATACCGGTATGGCCAAACCTTTTTCGGAGCTTTTGCGCAACATTATCATTAAAGAAGCCGCCACACTCAACTACCGCTTTCATCCTTCAGGAACAGTAATTACTATCGAAGGCCCGCGATTTTCGACCATTGCCGAATCCAATATGTTCCGTCTGTGGGGAGCCGACGTTATCAATATGAGTACAGCCCCCGAATGCATGCTCGCCAACGAAGCCGGCATACCATACGCAGCCATCGCCCTGAGTACCGATTACGACTGTTGGAAAACCGATGAGGAAGCCGTGAGCTGGGAAGCGGTGCTGGAGGTTTTTCAACAGAATGTTCAGCATGTTACCCAAGTCCTGATACAGGTAATTGAAAAAATAAACATCTAATAAATTCAAGGACAACCTATTACGACATCTCACTGTTACATTTCATATCCTGCGGCATCAATATACCCATTATTGGAAACAAGGATGACCCTTTGAAATAACTTAGACAGCTATTTTATACAATTATTTTACATCCATATCATACACTTATTTTGCAATTAACCGGTGATTTTTTTCCGGACAACAGTGTAAAAAAAATATTTAATACCACCTATGCTTTTCGATTTCCTCTTTATCTATTTTTTTTAGTTTTCATCGCAGTTTTTTTTTGTAAAATTTCTCAAAAAACTTGACTTATGCCATTTTGCAAAGTAAATTTGTTACACAAAAAAACAATCAACCATGAAAAAACTATTTATCCTTGCATTTCTTATTGCATTTATAGGAACTTTCACAGCAAAAGTTCAGGCTCAGCGCAAATGCGGAACCATGGAATATCTGGACTTACAAAAAGCTGACGACTCCGGGTTGGAATTACGAATCAACAACTATGAACAAGCCCTGCAACAGTGGATAGAAAAAAACCAGGACTATATCAACAGTGCAAAAGGAACGGTAACCGTGCCCGTGGTAGTTCATATTATTTACAATACTACCGCACAAAACATCAGCGACACCAGGGTTTATGAACAAATTGATGTATTAAACAGAGATTATGCCGGATTGAGCACCCACTCCATGCAGGCATTTTCGTCTTCATTAAAGGTGAATACCGACCTGCAGTTTTGCCTGGCACAGCGCACCCCTTCGGGAGCCGCCACTACCGGTATTGAAAGAAGACAGACCTCCGTTACATCATTTTCATATTCCAACAATGGCGCCAAATATTATTCGACCGGTGGGCTGGATGCATGGGATCCTTCCAAGTATATGAATATCTGGGTTTGCCCTTTGAGTGATGGGTTATGCGGCTATGCCCAATTCCCAACGAGTGGTGTCAACGCTACTTTTGGCGTGGTAATTCATTATGAATTTTTTGGTGTAACAGGGGCTACAGCACCCTACAATTTAGGCGGAACCACCACACACGAAATAGGACATTGTTTCAACCTTTACCATATTTGGGGCGATGATGGCGGTTCGTGCACAGGCAGCGACTACTGCACCGATGTGCCCAACCAGGCCAATTCCACATATGGTGTGCATACCGGAGTAGTAACAGACAAATGCACAACCACTTCTCCAGGAATCATGTACATGAATTTTATGGATTACAGCGATGATATATCCTATGCCAACTTCACACCTAACCAAAAGACTCGTATAGCGGCTCTTTTTGCCTCCGGCGGACTATTGTATTCCTTATCGGTTTCAAACGGATGCACTCCCCCCGCTACCACAGCTTGCGGTACGCCATCTGGTTTGTCGGCCACCGGTATTACCACCACATCGGCAACCCTCAACTGGACAGCCATATCCGGAGCTTCCAGCTACAATATTCAGTACCGGCCATCAGGAACTTCCACCTTTGTTACCACAACTTCCACCACCAATTACAAAGCCATTTCAGGGTTGACCGCAGGCACTATTTATGAATTTAAGGTGCAGGCAGTGTGTTCCGAAACGGGAACTTATTCAGGATTGTCCACATTTACCACGTTGACCGCTGGCGGCTGTACTGATAATTATGAATCGAACAATACGGTGGCCACAGCAAAGACAATTGCCGTGAATACCTCTATCAATGCGTTAATAGGAACCTCTACCGATGTTGATTATTACAAATTCTCCAATACTTCGGCGCAGAAAAAAATAAAAGTTACCCTGACTAACCTACCTGCCGATTACGACATAAAACTTTACAAATCAAATGGCACTACCCTGATTGCCACATCGCAGAATTCTGGTACCACCAACGAAAGTATCGTATATAACAAGGCCACGGCGGGTACTTACGTCATTAAAGTTTATGGATATAATGGCACTTATTCCGCCAGCAGTTGCTATACACTAACAGCCAGCATCAGCAGCATTTCATGGAAAGGCATGGAAGAAATGATGAACGAACCCGATACTCCCCAGGACCTTATGCTTTACCCGAATCCTGCCAACGAAAACCTGAATGTTACGTACAATGCAGAAACCGATGGCGATATACAGATTAGTACATACGACATGACCGGACGCCTCATAAATACTACCAGTTATCAGGCAAGCAAAGGCCTCAATAATTATTCGATGAATGTTTCAGCACTTGCTAAAGGAATCTATTTTCTTTCGTTGAAAAACGGCAATACTTTGCTCACCCAAAAACTTATTATCGACAAGTAAATGTTACAGTAAAAAAATAAAAAAACCCACGCTCTAAAGAGTGTGGGTTTTTTTATAGGGCATTATCATGGCAAACATACTGCCACAATACTTACTTCTTCAGATATTTGAAATCTTTTCCGAGATATTTTCCTGTACCATAAAGCATTTCTTCGATTCGTATCAGCTGATTATACTTGCATATTCGATCAGTGCGGCAGGCAGAACCCGTTTTTATCATTCCAGTATTAAGGGCCACGGCAAGATCGGCGATAGTGGTATCTTCTGTTTCGCCCGAGCGGTGGCTGATTATGGCAGTGTACCCGTTGTCATATGCTAAATTCACAGCATTTATCGTTTCAGTAAGGGTGCCTATCTGATTCACTTTAATTAAAATAGAATTGGCACATTTTTTATCGATTCCAACCTGCAGACGTTCGGTATTGGTAACAAAAAGATCGTCGCCTACTAATTGAATTTTATTTCCCATAGTTTTCGTCATCAGTGCCCAACCCTTCCAGTCATCTTCGGCCATACCGTCTTCAATTGAAATGATAGGATACCTGTTGGTCCAATCTTTCCAGAAATCCACCATTTCGTTGGAGTTAAGTTTTTCGCCAGAAGATTTTTTCAGATGGTACACATTTTCTTTATCGTCGAAGTATTCTGAAGCTGCCGGATCGAGGGCGATATACACATCCACGCCCGGCTTATAATTAGCACTTTCAATAGCTTTCATTATCACCTGCAGGGCTTCTTCATTTGATTTTAGCATAGGTGCGAAACCGCCTTCGTCGCCTACATTAGTCGAATATCCGGCTTTTTTGAGCACCTCCTTGAGTTTGTGATATATTTCGGCCCCCATTCTGATGGCTTCCGTGAAGTTTTCGGCGCCCACCGGCATAATCATGAATTCCTGAAAATCGACACTGTTGTCGGCATGCGAACCTCCATTAAGGATGTTCATCATTGGGATAGGGAGTGTGCGGGCATTAACACCACCGATGTAGCGAAATAATGGTTGGCCGGATAATTGGGCGGCGGCTTTGGCACAAGCCAGCGAAACGCCCAGAATAGCATTAGCGCCCATATTGGCCTTGTTGGGGGTTCCATCAATTTCTATCAGCATTTTATCGATGATAGTCTGTTCGCTCACCAACATACCTTTTAATTCTTCGGCAAGCACTTTGTTTACATTCTGTACAGCCTTTAATACTCCTCTGCCGTTATATACTTTTTTGTCACCGTCGCGCAATTCTACGGCTTCGTGACTACCTGTTGATGCGCCCGAAGGAATAGCTGCGGTACCAATAATACCTGATTCGGTCATAACTTCCACCTCGATGGTAGGGTTTCCACGGGAATCAAGAATCTGCCGTGCATAAATATTTGAAATTCTGCTCATAAATAAATTTTTTTAGTATTAATAATAAAAAAAGGATAAAGAGATAATGCCTTTATCCTTTTAAATAGTTCTGTTCGTTGTTAATCTTGGGAGGACTCAGCTTGTTCGTTAGTTTCCGGTTTGGCTTCGTCCTTCACTTCAGGTTTTGAATTTTCACCTGTTGTTTCAGCTTTCACGGTTTTTACTTCTTCCTTGACTTCTGCAGCCACTTTTTTGCCCGATCCTCTGCGGCTTCTTCCTTTTTTAGCAGCTTTTGCTGCTTTTTCGCCGGTCATGAGTTCGTTATAATCCACCAGCTCAATGATACACATTTCAGCCTGATCGCCTTTGCGGGTTCCGGTTTTCAGGATGCGGGTATATCCTCCCGGGCGTTCAGCAATTTTTTGCGAAACTTCCCTGAAGAGTTCTTTGGCCGCTTCTTTATTTCCCAGATAACTAAAGACTGTCCTTCTGGAGTGCACGGAATCTGATTTTGACTTGGTAAGCAAGGGTTCCACGTAGCTTCTCAAGGCTTTGGCTTTAGCCAATGTGGTAGCAATTCGTTTGTGAAGTATGAGCGATGATGCCATATTTGCCAACATAGCGCTTCTATGCTCAGCAGTTTTTCCTAAATGATTGATTGTTCTGTTGTGTCTCATCTCTGTTAATCCTTATCTAATTTATATTTGGC
>DAONFU010000113.1:0-6919 GCA_035403765.1 Bacteroidales bacterium
GGGCTGTCCTGATAGCAGAACGACTTCACATTATAGCCCAATTCCCCCAGGGAGGCTGCTGCAGAAGCTCCGGCAAGTCCGGTCCCGACCACAATAATGTCGAGTTTGCGCTTGTTGTTGGGATTAACCAATTTACAGCTTGACTTATACGTAGTCCACTTATCAGCCAGAGGGCCATCGGGTATTTTGGAATTTAGTTTTGTCATAACCGGAATAATTTTTTTTAGTAATTAATTGCTTGCAATCAAAGAATTATTGATAAAAAAACATAAAATATAAAGGAATAGTGGAAAATCCAACCGCTATTACCAGGGCGTATAAAGTGCTAGCAATTTTGATTGCCTTATTGTAAGTGGTGTGATTCAATCCAAGCGTTTGAAATCCCGACATGATAGCATGGTTGAGGTGAAAACCCAGAAAGATAAAAAAAGCAATGTAAACAAAAGAGTAGAGCTTGTTTTGAAACAATACTACTGCCATCCGGTAAAAATCATGCTTGTCCACTCCAGCTGGCGCTTGCACCCATTCCATCCTGATAAAAAAGAAATCCATAAAATGCAGTACCAGAAAAATAAAGATAATTATACCAGTGTAAATCATGTATTTAGAAAAAAATTCGGTATGCGATTTATTAACCACATGATAGCCCACAGGTCGTGAGAGCCAATTATGAATGAATAATACGACACCTATCAGAATATGCAGAAAAAAAGAAGCAAACAACACATATTCCACAATTTTGATAAGAATATTGGTGGTCATGAAATGCGTAGCTTCGGAAAACAACCTGCCATCGTCGCCGGCCAGCATCAATAGGTTAACCGTGAGATGTATCAGTAAAAACAGGGCTAAAAAAAGCCCAAAGATGCCCATCATAATTTTTTTTGTAATGGAAGAATACATAAAAAATTTGCTCATAACATTCTGTTTTGAAAAAATATTGAAAAAACACGCTATATTACTAAAAATTATTTTTCTTTGTATTTTACGATACAAAGATATCAGAAACTATGATTTTCCCAAATTAAAAGTGAATTTTTTACTAATAAAATAAATTTTAATAAATGCGTTACAAACAAATCCCCTCCCAATTATTCATCCGCAACCGCCAAAAACTTGCCCTGAAGTTAAAACAAAATTCGCTGGCTATTATTCTTTCGAGCGATGAGTATCAAAGAAACGGCGACCAGTTTCATCCTTACCGCCAAAACTCCGATATGTTTTATCTGAGCGGCCTCGACCAGGAAAAATGTATTTTATGTCTTTTTCCCGACCACCCAAAAGAAGAGATGCGCGAACTTGTTTTTACGGTGCAGACCGACGACAAGATGGTGACCTGGTATGGCCACAAATACACGCTGGAACAGGCCCGCAATGTTTCGGGAGTTAGCAATGTAAAATGGCTCGACAGTTTTGAAGACACGCTGAAAGACCTCGTGATGCGGGCTGAGAACATATACCTCAATGTTTATGAAAATGCCCGGTTTTCTACTGATGTTCCGTCCAGCGACCTGCGTTTTTCAAGGCGCTTGAAAAAAGAATACCCTTTACATAATTTTGAACGCCTCCACCCTCTTATCACCCAATGTCGCCTTTGCAAAGAGCCCGAAGAAATTGATATAATGCAGCAGGCCTGCAACATTACCGAGAAAGCTTTCAGAAGGATGCTCGACAGGCTGCGTCCGGGGATGATGGAATACGAAGCAGAAGCCGAAATCACCCATGAGTTTGTTCGTAACGGAGCCTCAGGTCACGCCTATGCTCCTATTGTAGCTTCGGGGATTAATGCCTGCGTGTTGCATTATATAAAAAATGATGTGGAAATCAAAGACGGCGACCTGGTGTTGTTTGACATCGGCGCCGAATATGGCAATTACGCTGCTGACCTTTCGCGCACCATCCCTGCCAACGGAAAATTTACAAAACGTCAGAAGGAATGTTACAATGCGGTATTGCGTGTACAAAAACAGGCAAAAAACCTTATTGTCCCTGGCACCACCATCGAAAAAATCAACAAAGCAGTTACCCTGCTTATGGAGGAAGAAATGATAAATCTGGGGCTGTTTTCACGCCAGGATGTGCAAAATCAGAATCCGGAGAATCCGCTGTATTTTAAATACTATATGCACGGTAATTCCCATTTTATCGGGCTGGATGTACACGATGTGGGCACAAGGCAAATAGAGCTGAAACCCGGGATGGTGCTGAGCTGCGAACCAGGCATCTACATTAAAGAAGAAGGTATAGGTATCCGCATCGAAAACGACATTCTGGTAAGCGAAAAGGGACCTGTGGACCTGATGAAAAATATTCCAGTGGAAGCCGACGACATCGAAAGACTGATGAAAAAGTAAGCCGCACATTAAATACGAAAGGCACCAGTCTGCAAAAAAACATCTCATAATAACAATCATTGAATTATAAATATAAAATAAAATACTATGTTTTCAGCCAATATTTACACCGAAAGAAGGAAAAATTTAATAAGCCATTTCACCAAAGGGCTGCTAATTTTTACAGGCAACACCGAACTACCGATGAACTATCCTCAAAATGCTTATCACTTCAGGCAGGACAGCACGTTTTTATACTTTTTTGGCCTCGACGAGCCAGGGCTGGCCGCCATCATTGATATCGACAACAACAAAGAAATTATTTTCGGTGATGATGTAGATATAGAAGACATCATATGGACAGGACCGGTGCCTCTGCTGACCGAAAAAGTGAAACAGGCCGGCATAAGCGATGCTGCCCCTTTTACAGATTACATAAAATATATCTCCGAAGCAAAAATACAAAACCGCAGCTTGCATTTTCTGCCACCTTATAACCCCAATACTAAAATATTTTTAAGTCAGGTGCTTGACCTGCCAATAGAAAAACTAAAGGAAAATGCCTCCATGGAACTGATACATGCTGTGATAAAACTGCGGTGTTTGAAAGGCCCCGAAGAGAAAGCCAGCATAGAAAAAGGCATGGAAACCGCTTACGAGATGTTTACCCAGGCCATAAAAATGGCAAAACCAGGTATTTACGAATATGAAATAGCCGGAAAGATGGAAGGCATTGCCCGCGCCAACAATGGGGCTTTATCATTCCCAACCATATTGTCGGTGAGGGGTGAGATATTACATGGGCACGACCATAGTAATCAAATGAAAGAGGGAGACCTGCTGCTGATAGATGCCGGTTTTGAAACACCTGATCACTACGCCACCGATCACACACGCACAGTGCCTGTCAGCGGTAAATTCACGCAAAAGCAAAAAGAAATTTATCAGATTGTGCTGGATGCCCAGCTGACCGCCATTGCTGCAATCAAACCCGGTGTGAAATACCAGGAGGTGCATTTGCTCGCCTGCAAAGTTATTGCCGACGGTCTGAAAAAACTCGGTTTGATGCAGGGCGATACCGGCGAAGCGGTAAGACAAGGCGCACATGCCTTTTTCCTGCCTCACGGCTTAGGGCACATGATGGGTTTGGATGTGCACGACATGGAAGACATCGGACAGGTTTACGTAGGTTATGACGAGGAAGTGCGTCCTATAGACCAGTTTGGCACAGCCTACCTGCGTTTCGGAAGACGACTACAGCCCGGCATGGTGGTGACGGTAGAGCCGGGAATATATTTCATCCCCGAACTGTTTAAGCTATGGAAGTCAGAGAATAAGTTCACCGAATTTATCAATTACGATAAAGTGGAAAAATATTTGGACTTCGGTGGTATTCGTATCGAAGATGATGTTATGGTTACTGAAGCTGGCAACCGTGTTATGGGCAAACCCATACCCAAGGAAATCAATGACATTGAAGAGTTGATGAAAAATAACGGCCTGGCCTAATCTTCTTCTTCGAGCATCTTTTTGAGGTTGTTGAGATGGATGGCTGTAAAGATTTTTTCGATCATATCCTGATCAATATTTAAATTGCCAGCAACTACTTTACGAGTTTTTAAAATCTCTTTCCAGCGTTCTGGGTTGAAATAAGGCAGATTATTTTGTTTTTTATATCTGCCCATTTCCTGAACAATTTCCTGCCGTTGTTTCAAGATATCAATCAGGTTTTTATCAAGAACATCAATCTGGCTGCGCAACTGTTCAAGTTCAAGAATATTTCCTTTTTCATTTTCTGAGGAATACTCTTGAAAATATTTATTTAACTCCTTTAAAAAAGACAAATTTTTCAATGAAAATGGCACCATGAAATTCCTGATGCCAAGTTTTTCCATTATAATATAAAATTGGGCAGAAAGTAAGGGTGATGTAAAATTATCAATCCTGGCCACAACTTCTTTATTGGGATAAATATTTCTAAAAGCAAAATAATCAATAAGTTGTCCTAAAATCCATTTATTTTGATCTTCCGTTTGAAGGCATTTTGTAATTCTAAAACAGGTCATCCCTGACTCTGTTTGATAAATTTTTCGCTTATCATAACGAAAAATCAATGCAGAAAAACCTTCTGTAAAACCTGAGGTTAATTCTATTTTAGTTGTATGATAAACTGCAAATGGGAGAGTGAACTTTTCACGAATCAGTCCTAAAAGTTGAACGGTGATGTCATCATTATTTTTACTATTTATCACCAGCCCTTTGTTTGTGGTTGAATCTGATCCGAACCTGTCTATTTTCTTAATATCAAACTGCCTGGGAATAAGAAACCAAAAAAAAGGAATTGACATAACCGCTTATTACAATTTTCGACTAATTTCAGCAAAGTAAAGAATAAAATTAATAATGATCAGAAAGTTTCTATTTTATCTGAAGATTCCCTTTGACAGTAAAATCCCTTAGTTATGACTTCTTTGAATATTTATCCGTTTCAGTTTTCTGCTACTCAATTTTTACGGAAGACATATCAATACCCAAACAATAAAATATTTACTCAACAGAAGGTGTCGCGTATTGAATCATAATTCTTATTTTAACATAGCCATCACCTTCATTGCTGTTCTCCATGGCAACGCCAATTATCATTCCTGGTTTTGTAGCTTTCATTGCAGTGCCGGGCTTTAAAGAACTGGTTAGCAAATCTCCTTTTTCTACAGGACCATTCTCATTTGAAAATAGAACTTTTATAATGCCTTCCTGCTGTACCGGGTTGGGCATAATTCTTGGGTTATCCAACTTCAGGTCATATTTATATACTCCAATAATATTAACATCATAAGCGCAATCGGTCAATCTGAGTGTAGTATAATTAAAACAACCCTCATCAGATGCTATTATCTGGCCCGGCTTGAAACCAGAAAGAATCCCTCTGATATCATGCTTTTCCTGTGCATTTACAATGAACACATAAAATACCAGGAAGGAAATGATTAAAATTGTTTTTTTCATAATCAATCAATTATTATTAAACTTCTGTGACAATAATCAGGTTCCGTTGCCGGGTTGCAGTAAATTGGAGCTGTGTACAAGCCATCCCGGCGCCATTGCACTTTAATTGTTGTAGAAACACCGGCAGTAACAGGCACAGCCAGATTCAGTGCTCCATTGAAGGATGTTACAACACCACTCATATCATCATAATCGCCCACAGTGCAATTACCTCCTCCAGCAACCGCTGCCCCATTAAGTATTCTAAAATCTATGTATTGCATCGGGTAAGAATAAACATATTCATAACCGGAAATAGTAAAAAGCACATAAACAATTGAATGAACAGGGGTAAATGTTATTGTCATCTGCGGGATATCAGTAAAAACATTTGAATTAATGCTGACATCAGTAGTCCCGGAAACACCCTGATTATTAGTTCCAAAAGTATTCAATGCAAAATTATCCCAAGTCAAAGTGCCCGAACCATTGTTTTTCAAATAATAATCCCCTGTAGTTCCGCCCGGATTAGCAGTCGGCCATGAATATGGAACATTTTTAATACGCGAAATATCGCCTGAAATATTTACCCTGAATTCTGATGCATTTCCAACAGATAATTTTTCCAGGGGATTTGTGGTAGAAATACCAACGTTACCGTTATTACTTATTCTCATCCGTTCAGTTAAGACTGATGATCCATCCTGAATAGTCGAAAATGTCATAGCAGTTGGCATATCTGTAGTTGAACCAGCCGCCGCATCACGAATTACACTGATTTGAGCTTGGGGAGTGAGTACATAATTATCTCCGAAATTCACATTAGCTAAAATATTTCCTGAAGTATTCAAAGAAGTTGTTTGTCTCATAGATAGTGTAACCGGTGCCGTGGCCCCTAATGTTGTATTTCTTATCTCAAGGTCTGTACCTAAACCAGACGTTGGAGTGCTTTCGGAAGATATCACGGCTCTTCCCTGTATAAATGCAGCCCAGGTGTTCGCATTGGTTGCATAAGTTGCATTTGTACCATTGATGCCATATAACCCATAACTTAATCCACTTGAGTTCCTATAGCCTGAATAACCAGAAACAATATTAGTATTAGACAGCACACTACCTGTTCCAAAGAAGACACCATTTCCACCAGAGGAGTTAGTATACATAAAGCCACGATAGTTTTGACTGCTGACCGGCATATTAATGCCATAAGTTGTACCACTAGCTCCAGTCAAAGGCAAATAAATTCCATTTGTTGCAGTACTATGGTTTTTCACGGTAAGAACATAAGCAACATCCGGAGTATTGGTTCCTATACCAACATTAAACGGATCAGTACTAGTTTCAAAAATTGGTGCCTGAGTGCATGTTGCAGCGGTTCCGTCAGATTTTATTATATAATTTGCATTTGCGCATCCTACGGGACCAGTCGCTCCTGTAGCCCCTGTTGAACCAGTCGAACCCGTAGCACCTGTAGCGCCGGTACTTCCAGTGACTCCCTGGGCGCCGGTAGCGCCGGAAGCACCCGTAGCACCAGTATTCCCTGTGACTCCCTGAGCGCCGGTAGCGCCTGTAGCGCCAGTATTTCCTGTGACTCCCTGGGC
>DAONFU010000114.1:0-6749 GCA_035403765.1 Bacteroidales bacterium
AAAAAAGCAAAATTCCCCGGCAAAGACGGGTCCTTTGAGGTGTTGAACAATCACGCTCCACTGATCGCTGTGTTGAAAAAAGGTAAAATTAAACTTACCGATGCCGAAAACAAACCTATTTACCTGGAAATTAAAGGCGGAGTAGTGGAACTGAAAAAAAATAAAATTTTTGTTTTAGCAGAATAACAACCTTAAAAAAAAATCTATGTCAGAAGGAATTTTAAATAAAGTAGGCCCCGGCGTTGTTACCGGCGAAAATCTTCAATATATCTTTAAAATTGCAAAGCAAAATAATTTTGCATTACCCGCTGTAAATGTGGTGGGAACCAATTCGGTGAATGCCGTCATGGAAGCCGCTAAAGCCGTCAATTCTCCCGTTATCATACAGTTTTCGAATGGCGGCGGTGTGTTCTTTGCCGGCAAAGCACTCGATAATACAGGAGAAAAAGCTGCCATAGCCGGTTCGGTTTCCGGAGCCATGCATATTCATATGATGGCTGAATATTATGGTATTCCTGTTATCATCCACACCGATCATGCCGCAAGAAAGCTTTTACCCTGGATCGACGGATTGCTTGATGCAGGAGAAAAATATTTCAAGCAACACGGCAAACCCTTGTTCAGTTCGCACATGCTTGATCTTTCCGAAGACCCGCTTGAACAAAATATCGATACCTGCAAGCGTTACCTCGAACGCATGAGCAAAATAGACATGACACTTGAGATAGAACTCGGCATTACCGGCGGCGAAGAAGACGGCGTGGACCACAGCGATATCCACAGCTCAAAGCTTTACACCCAGCCTGAAGATGTGGCTTATGCTTACGAACAACTGAGCGGGATCAGCCCACGATTTACGATCGCAGCGTCATTCGGAAATGTTCACGGGGTGTACAAGCCCGGCAACGTCAAGCTGGAACCTGTCATTCTTAAAAATTCTCAGCATTATATTCAGGAAAAATATGGCACCCTGCCTAATCCCGTAAACTTTGTTTTCCATGGCGGCTCTGGCTCCGAACCTGAAAAAATTCGCGAAGCCATCTCCTATGGTGTCATCAAAATGAACATCGATACCGATACGCAATGGGCTTATTGGGAAGGCGTTTTAAACTACTATAAGAAAAACGAAGCCTACCTTCAGGGCCAGCTCGGCAACCCCGAAGGACCTGAAAAACCCAACAAAAAATTCTACGACCCGCGGGCCTGGCTGCGTAACGGCGAAAAATCTGTTGTGGAAAGGCTGAAGATCGCCTTCAATGACCTGAATGCAATAAACAGAAACTGATCCGCCGCACCGATCTGATCACCACAGATTTATCCTATGTCTTGAACTTCCTTAACTATTAGGGCTACTTTAATAATTAATAAATTTAATAACATGAAAAAACTCATTGCACTTTTGGTCTTTGCTTGTACCTTCATGTCCATATCAGCGCAAAATAACATTCACTGGTTAAAAATAGACAACAATAAAGACAAATATGATTTTAAATATTATATTAAAGCCTCTATGGATTCTTATAAAGCCGTTTTTACTATACCGCAGAATAAGCCTTTTCAAGCAACCAAGCACAGTATTTTTATCCGAAACTACGACAAAAACATGGATCTGCAGACCGAAATGGGCATCCCTGCAGAATCGCCTGTAACACTTGCCATCAAAGGATTTCAGGATTATAATGTTATTTATGGCACGATGGATGAAAATAACAATCCCATGTCTCAATATGCCGAAGCCAACCGGATTGTTATTGCAGATAACAGCATGAATCCCTTGGTAACCAAAGATTTTCCCCTGCATGGCAAAAATCATAAATTTGCCGGATCGCCGGATATTATTTTATCTCACGACAGCTCTCATATGATTGTGGTTAATATGGAAATATTATCGCCCGACAAACTCAGCCTGAAAGCAGCTCCAGTTATGCATTATATCGATGTTTATGACAAAGACTTGAAACTTGTATGGTCCGATTCCGTCAATTTTGACCAGGTTTTCGGAGAAAAAGCTAGTGTCGGAATTGATAAAATGGACTATATTAATAACAAGCTTGTTATTACAGCCAGCAGCAATGCTGACAAGATGAAAAAAACAGTTGCCGCTATATATGTGGTGGTTGCCGACAAACCTCAATCATACAAAATAATTATGAATAAAGTGTTTGATGTAAATAGTTTTTCATATAAAACACTCTTTTCAAAGGATGGTAAAGTGATTTTCAGCGGAGTTTGTTATGCAGGCCCTGCCGGACCATTTTCTAATTCAAACCCGCAACAATTATTTTACTTGAGTAAGGATGTATTAAATCCGGATGCTGAGGAAGTTTATAGAAATTATGATATTAATAAGACGTTGGTCCCTAAATTCCCCGAACACAAAAAGTGGCTGGGAAGCAGTATTAGGGAGCCATTTGAACTTTTATTAATAAATGGCAAACTAATTTATTGCAGCGAACAACGAATTGAATCGACTTCTTACTCAAGCAGTGGGCATTCATCATCAACGACCTATTATATAAAACACATTACGCTGGTTAAATTTGATACAGACGGAGAAATTGAATGGCTGCAGATGATAAACAAAAATTTTCAAACTAAGGTTAATCCTGCTGATGTATACTGCAAGGCATTTGCAGTTGGTGAAAACCTCTGCATATTTTATTATGATTGGGCCGAAAACATTGTCAGCGCCAAATTTGTTGAAAAGCCACACTTTTCGATGGATAATAAATTATGGGTGGCAAGGGCTATTGTCACTCCTGGTGGAACTATTCAGAAGGCTATGATCACCAACACGGGCGAATACAAAATCGGCGCATCCTTATATAAAACCATAAAAGTGAACGATACCCGTTTTTTAATGATTGGGACGGGTACTTCATTACAGACACAGGGTAATTATTTTGGTTTTTATGATTTGGATTGAAAAGCCTCCCGCTATTTATAAATCCGGAAAATTTATCTCATCCTTCACCACAAAAGAGTCGGGAAAATCCCTGATAATTTTTTGCTTAAAACCTTCCGCATCCATGCGTGACCGAAAATCACCCACGCGAACCTTGTAATAAGGCGACTGAAACATCAGGTAAACACCGGTATTGGGGAACAAGGTCATAAACAAGCCTTTTTTGGCGTGGGCTCGGCTCTTTGAATTATTACCCGATTCAAAAAAAATCTGAACCCGCCAGCCGTTAATTTTTTGTTTTTCGTTCAGGTAAATATGTTTCTGTACCAGCGAAACAATCTGCGGGTCCTCAATCACAGTAATTTTTTGTCTTGACAAGTTATCTTGGGCACAAACAGCCCTGGATGCTAATAAAAATACGCCCCAAAAAAGTATTCTGATAAAACTAATTCTCATTTTTTTTACTACTTCGACAGGTAATCAAGCTCTTTGGGGTGAATACTCATTACGGGTATCGGGGAGTTGTTTACCATCTGCTGGGCATAAGGGCCGAGCCAGATATTGGACAACTCCTGTTCCTGTTCGGTCATGATAATAATCAAATCAGCTTTTTCTTCTTCTGCGTACTTGATGGTGGCATTGGTAATATTGTCGGCCTCAATAGTTTTTACAATAAATTTTACTTTGTTTTCGGTGAGATAATCTGCCACCTGGGCTGTATAACTCGACACTTTGTTTCGCACGGCTTTTAGGTTGGATGACTGCAATTCCAGCACATGAATTTCGGATCCAAAACATTTGGCAAAATCCATGGCAAAGGGAACTTTTTGTCTGGTGGAAGTAGAATTATCAATAGGCAACACAACTTTTTTTATGGTTTTCTTCACAGGGAACGACTCTCTGAGTGTGATAACCGGACAGGGCGAATAGGTAACAATTTTGCTGGCATTGCTTCCTATCCAAAACGATTCGAAACCCGACACTCCGTGCGATCCGGCAATAATAAGGTAGGCATCGTTATATTTTGCCTGATTAGCAATCTCTTTGTATATCTTGCCCTTCCTGAGTTTGTAAGTGAGTTTCCCTTTTTTCAGTTGTTTTGAATACTTTGTTACCATATCCTCGAGCCGCTGTTTGGCCTCCTGCCTGTGCTCATGGTCGGCGTTATCAAAAATTGAATCATCACTATCGGGTTTATCTACCCACACCATCATAATATGTGCGTGTATCACATTGGCAATGGTGATGGCTAAATCCAGCGCATGGATGGAATGTTTTGAAAAGTCTATAGCAACTACAATTTGTTTCATACTGATGTGATTTGTATTTTTTTTGCTAAATTAAATAAAAAAAAACATCTGGCAAATGTCTTTAATAAAAATAAATTTCCTGAACCAAAAAACAAAAAATATCGCGACATATAAAAATAAACGGATGCTTAGGTTTTTTGTGCGGGTTTTTTGGTAACTTTGCACCTGTAAAAGGTTACGCGATGGCTAAAGGCTTACTGGATCCCACAAAAGAAAATCTGACATCAAACGAAATAGAATTTGAAAAATTTCTTCGCCCAAATTCTTTCAGTGCTTTTTCTGGTCAGGGACAGGTGGTGGAAAACCTGAAAATTTTTGTGGAAGCAGCCAAGCTGCGCGGCGAATCGCTCGACCATGTGCTTTTGCACGGCCCTCCGGGACTGGGCAAAACCACCCTCAGCTATATTATTGCCAACGAACTCGGAGTAGGCATCAAAGTTACTTCGGGGCCTGTGCTCGACAAACCCGGTGACCTTGCCGGCCTGCTGACGAACCTCGAACCCAACGATGTGCTGTTTATCGATGAAATTCACCGTCTGTCGCCTATCATTGAAGAATACCTGTACTCCGCCATGGAAGATTACAAGATTGACATCATGATAGAAAGCGGCCCCAATGCCCGCAGCGTGCAAATCACCCTCAATCCTTTTACCCTCATCGGTGCCACCACCCGTTCGGGCCTGCTCACAGCACCGCTACGCTCGCGATTCGGAATAAATACACGCCTCTCATATTACGATGCCGAAATTTTGAAAACCATTATTGAGCGTTCTGCACGCATCATTAACGTGGATATCGAAAAAAATGCCGCCTTTGAAATTGCCCGCCGCAGCCGGGGCACGCCTCGTATAGCCAACCTGCTGTTGCGCCGCATCCGCGACTTTGCCCAAATCAAAGGCTCGGGAATCATCGACCTGAAAATTACCGACATAGCCCTGACAGCGCTGAATGTGGACAAAAACGGCCTGGACGAAATGGATATCAAAATCCTTACAACCATAGTTGATAAGTTCAAAGGAGGACCTGTAGGCCTTACCACTATTGCCACCGCGGTCAGCGAAGACCCCGGCACCATCGAAGAAGTTTATGAGCCGTTTTTAATTATGGAAGGCTATTTGATGCGCACACCCCGCGGACGCGAAGCCACCGAAAAAGCATACACCCACCTGGGGCGCATAAACCCGGCACGGCAAAACACTCTTTTCGAATAGCCTTCTATGGACACCCGGGAATTATCGCTTGAGATAAAGAAACAAATTTTCGACACAGGCGCTGCTGACTGCGGGTTTGCGCGCGTGGAAACACTTCAGCGGGAATATGATTTTTTACTACAGTGGACTGCCGAGGGGCTGCACGCAGGAAAGACTTACCTGGAAAGAAATCCCGAAGTAAGGGCCGATCCGGCGCTGCTTGTACCAGGTGCAAAAACCATTATCGCGGTACTATATAATTATTACACCGGCGAAAAACTCACGGACCAGTTACCATACAGAATCTCGAACTACGCTTTTGGCGCCGATTACCATAAGGTGCTGAACGAAAAACTGGCGGGTGTGGCCGCCTTCATCAAACAGCAAACCGAAAGCGAAAATACACGGATTTGTGTGGACACCTCACCCATATTCGAAAAGGCCTGGGCGCAACGGGCGGGACTGGGATGGATAGGCAAAAACAGCCTTCTGGTCAGCGAAAAAACCGGAACTTTCCATTTTATCGCAGTACTTGTTACCGATGTTGTTTTGAACTACGATACACCGCTTGAAGAAAAATGCGGCTCCTGCACTCTGTGTCTGGATGCTTGTCCCACCGGCGCCCTGCTGGCCCCGCACAAACTGGATGTCCGTAAATGCATCTCACACCTGACGATGGAACAAAAAAATCCTTTGCCGGAAAGTCTCAGGAATAAATTCAACGGTTTTATCTACGGCTGCGATTACTGCCAGGAGGCCTGTCCGTGGAACAAACACCTGAAACCCACCGCAATCAGTGAATTTCAGCTTTCCGTTGCGCTAAAAAAAATGACTGCGGCAGATTGGGAAACACTGACAGAGGAAAAATTTTTGGACATTACCCAGGACTCCGCCATGCGGCGAGTTGGCTTTCAGACACTACAAAGAAACATAAGGTTCATAAAAGAAAAAAATGATTAGCATAAAACCATCGCAGATACCCGGCTCGGGCCTTGGGTTATGGGCAGCCAAAGATTTTAAAAAAGGCGATGTTGTCGTGAAATACGATGGCGATAAAATTTCCCTGAAAGAATGCGAACGCCGCAATCAAAACCAGGAGGGATACGGCGGTTACTATTTAACCCTGAGCAAAAACCGAGTCATCGATGCCCAGTACACCCTGTGGGCTGCGGGGCGCTACGCCAATGATGCCGCGGGCCTGACCCGCATCAAGGGATTGCGCAACAACGCCAAATACCAGCTTATCAAAAGAGAGGCCTTTATTGTTGCCTCGCGCAATATCAAGGCCGGTGAAGAAATTTTGGTTTCGTATGGAAGAAGTTACTGGAATATCTTAAGAAAAGT
>DAONFU010000115.1:0-6660 GCA_035403765.1 Bacteroidales bacterium
GGGCAGTTGTGGATATATTCGCCTGCTACCGACCGCATCATCCAGATTTCAGGCAACATGCTCCGCCAATCGGTAATGGGTTCAGACCTTTCTTACGAAGACATGATGGACGACAGAAAATTACAGGAAGTTTATTCCGAAAAAATCATCGGGCGCGAATGGATTGGCGACCGCAAAACCTGGGTGCTCAAACTAACGGCTATCGTCGCTGATGTGGCTTATTATTCTCAGAAAATCTGGGTGGATACCGCACGATATGTACCTCTTAAACAGGAGCTTTTTGCTAAAGGAGGACAACTTCTGAAAAAGATAGATTATAAGGATGTCAGAAATGTTCAGGGGCGCTGGTTTCCTTACAGTATGACTTATAAAGATGTGCTGAAAGACGGCAAGGGTACGGAATTCAATATAACGAGTATTAAGTTTGATCAGGATATCCCTGAATATATATTTTCAAAAGCAGCATTAAAAAAATGATGAAGGGAATGTTGCCTTTGGATTCATAAAGGCCATATTCTCAGTTGTCCGGTGAAATTTCTTTTTGCTGTCCTTTATTTTTTTTGAAAAGCATGGTAAACCGGGTGCCTTCATTTTCCTTGCTGTTGATGCTAAGTGCCACTTCATGAATTTCCAAAATCTTAGACACTATGGAGAGTCCGATGCCAAACCCGCTCTTAAACTTAACATTCGACGCTCGTTTAAATGGCGAATAAATACGTTCCTGTTCGTTGGCCGGTATTCCTATGCCCTGGTCGGAGATAGTAATCTTAATATGTTCTTCAAGAATCTGAAATTCAACATTAACATCATCGTTAGAAAACTTACAGGCGTTGTCGATTAGGTTTTTGAAAACTATGTTGAGCAATCCGGCATTCCCATTGATTAGCAGTTCGTTTTCGTTTTCAGGATATTGTATCCTTGAAATTATTTTTCTCGTGGGATATTTAATTTTTAGCTGTTGTATGGCTTCATAAATGAGTTCGTCAATTCTGACAAGCTGTAGCTGAATTTTCTGGTTATGCGTTATCTGGGCTAGTTCCAGCAAACTGTTCAGCAGGGCATTGAGTTTTTTCAGATCGCCCACCAGCAGGCCGATATGTTGTTGGTATTCATCAGCTGACCGTTCCTTGCTTAATAAATAATCCGATTGCAGTATCATTACCGAAAGCGGAGTCCTTAATTCATGGGATGCATTGGATACAAATTCTTTCTGATTGTTAAATGCAATTTCCAGGTTGGCAAGCATTTCGTTAAATGTTTTGGTCAGTTGAACTATCTCATCATTTCCTTTGCCTTCATGGAGACGGTCGCTAAGTTTAAACGAATTGATTTTCCTGACACTTTTAATAATCCTGGATATGGGTCTGATAGCATTTTTTGAGAAAAGGTAGGAGAGCATAGTGGACAACCAAATGCTAAACAAAACACTCCAGATAAGTATCTTTTTCAGGTCTGATAAGTTTTTGATACGCGTATTATCTGTTGCCATGACATAAACACTATAGTATTTCTCCTTGAAATGATGCTTATAATACAAACCATCTTTTTCTCTGAAAGAAAAATAGCTGATATCGTCTTTTTGGGAGTATTGCTTAATTATTTTATCAGAAAGATATTCTACATTGTTACTGTAAATCATTTCAGAGGCTTCATTAGTAATCACGATTTCTTCGTCATCGAGCAAAATTGTTGTCCGCTGAATTTTTTTTAATAAAGTGGAATCCACCTCCACCACATCTATTAACAAAATCGAAGTATTTTTAGCGCTGTTCAGCAGGTCTTCTCTGTACCTGGCAAGTTGAGAGGTGTAAGAAAAATAATAGACCAGTCCTGCAAAGAATAATAATATTACAGCAATAATGCCTGTAAATTGAAATGATAAC
The DNA here is from genome assembly GCA_035403765.1 of Bacteroidales bacterium. Taxonomy (GTDB): domain Bacteria; phylum Bacteroidota; class Bacteroidia; order Bacteroidales; family CAIWKO01; genus CAIWKO01. The sequence goes on from DAONFU010000115.1 coordinate 1,884, forward strand.
CTGGTTTTGATGTTCATAAATTACATCTCGTTTTCACTGCAGTAAAATCCATGGCCGAATCTGGTATGTATCAGTTTAATGTCGTGGTCTTTGTCAATTTTTTTCCTGAGGTAATTAACATAAACATCGATAATATTCGTGCCGGGATCGAAATCAATACCCCAAATTTTCTCAATTATATACTCCCTTGTGAGTAATTTTTCTTTGTTTTTCAGAAATGTTTCCAACAAGGCAAACTCTTTGGTTGTAAGCTCTATTTTTTTACCGGCCCGCGTAACGGTCTTATTATTCAGGTTCATTTCCAAATCAGAAATTTTTAAAAAATCATGATTATTGGTTGTTTCCGGCCTTCTGAGAAAAACATTTATCCTTGCCTGTAGCTCCCTGAAATCAAAAGGCTTCAGGATATAGTCATCCGCGCCTGCGTCAAAACCGGCAATTTTGTTTTCTGATGTGCCCAGCGCCGTAAGCATTATTATCGGCACATTTTTGTTTGTTTGACGAATTTCTTTGCAAAGGTCATATCCATTGATCAGCGGAAGATTAAGGTCGAGTATAATCAGGTTATAATTGTTGTTTTGAATCATTTGTTTCCCGATATATCCATCATGAGCAATATCGGCGATGAAACCCGAATCCTCCAGGTGCTTTTTTAAAATTTCAGCCAGTCTTTGTTCGTCCTCCACAATCAATATGCTTGCCTTATTCATTTGATTTCTTGTTTGAGGCAAAGTTATAAAAATCATGTGAAATATATTGTTATCCTGAAAAAGAGATAACTCTGGTGAGTTATGTCGTATTTCTGAGGCAAGATGAGGCAATGCTTTCCCAATTTTGACCATGTATTCAGTTTTGATGAAAAAAATCTCTTGTTCCGCTCTTTATTTAATCAATTTCTAATCACTTTCTAATTAAGGTTTAATAATCTTCTAATTCATTTTTAATTAGACATGCAGGTTTAATAAATATTTTTGCTCAATTATGTGCTAACGAAAATTATTTATTATGAAAAAGATAAAAATGTCGGGAGGGTTATTGGTACTGCTGTTTTGGATTCTTGCAATTGTGATTCTTATTATTCTGAAAGTATTGCTCTTCTAAATTTTGCTTCTTAGTATAAATAACAAATATCTACATATTGTTGGAGCGAGTCAAATAAAAGGAAATATAACTTTTTATTCTTTACCCATTGTAGTTTATCTTTGTATCTTTCATGTAATTCAGATTATATTGCCAGACAAGACGAACTGGACTTATTGTTGCGCGAAAAAGCTACCTGTTTTTGAAAATATTTTAGTGCTTTACTGAGGACGAAAATAAGCAGAAGCTTATATATTTTGTCTGCTGTAACGTACGAATTTTCATGTCCAAAAATCTAATAATGTTTATATTTGTATGGTTATTTACGAGGTTTTATATTTCTATACTTTTATGGGAACAGGACATTAATAGTATTTTTTTATGAGCAAAAAGCTAAAAACATATAATAGTTTTGAATGGATTGACCTTGAAAACCCCACCCAGCATGAGTTAAAAGAGCTGACTCAGCCCTTTGATATCGATTACAACCTATTGGAAGATATATTGGAACACGGGCATCTGCCCAAAATAGAAAAACTTAAAGACTATACGTTCCTGATTTTAAGGGCTCATTCGCAAACTACCCAAAACAATATAGCCACCGTGGGTGAGCTCACCAATAAAATAGCTTTTTTTATCAACGAAAACAGGCTGATAACCATTCATAGAGCATCCTTTAAGTTTCTCGAAAATCTTGCCGGAGACTTTGAGGATAGCGAAAAGCTGATGTTAGGAATCATCGACAGAATGCTTTTTACTTATGAAATTCCTCTTCAACAACAAAACGATAAAATGGACCAACTGGAGCGGGAGGTTTTCCTTAAAAACGGATCGCCTATTTCTATTGAAACCTTGTACTACCAAAAGTCACAAGCGCGTATTATAAAAAAAATCCTTCAGGTTACCCAAAATGTATTGAACCAGGTGGTAGTTCAGCATGAGTCAAAATCGTTGCTGCAGGATGTTAAAGAAACAACCCTGAGCTATCTGGTGGATTATGATGAAGTGCTTGAAGATGCCAATAATATCCTGAACACTTACCTGTCGGTAACTGCCAAAAGAAGTAATGATGTGATGAAACTGCTGACCATTTTTTCCGCTTTCTTTTTGCCCCTGACATTTATTGCCGGTATCTATGGGATGAACTTTGTTCATATGCCCGAAATAACCTGGCAGAACGGCTACTATATTGTTTTGGGAGCCATGTTATTGGTGGCGCTCATTATTTTTCTCTGGTTTAAAAAGAGAAAGATAATGTAAACATTTTTCTACCCTGTTCATGCTAAAACCGGTCAGGAGAAACCCATATTACAGCAAGAAATTGCTGCCGATATGATATATCATAAATGAAACAAGCCAGGCCAGCAGGGTGGTGTATAGGATGACCATAACAGTCCATTTTCGTTTTTTTACGGTTTTGTGTATCGAAGCAATGGTGGCTACGCAGGGTGTATAAAGCGAAACAAAAAAGATAAACGACAAAGCCACCACAGGATTGAAAATGTTTTGCCCTTGTCTGGGGCCTATGGTATATGTCTGTGTTCGCAGGCTTTCGATAAGGTTCTGCTTGTCGCTCCCGGGCCGGTGTTCAGTCTGGTACAACTGGCTCATCAGGCCTACGATAGTTTCCTTGGCGGCAATGCCCGATATCAGGCTGATACCCATGCGCCAGTCGAAACCCAGCGGGGCAATGGCCGGCTCAATAAATTTTCCGGTCATGCCAAGATAGGATGATTCGATATTCTTGTTTTCTCTGTTATTCGGAAAATATCCCAGAAACCAGATGACAATTGATGCAATAAGGATGGCGCCAATGATTTTATTGATAAACATTTTTGCATTATGCCACATAAACCGCAGTATCCTCTTTAACTTTGGGAGGCGGTATGCAGGTAGTCCCTCATTATACAGCTCATAGGTTTCTTTGAAAATATATTTTTTCAGCACCAGCGCCATCACACCGGCAATGACCACCGAGGTAAGGTAAACAAAGAAGAGCACGGTGCCCGGATGTTCAGGAAAAAACGCCGAAATAAACAGCACATACACCGTAAACCTCGAACTGCACGACATCAGCGGATTTATCAATATGGTGATGATACGCGAATTTTTGTTCTCTATGCTCTGAGCTGCCATGATGGCCGGCACGTTGCACCCAAAACCCATAACCAGCGACATAAACGATTTGCCATTCATCCCCAGTGGCCGCATTATCCTGTCCATCACCAGAGCCACCCGGGCCATATACCCCGATTCTTCAAGGATAGACAGCAGCGAAAACAAGATAATAATATTGGGCAAAAAAATTATTACCCCGCCGATGCCTTTCAAAATGCCGTTTACCAAAAGACTACGGAAAATACTATCAGGCATTACCTTCAATAAAAAATCCTCAATCAGAAAAAACAAATCGGCAAGCCAAATCATTGGGTAATGCCCTAATCCAAAGGTTGCCTGAAATACCAGCCAAATGACACCAATAAAAATGATAATGCCAAAAAGTTTGTTAGACAATATCTTATCTGCCTTCCCACTTATCATATGATTTGTTTGGTGCATTATCAACCTTTTTTTCGGTGCAAAGGTAAATATTATTTATAATTGTTCCAAATAAAAATTACAGCGAATATTTATTTTTTTAAAAGTTAGAATAACATCAGGTGTTTTACAATTTTTTTGTAAAATTGATTTTATTATAATTTTTTTTTTATCATTGTAGTACTCTTAACATATCTGATTGTATAATCAAGAATAATACTATGGCTGAAAATAATTTACGATGGGGTTCTCGGATAGGACTCATTCTGGCAATGGCCGGCAACGCGGTTGGCCTGGGGAATTTTTTAAGGTTTCCGGTTCAGGCAGTGCAAAATGGGGGCGGCGCATTTATTATTCCGTATCTGGTATGTTTTCTGCTGATGGGTATTCCCTTGTTGTTTATCGAATGGTCGATAGGCCGTTTTGGTGGACAGTTTGGCCATCACACCACGCCTTTCGCCTTTAATCGTATGTCGAAAGCCCGGATGTGGAAATATATCGGGGTGTTTGGCATTTTTTCAAATATTACTATTGCGGCTTATTATTGCTATATCGAGAGCTGGACTATGTCGTATGTATATCATTCCGCCATGGGAACTTTTGCCGGTATGGATCAAAACAGTGTGGCTGCATTTTTTGATAATTATCTCAATGTGTTTACTTCCACCACCGGCATACCGTTCGAAGCTATTGTTTTCTTTTTGGTTTGTCTGGTGCTCAATACTTGGGTGTTAAGCCGCGGATTGAGCGGAGGAGTGGAAAAAGCGGCAAAAATTGGTATGCCCTTATTGATAATTTTCGGTATTTTTCTGGCCGTCAAAGCTATTTTCCTTAAAGCCGGCCACGACGGGGCTGTGTATGACGGCACCGTAGGCTTGAATTTTTTGTGGACACCGCAATATTCTTCGCTCACCAATCCCAAAGTATGGCTGGCGGCTGCCGGACAGATATTTTTCACCCTGTCGCTGGGACAAGGCTCTGTGCAATGTTATGCGGCTTACGTCAAAAAGAAAGATGATATCGCACTCAATGCCATGTCGGCCGGATGGATGAACGAGTTTGTAGAAGTGGTGCTGGGCAGCGCCATCATCATCCCGATATCTATCGGCTATCTGGGTATTGATAAAGTTATTGAGCTGACCTCCTTTGGCGGCCTTGG
>DAONFU010000116.1:0-6603 GCA_035403765.1 Bacteroidales bacterium
CATCAATACCGCCACAGCAGGGACCAACACCTACACTTTTACGCCTACGGCAGGACAATGTGCCACCACCACAACTATGAGTGTTACCGTGAGCGCTGGTATAACCCCTGATTTTACCGCCCTGGGCCCTTATTGCGAAGGAGCTACTCCAGAAACACTGCCAAACACTTCAACCAACGGTATCAGCGGCACCTGGAGCCCGGCAACCATCAATACCGCCACAGCAGGGACCAACACCTACACTTTTACGCCTACGGCAGGACAATGTGCCACCACCACAACTATGAGTGTTACCGTGAGCGCTGGTATAACCCCTGATTTTACCGCCCTGGGTCCATATTGTGTGGGAGCTACGCCCGGCATACTGCCGGGAACCTCAACCAACGGCATCAGCGGCACCTGGAGTCCGGCAACCATCAATACCAACACGGCAGGGACAAGCACTTACACATTTACACCTGAACCCACGGGGCAATGTACCCTGCCTGCTACCATGAATGTTGTTATCACTGCGGCAGTAGATATTTATGCCAGTAGCGCGCAGGGCAACATTTGTTTTGGAAACAGTACGCAAATCTTTGCAGGCGGCGCTACGAATTATGTTTGGCAACCTGGCAACTTAACCGGCAGCTATATCAGCGTTTCGCCTTCAAATACAACTACCTACACCGTTACCGGCGAATTGAACGGCTGCACCGCCACAGACACGATTACCGTACATGTGTTCCCATATCCGGTTATCACTTTTGGTGCCGACAGGAAGGAAGGCTGCGAAGATATGCTTGTGCAGTTTACCGACCTGAGCAATTTTGATGACGCAAGCTGGTATTGGGAATTTGGAGACTATACTTTTTCTTACGAGCAAAACCCGCTGCATTATTTTTATGATCCGGGCAGCTTTGATGTGAGTCTGACCCTGACAACAATTTATGGTTGCACATCCACCTTTTTGTGGCCTGATATGATAACTGTTTTTAAATCACCGGAGGCCGAATTTGTTTCGGTGCCCGAATTTCCTACGGAACTATCGCCAACGGTTTGGTTTTACGACCGTTCCTTTGCCGCTTCTGCATGGGAATGGGATTTTGGCGACTATAATGCCCTGATAAATAACTCCAATGAGCAAAACCCTATACATCAATATTCGGATACAGGCTATTTTGAGGTCATGCTTATTGCACTGACACCCATGGGCTGTGCCGACACTACCATACATACGATTTACATAGCACCTGAAGCAGCCTTTTTTGTGCCCAATGCGTTTACGCCCAATGAGGACGAAAAGAACTCAAGCTTTATATGCAAAGGAAATGGCATACGATGGGAGACCTTTGAAATGCGTATTTACGACCGCTGGGGCAAACAGCTGTTATATACACAGGATGCGCTGGCAGGGTGGAACGGAAAATACAAGGGCTCAGAGATGCCTCAGGATGTGTATGTCTGGCTGATTAGTTTTATGGATGTCTGTCTGCAAAAACACGATCTGAAGGGAACAGTTACCCTGATAAAATAAAAACCTGCTACAATATATTTTGTGAAAATTAGTTTTATTTAGTTAAAAATGACTAATTTTGCACCATGTTTAAAACGACGCGTATTACACTGGCCTGTTTCATCCTATTGGCGGGCATTGTGTTGAGTTCATGCAACAATTACCGGCAGGTGCTCAAAAGTTCAGATACCAGGCTTAAATACAAAACAGCTGTTGAACTTTACGAAAAAGGAGATTTTCACAGGGCCATGCAGCTTTTCGATGAATTGCTGATTTTTTATCGAGGCAACGATACCTCCGAAATGATTAACTACTATTATGCTTATTGTTATTACGGAGAAGAAGACTACCTCGAGGCAGGTTATTATTTCACCAAATTCTCTTCGGCATTCCCTACTAGCAAATATTCCGAAGAATGCGATTATATGTCGGCTTATTGCCAATATCTTTTTTCACCCGTATATGGCCTGGACCAAACGATAACTATAGATGCCATCAAACAGTTTCAGCTATTTATCAACGAATATCCCTCCAGCAGCCGGGTGGCCAAGTGTAATGAACTCATTGACGAACTTCGTGCCAAATTAGAGAAAAAGGAATACCAAACAGCCCTGCTTTATTACAAAATTGAAAGTTACCAGGCCGCTTATGTGGCTTTCAAAAATGTGCTCAAAGATTATCCCGATACCAGGCACAAAGAAGATATCTATTATTATATGCTGGCCTCAAGCTATGAATATGCCATAAATAGCATTGAAACAAAAAAGAAAGAACGACTGGAACTTGCGCGTGACGCCTATAACTCTTTAAGCACCAGCTTCCCACAATCAGAATACAGTAAGGCAGCCAAATCAATCATGAAAAATATCGAAAAAGAGTTAATAAAGTACACCCCAAAAGAACAGACACAAATTTAAAAAAACACAAATACAAGCAAATCATATGGATAACAAAAAATCAAAAGTAGGCTCCCTGGCGGTAACAAGAAACATCAGCGATTTCACAAAAGAAACCGGAAACATCTATGAAACTATCGTTATTCTTGCTAACCGCGCCAACAAAATATCCTCCGAAATCAAAGAAGAACTCAACGATAAAATTCAGGAGTTTTCCACAACAACCGACAACCTGGAAGAAATATTTGAAAACAGGGAACAGATAGAAATTGCCAAATATTACGAAAGACTCCCCAAACCATCCTTGGTCGCTATCAACGAGTATCTCAACAGCAAACTGTATTTTCGTAATCCATTAAAAGAAAACCCTACTGATTTTTAATCTTTTAGGATGCTAAAAGGAAAAAAAATACTTATTGGCATTACCGGTAGTATTGCCGCCTATAAAATACCCCTGCTTATTCGTTTGCTGAAAAAAGAAGGAGCGGATGTACAGGTGGTGGTGAGTCCTGCAGCCAAAGATTTTGTTACGCCCCTCACCTTGTCCACTCTTTCCGGACATCCGGTGATGTGCGAAGGTTTTAATCCCGGTGATGGAAAATGGTTTAGCCATATCGAACTGGGAAGCTGGGCAGATATTTATCTCATAGCCCCTGTTTCGGCCAATACCCTGGCAAAAATGGCTAAGGGACTGGCCGACAACCTGTTGACTACTACTTATTTGGCAGCCAAGTGCCCTGTATTTTTTGCTCCTGCCATGGACCTCGATATGTACAAGCATCCGGCAACGCAAAATAATATCAACACTATATGTGCTTTCGGACACCACCTCATCGCCCCGCGCGAAGGCGAACTGGCCAGCGGCCTGTGTGGCGCCGGCAGGTTGGAAGAACCCGAAAAAATTGTTGAAATCCTGAACAATTTTCTAAAAAAAAAAGACCTTTTAAAAAATAAAAAGGTACTGGTTACAGCCGGCCCCACCTACGAAAGTATGGACCCCGTGCGTTTTATCGGCAACCACTCTTCGGGCCTCATGGGTTTTGAACTTGCTGCCGTATGTGCCGAAAACGGTGCCAACGTAACCCTGATTGCCGGCCCGGTAACCCTCGCAACTCCAAATCCCAATATCCGGCGTATTGATGTGGTCTCGGCCAGCCAAATGTACCAGCAATGCCTTAAAGCTTTTCCTGATGCCGACATCACTATTATGGCCGCCGCCGTTGCTGATTACACACCGGCAGTGGTCAGCAAACAAAAAATAAAAAAAACAGGAACACCGCTTTCCATAAATCTGAAATCAACCAAAGATATCCTTGCTGCGCTGGGCAACATCAAAAGAGAAGACCAGCTTCTGGTGGGTTTTGCACTCGAAACCGATAACGAAAACGAAAACGCGCTGAAAAAACTAAAAAATAAAAACCTCGACCTCATCGTTTTAAACTCTCTTAAAGATAAAGGCGCCGGTTTTAAACAACCCACCAACAAGGTCACGCTCTTTAATTTCAAAGCGGAAAAGAAAACATTTCCACTTAAATCAAAACATGAAGTAGCACTAGATATTATTTACGAAATTAGCAAATTAAGAAAAGATAAAATATGAAAAAACTTGTTATATTGGTTTTAATTATCTTCTCATTCAATATCAGCCGGAGTAGTGCCCAGGAACTCTTCTGCAGTGTCTCTGTGAATCATTCCCAGATAAGCGGTAGCGACAAAACAGTTTTTGAGGAAATGCAAAAAGCCATGCTCGAATTTCTGAATAACCGTAAATGGACCAACTATTCTTACCGCCAGGAAGAAAAAATTGAATGTTCGTTCTATTTCAACATCTCCGAAAGAAGCTCGGATGTTGACTTTAAAGGCACTTTGCAGATACAATCCCGCAGGCCAATATTCAACACATCCTATAATTCGCCCATGCTCAACATCGTGGACAAGGATATTTCTTTTAAATACATACAGAATCAGGCAATGGATTATGATGACAACAACTTCTATTCAAACCTCACCTCGCTGCTTGCTTATTACGCTTATATTATCATTGGTATTGACTTTGATTCTTACATGATGAAAGGTGGCAGTCAGTTTTACAATAAAGCACAAAACATTGTCCAGTTGGCTCAAAACACCGCCGACAAAGGATGGAAATCATTTGAAAGCCGTAAAAACCGCTACTGGCTGGTGGAAAACCTCCTGAACGATTCGTACAGCGGTTTCAGGGAATGCTTGTATCTGTATCACCTTAAAGGTCTTGACGATATGAAAGAAAACATGGCTAACGGAAGGACTTCGATAGTTACCGCCATCGACAAAATGCGTACTGTCGTCAAAGGCACACCAAATCTGTATTTCACCACCGTATTTATGGACACCAAACGCGATGAGATTATCAACATCTTTTCGCAGGCTCCTGCAAATGACAAAAATCAGGTGGTTCCTTACCTCAAAGAAATTGACCCTGCCCATTCCAATGATTTTAACACCAAGATTCTGAATGTAAAGTAAACCGATAACCTATGCTCGCACACCTCTCAATACAGAATTATGCGCTGATTGATGTTATCGAAATAGATTTTTATGCAGGTTATACGGCTATTACCGGCGAAACAGGTGCCGGCAAATCTATCATCCTCGATGCCTTATCGCTGATTCTGGGTCAACGTGCCGACATACAGGCCTTGCCCGACACCAACAGAAAATGCATCATCGAAGGAACCTTCCATATCAAAAACTATGGGCTGCAGCATTTCTTTGAAGCATATAACCTTGATTATGACGACACGCTGATTCTCAGACGCGAAATCAATCCCGAGGGCAAATCACGGGCATTTGTCAACGACACACCCGTTTCGTTGGCGCAGATGAAAGAACTGGGCGAAAGATTGGTGGACCTTCATTCGCAACATCAGACACGCCTCATCAACGATGAGAGATTCCAAATGCTGGCCATCGACAGTTATGCAAACATCTCGGGGCAGGTAAAAGTCCATGCAGGGCTTTTTGCGCACTACCGCGACATGAAAAAAGAACTTCAGCGACTGATAGACCATGAAAAACAAGCAAAAGCCGATGCCGACTATTACAACTTTTTATTCAACGAACTTGAAAATGCTTTACTCAAAGAAAACGAACAACAGCCACTGGAACAGGAATTAGAGAAGCTGAATCATGTAGAACAAATAAAATCAACTGTCAGCAAAGCCGTTTATTCGCTCAGCAACAGCGAAAACAGCATCAACCAGCAGTTAAATTCGGTTTACAACCTGCTGATACAGGTGGCTAAGTTCGACAGCAGCCTCGAGGAAAATATCCGTCGCCTTCAAAGCGCCTGCATCGAACTAAAAGACATCTCTTCCGAAATGGAACAGATTGAAGAAAAAATCCAGTATTCGCCCGAACGTTTTGAATTAGTTTCACAACGCCTGAACGAGATATACCGGCTGCAGCAAAAACATCATGTCAACACTATTGACGAGCTGTTGGCCATAAAACATGAGCTGGATCAGAAACTTCAAAACATCTCGTCGCTTGAAAAAAATATCAGCAAAATGGAGTCGCTGATAAGTCAATGTGAGAAAGACTTAATGGTCTCGGCACAAAAAATTTCCATGGCACGAAAAAAGGTTTTTAAAGAAATTGAACAAAAAGTGGTGGAAATTATTCAGCAACTGGGTATGCCCAATGCCCGCGTTGCCATTGCCCATCAACTGCTGCCGGCAGTTTCAGAGGATGGTCTGGACGAAATCAAGTTTACCTTTTCAGCCAACAAAGGTTCAGAGCTGAAAGAAATATCCCGTATTGCCTCCGGAGGGGAGTTGTCGCGGCTGATGCTGGCACTAAAATCCATTATTTCACGGAAAAAACTCTTGCCAACCATTATTTTCGACGAGATCGACAGCGGGGTTTCGGGCGAAGTGGCTTCTAAAACCGGCGCCATCATGAAAGAACTCTCCAAAGATATGCAGGTGATCTCTATAACCCACCTGCCACAGATAGCAGGCAAAAGTGATTTCCATTACCTGGTTTATAAAAAAGAAGAAAAAAATACTACGTTCACGCGCTTGAAGCTGCTGCAACCCGACGAAAGGGTAGAGGTATTAGCCGAAATGCTCAGCGGCAGCAATGTAAGCGAAGCTGCCCGAAAAACTGCCAGGCAGTTGCTGGGGTGATGTTGTCATGATACTAAAACTTCAAGGAGATTTTTATTCCGCC
>DAONFU010000117.1:0-6564 GCA_035403765.1 Bacteroidales bacterium
ATGAAAGAAGTCTCCGAAAACGACCTGCTCGAAGCCCTCAAATTTGCTCACGAAACCATCCGTATCCAATGCCGTGCTCAGCTCGAACTGGCCGCCATGATTGAAAAATCAAAAGCCAAACGCGAATACTGCCACGAAACCAACGACGAAACCCTGAAAGAAAATCTCAGAAACTTCGCCTATCAGAAAATTTATGATGTAGCCAGCCAAGCTTCCCTAAAACACGAACGCGCCGAAGCTTTCGAAAAAATCAAAGCCGATTTTATTCTTACTATCCCCGAAGAAGAACGGGCTGCAAAAGAAGCTATGATCAACAGGTATTATTTTCAGGTAGAAAAAGAAGCCGTTCGCAACATGATGCTCAACGACAGAAAACGTCTCGACGGCCGTAAACTCGACCAAATAAGGCCTATCTGGTGCGAAGTGGATTACCTGCCCGCCGCCCACGGATCCTCCATTTTTACCCGCGGCGAAACCCAGTCCCTTACCACGGTTACCTTAGGCACCAAACTCGACGAACAGATTATCGATGGCGTGATTTTCGACGGAAAAAACAAATTCATGCTCCATTATAATTTTCCGCCTTTCTCTACCGGAGAGGTGAAAATGATGCGTGGAACCGGCCGCCGCGAGATTGGCCACGGCAACCTGGCACACCGGGCACTGAAAAATATGATCCCCTGGGGCGAAGAAAATCCCTATACCATTAGAATAGTTTCCGACATCCTAGAATCTAACGGCTCTTCTTCCATGGCTACTGTCTGCGCTGGAACCCTGGCCCTGATGGATGCCGGCGTGAAACTCAAAAAACCGGTGTCGGGCATCGCCATGGGCTTGATCAGCGGCAGCGATGGTAAATACGCTATATTGTCCGACATCCTCGGTGACGAAGACCACCTCGGCGATATGGATTTTAAAGTTACCGGAACGCGCGACGGCATCACTGCCTGCCAGATGGATATCAAAGTCGATGGACTGTCTTATGAAATACTCTCCGAAGCCCTCAATCAGGCCCGCGCAGGACGGTTTCATATTCTTGGCGAAATGGAAAAAACCATCACCATACCCCGTGCCGACTATAAACCCCACGTGCCCCGTATTGTACAAATGACGATTCCCAAAGAATTTATCGGCGCTGTCATTGGCCCGGGCGGAAAGATTATTCAGGAAATACAAAATACTACCGGCGCTACTATTGTCATCGAAGAAGAAGGTGAATTTGGCATCGTGGATATCGTTTCCAATGATAAGGAATCAACCGACAAAGCAATCAACTGGATTAGGAAAATTGTTGCCGTACCCGAAGTCGGAGAGGTATATACCGGAAAAGTCCGCAACCTTCAGCCTTTTGGCGCCTTTATCGAAATCCTCCCAGGAAAAGACGGCTTACTCCACATTTCCGAAATTGACTGGAAACGTACCGACGACGTGGAAAAAGTATTTAAAATTGGGGACGAAGTGCAGGTAAAACTTATCGAAATAGATAAAAAAACCGGCAAACTGAAATTGTCACGAAAGGCCTTATTGCCTAAACCAGACCAGCAGCAATAAGCACGGAAAATTTCTTCGTTTTCAGGCAACCTTTTTTTATTCACTACTGTCTTTAACAAGATAGAGGTAAGCGATTGGTGCAGTAATATTTGCATACATTGAGTACCACTATGAACTTGGCGCTAAATTTATTTAATGATAAATTGTATGAGACAGCTAAAGATAGTAAAACAGGTTACCAACCGCGAAACTGCTTCCCTCGACAAGTATCTGCAGGAAATCAGCAAAATGGAACTTATTTCCCCTGAAGAGGAAGTGATTTTGGCTCAGCGTATTAAGCAAGGCGACCAGACAGCACTGCATAAGCTTACAAGGGCAAACTTGCGTTTTGTGGTGTCAGTGGCCAAACAATACCAAAACCAGGGTTTGAGTCTTCCGGATCTAATAAATGAAGGAAATGTGGGCCTGATAAAAGCCGCACAACGATTTGACGAAACAAAAGGGTTTAAGTTTATCTCATACGCGGTATGGTGGATACGGCAATCCATTCTTCAGGCCATAGGCGAACAATCAAGAATAGTGCGCCTGCCACTGAACAAAATAGGTACTCTAAACCGTATCAATAAGGCTTACACCCTTTTTGAACAGGCCAATCAGCGCGAACCTAACGCCGAAGAGATTGCAGAAATTCTCAATGTGTCCGAAACAGAAATAAAAGACTCCCTGCGTAACAGCGGCAAACACATATCCATGGACGTGCCTATCATTCCGGACGAAGATACCACTATGATGGACACTCTTAAAACCGATGAACTCTTCAGACCCGATACTGGATTGATACTGGATTCGCTGCGCATTGAAATAGAAAGAGCCTTTTCTACCCTCACTATCCGCGAAGCAGAAATTCTCAGGTATTCCTTCGGACTGAAAGGAAACCTCTCCCTTACACTCGACGAGATAGCCCGCAAATTTGACCTGACCCCGGAACGTGTCCGTCAAATTAGGGAAAAATCAATTCGTAAACTAAAAATCACTTCTCGTAGCAAAAATTTAAAATCTTATCTCGGTTAATTAGGTTATAGTTTGTATATTTGTAGGGACCAAAAATTAACTAATGGCCTGTAAACTTTCTCCATCAATTTTATCTGCTGATTTTGGCATACTTAAGGAACAAATCGGCATCATTAATGATAGTTCAGCCGACCTCATCCATGTTGATGTAATGGACGGTGTTTTTGTGCCAAATATTTCTTTCGGGTTTACTATTCTGGATGCACTGGCCAAATATGTCAGCAAACCCCTGGACATTCACCTGATGATTGCTGATGCTGACAAATACCTCGAACGTTTTGCAGCCTACAAGCCCGGATTTCTTACCGTTCATCTGGAAGCCTGTCCTCACCTCAACAGAACCGTCCACGCTATCAAATCAATGGGCATAAAAGCTGGCATCGCCCTCAATCCCCATACTCCTGTGGCGATGCTCGAAGAAATAATTCCCGAAACAGACCTGGTGCTCGTGATGTCGGTAAATCCCGGGTATGGTGGTCAATCGTTTTTAGCCAGTTCCCTGCAAAAAATTAGCAAGACCAAAGCCCTGATAACCGAAAAAAATGCTGCTACCTCCATCGAAGTAGATGGCGGGATAAATTCTAATAATATAAAACAGGTGGTCGAGGCCGGCGCCGATATTATTGTAGCGGGCAACGCTGTTTTTGGTGCAGTTGATATCAAGGAAGCTATTAACCGGCTAAAGAGTTGTGCCCTTTGATATTGCAATAAGTTTTTGTTTTCTTAAAAAAGATTTTACAAACAATGATAGCCACATTCTTGAATAATGTATATGAACAAAAAGTCAATTTTTTTTTAATGAGGAAATATTCAAAGCTATCGGTATTATTGATGTCTGTAATGTTTTTACTGCCATATTTTTTGTGTCAGGAAGGTAGTGCGCAAAATCTGGTTAACAACGGAGCCGGCATCGTGGTTACTGATGGCGCCAACCTTATTATCTGCGGAAGTTATTACAACCTGAATGACGGAGTCTCCGACGGGAAAATTGATCTCGACGGGACTGTCGTGGTGAAACGTAACTGGATAAACAAGGCTAACAATGAAGTGCTTGTTTCTGCCGGATCGGGCCCTGTAGGCAAGGTGATTTTGGATGGTGTTGTGAATCAGTTTGTATCGGGCTCACAAGCCACGCTGTTTGAAAACCTGGTACTGAAAAATGCAAAAAAAATTTTAGGCATCACAGGTTGTAAAGTGAACGATACCTTGTTTGTGGATGCCACACTCGACCTGAACTCCCGCAAAATTAAACTCCTGAACAAGAAACCAGCGGCCTTGACTTACCTCAGTCATTATATCTTAAGTGAAACCAACAGCCTCGAAGGGCTGGGAGAAGTGGAATGGTATATCGGTCAGGAAACCGCTACTTATGTAGTGCCATTTGGGAGTGGTTTTGAGGGTTCATCCGATTTGTCCCTTACCTTAAGCACGAAAAGCGCGGGATCTCCTTCTGATGGATCCATAGTTTTTGCCACCTACCCAACGGGATGCCAAAATGTTCCCTTACCATCGCTTGTATATGAACTGGACCGTAGTTATGAATTTCTTGCCGACCGTTATTGGATCATTGACGCCTTATATGACGAAAAGCCGGAGGCAGACATGGTACTACAATACCGGCCACAGGATATCCATGAAGGTTGTAACGGAGGATTGCAGGAGACAGAAATGCAGGCGATACGTTATAATCCTATACTGCAAACCTGGAAGGATATGGCCCCCCGCGGTTATGCGAACCCGGGAGAACATAAATTTTACATAGATGGGATATCTCCGGAAGATTTTTATGCCCCGTGGTGCTTGGCGGAGGAGCCCATGGAGTGGGAGATTTTTTTTCCTAATGCCTTTACTCCCAACGGCGACGGTACTAATGATTTTTATAATCCTGTTGGCCTGAACCTGGATCAGCTGGAATTGACCATGTATATCTATAACCGTTGGGGAAACCTGGTATATGTGATGGATGATATCAATAAACCCTGGGACGGGACGACGGGCAATTCGAAAAAAATATGTCCGGAGGGTGTCTATGCCTGGATATTATTTTTAACAGACCCCGATGGCATGCTCCATTCCTACCAAGGCATTATAAACTTAATACATTAAAAGCAAATATTTAAAAAATATGAAAATAACAACAAAACTACTATTGATAATCGGAGTGTTGCTCGTATGGGTGAATACGGGATTTTCTCAAAATAATGTTGGTATTAATGCCACGGGAGCCTTGCCGCATCCTAGCGCTGCCCTTGATGTAGATGCCATCGACAAGGGCGTGCTGATACCACGTCTGACCACCCTTCAGCGTTTGGCAATACCCAATCCTGCTAATGGATTATTGGTTTACGACACCGATGAAAAATGTGTTTATTACTTTGATCAAGGCTCTGCCTGGTTATCTCTTTGCGATGCGAACGGCACTACTGGTGTAACAGGTCCTACAGGGCCCATGGGCCCACAAGGGGTTATCGGTTCTCAGGGTCCGCAGGGCATTCAAGGACCTCCCGGCCCTTCAGGGTCAACAGGTCCAACAGGAGCACAAGGTCCGCAAGGTGTAACAGGGACTGCCGGTTCAACAGGAGCTACCGGCCCACAGGGGCTTCCCGGTCCAACCGGCGCTCAGGGTCCGCAAGGTGTGGCAGGAGCTACAGGTTCAGCAGGAGCTACCGGCCCACAGGGGCTTCCCGGCCCGACCGGCGCTCAGGGTCCGCAAGGAGTTGCAGGGGCTACCGGTTCGGCAGGAACTACTGGCCCACAGGGGCTTCCCGGCCCGACCGGCGCTCAAGGTCCGCAAGGTGTGACAGGAACTGCCGGTTCCACAGGAGCTAATGGCCCACAGGGTCTTCCCGGCCCGACTGGCGCTCAGGGTCCGCAAGGTGTGACAGGGACTGCCGGTGCCACAGGAGCTAATGGCCCACAGGGTCTTCCCGGCCCGACTGGCGCTCAGGGTCCGCAAGGTGTGACAGGGACTGCCGGTTCCACGGGAGCTACCGGCCCACAGGGACTTCCCGGCCCGACCGGCGCTCAAGGTCCGCAAGGTGTGGCAGGGACTGCCGGACCGACAGGAGCAACAGGCGCCACAGGGCCCGTCTGTAATGTTACCGCCCATGATTTCAATGCTAACGGAACATCTTTTGTAACCGGCTGCTCAGGCCAGATAAATTCCTTAAAAGGCGCCTGGCTTACAACATTGAACACCGGCCTGAATACCTCCACAAATAAATTTGGAACGACGGATTCGGTTCCGGTTGATATTTATACTGCCAATGTTTTGCGCGGAAGAATTACCCAAAAAGGCGAGTTTACCTGGGGGGCTACAAGCACACCACTTACCAGGGATTTATTCTCATCGGTGGCTACCACCAGTTTTCCCTGGGCGATAAATGGCTATACCAGCATATCCTCAGCCTCAGGAGCCATTTACGGTTACGCAAACGGCACAGGCACCAGCGCCATTTCATGCATTGTGGGCGAATATAACGGCAATCAGTCTGCAGGGGCGGGGGTCAGAGGTAATACCCTCTTTAACGAAGGTAGAGGGATACATGGCATGGAAACTTCATACCTTGGATGGGCAGGGTATTTTGATGGCGATGTGTTTACCAGCGGTTCGTATTATCCTTCGGACAAAAAAATTAAAAAGAATATCGTAACTATTGCCGATCCTATTAGCAAACTGATGAATATACGCGGTATTGAATATGATATGAGGGTTGATGAGTTTCCCGACTATTCTTTTGACAAACGGCATAAATATGGCGTGGTGGCCCAGGAATTAGAAGCGGTTTTCCCTGATATGGTAGCTGAAAAAAGTATCTTTACCACCAATTGCACCAAAGACAACACAAAACCGGTTGAATCCATGAGAATAAAGACCGTTAACTATAGCGAACTTATTCCGGTATTGATTGAAGCCGTTAAAGCACAACAAGGGATTATTGAGGAGCTTAAAAAGAAAAATGAAGATTTGGAAAAGCGGATTATAAATCTGGAATAGCTCCT
>DAONFU010000118.1:0-6563 GCA_035403765.1 Bacteroidales bacterium
TCGATGATTAGTTTGCCAGTTAAAAAATCTGTAGCCGTTTCAAAATAAACAAGATAGAATCCTTCCTTCAAAAAAGAAAAATCGAGAATCTGTCCATCGTGAATATCAATACAGTTGTGATATAACAAAACTCCGGCGGTATTATAAATTTTCACCTTCTTAATTGCCGCTACATCTTGTTTATGCCCCGGATTGATGCAGACTTTGCCATTTGAAGGATTGGGAAACAATGTTATTTTGTTTTCCTGAATATTTTCACCAATGCCGGTAACAAAAGTATTATCAACAGCCACAAAATTGCCTGTAATAATTTCTTCGCTGACGGCATTTCTCACGAAGGCGGCAATATGGCAATTATCCATGGCATATTGGTTTTGCGAGTTGTCAAATAAAAATTGTCTGGCAATCAACGTCCCCTCACCTGCCTGCAAACACAAGGTGTCACCCCATTGTGAGCAAAGTGCTTCACGGAAAACATGATTATGCACATAATCAACCCCGCCGTTGTATTGCTCGGCGACCAGGCTGTCCTCGGTCAGCAACACAAATAAGGTGCAGCTGTCAACGACGGAATCGGTAAAATATATTTCCACCCCTATGTTCATCTGAAATGTTGACTGGTCATATTCAGCGCTGATACCAATATTAATAGGAGATGGTTCGTTGAGAATGGTGCCGGCAAAGGGCCGCCAGTTATCTCTTGATTGTTCGCGCCGGGCAGGCTGCCATTGTCTTCGGTTAATAAAGGCTCCCGGAAAAAATCGCACAGAATCGTGAACAAAAGGCATGGTAAAAAACTCGTTGACATAAGTTCTTCGCAGGTCGGGACTACCAGTATAGGGTTCCGTAAGCAGTCCGCTGACATTGGAAGGATACATGGCCACCGGCACAATCCGTCCGGGGTTTTCCTGCAGCATACTGTCGAGAAGGCTATGTCCCAAAGGACAGTAGTAACAACGCACCGCGGTGAACTCTTCCAACACGGCATTTTTATTATGTGGCAAAGTATCGGTTAATGTTTGCGAAACCAAGCGTACAGGCCACATCCACAATAAAACAAACAGAGTAGCGATGAACCATAAAAAAGCACGAATATGCCTCGCCATACTTATCATGCTTTCTTTTCTTCTTGTTAAGCAGTCTTAGTTGAATACAGCTCAATAATTTTCAGAATTACATCCACAGCTTTCTCCATCGATTCAACCGGCAAGTATTCAAATTTTCCATGAAAATTGTGGCCGCCAGCAAAAATGTTGGGGCAGGGCAGTCCCATATAGGAAAGACGAGCTCCATCAGTGCCTCCCCTGATAGGAACCACCTTGGGTTTTACACCTGTTAATTCCATAGCTTTTTGTGCCGTTTCTACAATGTGAAATACAGGCAAAACCATTTCTTTCATATTGTAGTACTGGTCTTTTATTTCCAGTTTCAATACTTCAGCACCATAGCGGTTCTTCATAAATTCGACACAATCGGCAAAAAGTTTTTTCTTTAATTCAAATTTTGCCTTGTCGTGATCACGGATGATATACTGCAACATTGCATTTTCAACGGATCCCTCCATTTTCACTATATGATAAAAACCATCATAGTCAACGGTATGTTCGGGCCGCTGATTCGCAGGCAGCAAAGCGTTAAACTCCATAGCCACCAACATGGCGTTAATCATTTTATCCTTGGCATATCCGGGATGTATGTTCCGGCCCTGGATAAAAACCTTTGCTCCGGCGGCGTTAAAATTTTCGTATTCCAGCTCCCCTATGCCGCCGCCATCCAATGTGTATGCAAAATCTGCATTGAATTTTTTCACATCAAAATGGTCAACCCCGCGCCCTATCTCCTCATCAGGGGTAAACCCCACTTTGATTTCGCCATGTTTAACCTGTGGATTATTCACTAAAAATTCAATAGCGGTCATTATTTCGGCTATACCGGCTTTATCGTCGGCGCCCAGCAAGGTATTTCCATCAGTGGTGATGATGGTTTTGCCAATATAATCGGCAAGTTCAGGGAAGTCCTTTACTGACAGCACCAGATTTTTTTCCTGATTGATTACGATATCCTCGCCGTTGTAATCATACACAAAGTTCGGATTTTCAACTTTGCCTGGCATATCCGGGCTGGTATCCATATGGGCTATAAACCCAATGACGGGAACTTTTTCATCGATATTTGAAGGCAAGGTAGCCATCAGGTAACACTTGTCATCAAGCGAAATATCCTGAAGTCCCAGTTCTTCAAGTTCCTGCTTCAACATCCTGGCAATGGTAAACTGTTTTTCGGTACTGGGTGTGCTTTCTGAATTTTCGTTTGATTGCGTATCGATTTTTATATACCTTAAAAACCGTTCTAATACTTTTTCTTTCATATTTTTTTTGTTTATTTTTTTTACCACAGAGGTCACTGAGTTTTCCACAGAGGGCACCGTGTTAGTATCCGTGGATTAATCGTTTTATTCCATCCTTTAATTTTGCCACATTAAAATTTAACAACAAACCTATCCTACACCCTGAAAGTTTTAGATAGGTAAGTACCTGAGCAGTATGAACATCATTCACCTGATCTACAGATTTGATTTCAACCACAATTTTATTTTCGACAAGCAAGTCCAAGCTATAACCACATTCTAAAACCACTTCTTCATAAATCAATGGCAATGGTTTTTCTTTCTCAACAAATAATCCCGCTTTATTTAATTCGTAAAACAGACATTCCTTATAAGAGGATTCAAGTAATCCGGGTCCCAGATTCGTATGAACTTTAAAGGCACAGTTCAATATCTTTTCAGTAATCATATTGTCTTCCATATCCCTCTGTATAACACTGTTTGTGCTCGGTGTTCACTGTGCTTAGTTAAGGTCTGTATCAATCTTCCTTTTTGGCCCTGAACGATTCCCAGACAAAATAAGCTATCAGTGCCAAAAATGCTACCAGCGCCGCAAACTGGGCTCCAACTCCGGTGTCATTGGCCCATACTTTCAAATTAACAGCGTTGGGGTTGTCGGTAAAAAAGATTATCAACGCGCCAATAACTCCAAAAATGGCTGCACCGGCAATAAACCCTGAAGATATTAAAATCCCTCGCTGGATACGGGCGTTGGCAAGTTTTTCATCTTTAGTAGATTTTGTGAACCAGTGATTCAGCAAACCACCTACCACCAACGGAGTGTTTAAGGGCAATGGAATAAACATGCCCAGTGCAAAGGCCAGCGGGGAAACTTTCAGCCAGTTTACAATCAGCGAAATGATAGCGCCTACGCCCAAAAGTACCCAACTGACACCGGAGCCCGACATCAATGGCTCTATAATAGCGGCCATTGCGTTGGCCTGCGGGGCCACCATGGGTTTTGCATGCTTTGCTGTTTCCACAAAACCATAGGCATCGTTAAGAATAAAAATTACAATGCCCACGGTAGCTGCTGAAACCAGAGTGCCAAGAAACTTAAATGACTGCTGCTTGGCAGGAGTTGTACCCAGCCAGTATCCAACCTTAAGGTCGGTGATGAAGCCTCCGGCCATGGACAGGGCGGTACAGACAATGCCTCCGATAATAAGTGAACTCACCATGCCCTGCCAGCCTTTGAGGCCGACGGAAACCAGAATAACCGAAGACAGGATAAGTGTCATCAGTGTCATTCCGGACACGGGGTTAGTTCCAACAATAGCTATTGCATTGGCAGCAACGGTAGTAAACAGGAAAGAAATAATCAGGACTGTTAACAAAGCAACAACTGCTTGCACAAGAGTGATCTTTACGCCAAACAGCAGGAACACAAAAACTGCAACAAGTGTCAACAAGATAAACAACATCACAAAAGACATTTTAAGGTCTTTCTGCGTACGTTCGACCTTAACTTCTGTATGCGTTTTTTTTCCAAAACCAAAAGCCAGTTTGAACGCACTTCCAATTACGCCGGAAGATTTGATAATACCTATTATCCCTGCCATTGCGATGGCTCCGATTCCGATTGGACGAACATAAAGCTTAAAAAGATCTTCGGCTGTCATTGATTCAAAAGGGTTGACTCCTCCACCGCTTTGCGCCACCAGGGCGCCGATTTCGTTTACAAGCGGAATAAGCACAAACCAGGACAACAAAGATCCCATAGTTATGATGAGCGCATAACGCAGTCCGATGAGGTATCCGAAACTAAAAATCAGGGCACTGACATTAAACTTGAAAACCATTTTTACTTTGGTGGCAAGAGTCTCACCAATAGGAATGATGCGGCTGGTAAACTCATCGCTCCAAAGCCTGAGCGCCGAAAAACAGAAATCAAACACCCCGCCTATCAAACCGCTTAAGATTAACAGCTTGGCCTGTTTGCCACCTTTTTCTCCTGTCATAAGGATTTCGGTGGTAGCGGTAGCTTCCGGGAAAGGAAGTTTTCCATGCATATCTTTCACAAAATACTTGCGGAAAGGAATTAAAAACAATATCCCCAGGAAACCGCCCAGCAGTGATGAGAAAAAAATCTGCCAGAAATTTACCTGGATTTCAGGGTATTTTGCCTGAAGGATATATAGGCCCGGGATAGTAAATACTGCTCCCGCGACAATAACGCCAGAGCTGGCGCCAATAGATTGAATAATCACATTTTGACCCAGGGCATCTTTTCTTTTTGCAGCCGCCGAGGCGCCAACAGCAATAATTGAAATTGGGATGGCGGCTTCAAAAACCTGTCCGATTTTTAATCCGGAGTAGGCTGCGGCTGCAGAAAAAATAACAGCCATAAGCAATCCCATGAATATGGACCACCAGGTAACTTCCGGAAAATTCATTTTAGGCGACATTACCGGCTGATATTCTTCGCCTGGCTTGAGTTCGCGGTATGCATTTTCGGGTAAACTTTTTTTTGCTTGTTCTTCTTGAGACATAAATCCTCCTTTAAATATTTGTTTTTGGGGTTTTCTTTTGAGTGAGTAAAAATATAAAAACTATCATTAAAACAATGATAGAGATAGAAAATAATATGTAAGTGCTACTCTCTGCTGTATTTCCATCAGCGTTTTTACCGGTAAATTTTTCTCCCAGCGAAGCAAAAAGTGCAAGTGCCTGATGACCGCTTTTATTATTTAGGTTGATTATACTGGCTTCATTACTCATTGAGTCGGCAAGAATAACATATAACTCGTTATAATATAGCCATTTGTTTGAATCCTGAAGGTTAAGATAGGTTTCGGAAAGATACTCATAATTTTCTAATATCTCAGGCCAGGCTTCGATTTCCTGCGCATATTCCAGACTACTGAGAAAAAAATCTCTGGCCTGTTCATACTCTTCTGCTTTAAAATGCATTTTCCCCTGATTTGTCAGGGCGATAGAAACCTTTTTATTATCGCCAAGTTCGGTATCCAACAACACCGCCCTGAAAAGGTAATCGTTGGCCTTTGATGTTTCTCCGATAGCTTCATAAACTATCCCTAAAAGATTATAAGCATTGGCAATGCCCTGCATATTGTGGAACTTCTCAAATAACCTTAAGGCATGAATGGCATATTGATAAGTTGCCCAATAATTACCTTCCGCGTAGAACACCCTTCCGATTTCATAATAAACTTGCGCAATCCTGTATTCATTAGCTGTTTTCCCCAACAAAACCAAAGCAGTTTCATAACAAAGCATACTTTGTTTGTTTAAGCCTATTTCTTGTAAAACAGACCCAATGTTTAAAAGACTCGCTCCAATTCCATCCGGGTTATTGAACTCTGCTTCTATTTCCAAAGACTTTTTATAATACGATATTGCTTTATAATACCAACCTTTCAAATGATATATTCTTCCAATATTATGATAGGTTTTTGCTGAATTCATTTTATCATTTAATTGCAAATCAATTTCTAAACTTCTGTTATAATAGTATAAAGCCGTATCAAAACTGCCCCAATCATTATAAATAATCCCAATGTTATTGAAACAACCTGATATACCCTTTTTATCAGAAATTTTTTCAAAAATTTGTAATGCCTTATGATAATAATCGACTGCATCCTCATTTTCACCGGTAAAATAATTGATAATTCCAATGTTTTTCAAGGCCAATGCCATGTTTAATGAATCTTGATGTTTCAAGGATAATTCATAAGCCAGCTCTGCGCATCGCATAGCATCATCGGTGTTGGAACTCCACAACTGGCTGGTAAGTTGCTGAAGAATTCCAATTTGCGTTTTTCCGCTTGCCCTGGCAAGTTCATGTTTTAAGCTGTCCGCAATTATTTTATCCGCATAAGCATTTTTCCACGAACAGGCGTTAAGCAAGAAAACAACGAGAATAAAACAATATGGTATTCTTACGCTTTGCATATTTTTTCAATGCTCAAAAGTAGAAAAAATGTTTATA
This sequence comes from Bacteroidales bacterium, assembly GCA_035403765.1. GTDB lineage: Bacteria > Bacteroidota > Bacteroidia > Bacteroidales > CAIWKO01 > CAIWKO01. Next base: position 6,342 of record DAONFU010000118.1, read on the forward strand.
AATCCTACTAATCACAAAATACCGATAAGCAATATTTAATAGTCCAAAAGACTGGCTAACATATTGTCTCCCGAAGAAAATTCGGGACAAGTTATCGGCATTAACCATTCTAAAATTAAATTAGCATCTGGACTAATGTAAATAAGAATGGGTAGAAAATATCAGCCGCCTTTGATAGATAATCAGAAACGCGCGTTGAAATTTATTCAAAACCTCACCAAA
>DAONFU010000119.1:0-6409 GCA_035403765.1 Bacteroidales bacterium
TCACGCCTTTGATGGCGTCATCGATGGAGGCGATGTTCAATTTTACCACATCTTCTCCTTTGCGGCCATAAGTTTTTTCGATGGCTTTTTTCATCTGCGTAACAGCCAGGTCGAAAGGAATTACTTCAGACACTTTGAAGAAGGCGGTTTGCATGATGGTATTGGTTCTGTTTCCCATTCCAATTTCTTCCGCTATCTTGGTGGCGTTGATGATATAGAACTTAATATTGTTGGCAGCCAGGTATTTCTTAATATGGTTTGGCAGGTGTGCCTTGGTTTCTTCAACGTCCCAAATACTATTCAGCAGGAATGTGCCACCGTTTTTGAGGCCTTTGAGCATATCGTATTTTTCGAGATAGGCCGGAACATGACAGGCAACAAAGTTGGGGGTGTTTACAAGATAAGGGGATCTGATGACTTTGTCGCCAAAACGCAGGTGCGATACGGTGATGCCGCCGGATTTTTTAGAGTCATAGGCGAAATAGGCCTGACAATACTTATCTGTGGTTTCACTGATAATTTTTATCGAATTTTTGTTGGCGCCTACCGTACCGTCGGACCCCAGGCCGTAAAATTTGGCTTCGTAGGTTCCTTCGGGAGCCACACTGATTTCGGGCAATATGGGAAGAGATTTAAAGGTAACATCATCAACAATGCCCACCGTAAACTGATTCTTGGGCTCTTTCATTTTCATGTTTTCGAATACCGAAAGCATCATGGAAGGAGTGGTATCTTTGGAGCTTAATCCGTAGCGGCCGCCAACGATCATGGGAGCGCCGGGTTTTCCATAGAAGAGGTCGCGTACATCAAGATACAAAGGATCGCCATTAGCACCGGGTTCTTTGGTGCGATCGAGTACGGTAACTCTTTTAGCGGTTTTCGGATATACATTCATGAAATATTTTTCCGAGAACGGACGATACAAATGAACAGTAATAAGGCCCACTTTTTCTCCTTTAGCCACCAGATAATCAATAACTTCTTTTATGGTTTCGGTGATGGAGCCCATAGCCACGATAACATTTTCTGCATCCGGAGCGCCGTAATAGGTAAAGGGGTGATATTCCCTTCCGGTAATTTTCTTCATTTCCTGCATATAGTGTTCTACGATATCGGGAACGGCATCATAGAATTTGTTGGCCACTTCGCGTGTCTGGAAATATATGTCGGGATTTTGTGCCGTGCCTCGGGTTACGGGATGTTCGGGGTTGAGTGCGCGATTACGGAATTCTTTCAGAGCCTCTTTGTCGAGCAGCTTTTCCAGATCTTCCATAGCGGGAGCTTCTACTTTCTGAATTTCGTGTGAAGTACGGAATCCATCGAAGAAATGCAGGAAAGGCACCCGTGATTTTAGTGCGGCAAAGTGAGCCACACCGGCGTTATCCATAATTTCCTGAACGCTACCGGTAGCCAGCATGGCAAAGCCGGTGTTGCGGGTTGCCATCACATCGCTGTGGTCGCCAAATATTGATAATGCTTGAGCAGCAAGGCTTCGGGCCGAAACATGCAACACGCCCGGCAACAGTTCGCCGGCCATTTTGTACATATTGGGTATCATTAACAACAGCCCCTGGGATGCGGTAAAGGTGGCTCCCAATGTGCCGGCCTGTAAGGCGCCGTGTAGTGCCCCGGCGGCACCGGCTTCCGACTGCATCTCGGAAACGGAAACGGTTTCGCCAAAAATATTTTTCTTTCCAGCAGCTGCAAATTCATCGATGTTTTCGGCCATGTTCGACGATGGCGTGATGGGATAAATGCATGCTACTTCGGTAAACATGTAAGCAATGTATGATGCCGCATAATTACCGTCGCATGTGATAAATTTTGATTTTTTTTCCATATCAAGTTTTCTTGTTTAAATTGCTGATAATATGATTAATAACTATTTTCCGCGCCTTTAGTGTGCGAAATTAATGAATTATTTTGAAAATATTGCCTGTTTGATTATAAAAAAAGCCCCGACAACATATTGTGAATTTGATAATTCATAATGAAATGCTCTGTTTTGGCAGTAATAAATTGTTTTTACACACCTGAAAATGTTTATGAAATGTTTAATAATTAGCACCAAAACAACGCATTATGTGGATTAGGTGTGTTGGTGTCACATAAGGGAAATATTGTAAATGGTCTTTGAAAGGATATTATTTTTTTTCAGGAGCGAGGGTGTCGCCGGAGGCATCTATTGAATCCATTTTTTCCAGTAGTTTGTCGGCATTATCTAAGGCTTTGTCCCGATCTATTTCCATCAGGGAATCTTTTTCTTTTTCCTGTTTGTCAATTTCTTCCTGGCTGTTACCACAGGATATCAGGGCAGCGAACGAAAAAATGGCACATAATACCTTAAATGACTTCATGTTTGTTCTGGATTTGGTTTATACTTTTTGCAAAACTAACAAAAGCGTCTTATAATTTCAAAAATTCTTTGGCTGCCGGAAGGAATTTTTCCTCACTGTCGAAAATACCGTGATTATGGTCGCCTGACAGCTGAATAAAATTTTTTTTGCCTGAAAATTTCTCATGTAAACGGATACCATGGTTGTAAGGAACGGTCTCGTCGGTCTTGCTGTGAGCAAACAATACCGGCACATCAATGTTGGCCAGTTTTTCGCCCGATATAAAATCAAACCTCATCAGCCATTTCATGGGCAATAATCTATAGAAATTATCCGCCATGTCGTACAGGCTGAAAAAAGTAGATTCCATGATCAGTGCGTGGCATTTTTTATGTTGCGCAAGATTAACAGCCACCGCGCCCCCCATCGACCAGCCCCAGATAATTATGTTTTCTTCGGAAATGCCGAGTTTGCGGATAAGGTATTGCCATGCTGCGCGGGAATCTTCATAAATGTCGTTTTCTTTTTTAATACTGCCGCTGCTGATGCCATATCCCCTGTAATCAACAGCAAGTGCATTGCATCCCATTTCCCTGAACAGGCGCATCCGTTTCTCGCCTCTTGAGATATTGCCGGCATTTCCATGAAAAAACAACACGGTATATTTCGCCGAATCTGTGGGCATCCACCAAGAATGAAGTTTCTGCCCGTCTTCAGTGGTGATCCACAATTCTTTAATATTCAGATCTTCGGGCGGCGGAGAGGCGCCTTTTTGCGGCCTGAAAACCACATATTTCTGAAAGGAATATACAAAAATACAAACCAGTGAATAAAGAATGAGAAGTAAAATCAGTATTATCAGGATTTTTTTCATTTTTCTGGCATTAAAAAAGCCTGCCACAGTAAACCGTAACAGGCTTAGTTTTCTGAAGTATCTTTATGAAAGCACTATGGTATAGGTGGTGCCGTTAATAATGATATAGACAATCTGGTCGCAATCGCCATTGCCATAATCCACCGTGATGGTTGGGTAGCCCGGGTTGATAAGATCTAATTTTCCCGAGGCAATTACCCAGCGAAAAATGGATATACAGAATTTGCAATAGAGTGGCGAAGTGATGGTTACGCTAAAAGCCGCCCCATTGATGTCGGTGCCGTTGGCCGATCCGGTAACATTGTATTCGTCATCCCAGGGATTCATATAAGTGTCGTAACCTGCAATCCATTCGTTTTCGCGTTGCGATGTCCAGTTGATGGTTCCTTCGGTATAGGACACACTGGCGTTGCTTACATCAACAGAAAAATGCGGATGTCCGGCCTGATTATGGCCAAGATTGGTAATTACCTGTGTGCCTGTGATATTATGTTCCACACCGTTGATGGTTTCAGAAAAATTCTGAAAGGTAGAAGTCATCACTGAAGCAGAATCCACATAAAGTCCCGTCATCACGGTAACTATTTGCCCTTTGCGTGTGATGCCGTCGGTGCCGGTACATCCTGTGCCATAATCCAGGGTAACCGTTTTGGGCCAGCCGCCAGCAATATAAATCACCGGACAACCCGAAATGGTATCGTTAGTACTTTTGCTACCCACCTGACGGGCGGCTTTTTGAATTTCGGAAGCCGAAAGATTAAAGGCCGTTTCTGCACGGTTGTTGTCCTGAGCAGCACGGTAGCTGTATTCGTTATCGTCTTCTTCCTTCTTGCAGGAAGTGGAGAAAATGATACTGCCCGTAAAGATTACCAACAGGCATACACTTAAAATTCTTAATGCTTTCATAACGTGTGTTTTTTAATTAAACAATTTCAGGATTAAACAGATAACGAATTTTTATAAACAATTATTTGCCGGGCTTGAGTTTTTTTTAAGAATTAATCCGGATTATTCATCGAATGATAATAAATTTCGAGCAGTTCGCGCGCCGCGATATAAGAGCTGACGGTGTTATTAGCTATTTTACTTTCAATATGTTTTAGCTTGGTCTCTATTTTTTTGTTTTTATAAAAATCGGAAAAAAGCTGTTCTTTAATGGCATAATGCATACGGGCAAGTGATTGTTCGGTGCGTTTGGCAAAAAAATACCCGTTGTTCTTGTTATGAGATTGGTATTCCTCAATAATTTTCCAAAGTTCTTTTATCCCTTTATTTTCGCGGGCCGAGCAGGTGGTTACTTTGGGTTCCCATCCCGACATCGTCGAAGGAAACAGATGCAGGGCTTTTTGATATTCCATGCGGGCGATGTCGGCCATGGCGATATTGTTGCCGTCGGCTTTGTTTATCACGATGGCATCGGCCATTTCCATGATTCCCCGTTTGATACCCTGCAGTTCGTCGCCTGCGCCGGCCAGCATCATCAGCAGAAAAAAATCCACCATGGAATGCACCAGCACCTCCGACTGTCCCACGCCCACGGTTTCCACAAAAATGATATTAAACCCCGCCGCTTCGCATAAAATAATGGACTCCCAGGTTTTGCGGGCTACTCCACCCAGGGTGCCTGCCGATGGCGAGGGTCGGATAAAAGCATTGGGATCGGCCGCCAGTTCTTCCATGCGGGTTTTGTCTCCCAGTATGCTTCCCTTGGTCCGGTAGCTGCTTGGGTCGATAGCCAGCACAGCCAGTTTGTATTTACGTTTGGTAAGATACATCCCGAGAGCTTCTATCAGGGTGCTTTTGCCGACTCCTGGCACACCCGTAAACCCTATGCGCAAAGAACTTCCCGAATAAGGGAGACAGGCCTCCAGCACCTGCTGTGCCAGAAGCTGATGCTCCTGAAGCGTGCTCTCAATCAGGGTTATTGCCTTGCTTAGCATGGTTATATTTCCCGAAAGGATGCCATCAACGAGTTGATTTTTTGTTAAGGCTGCCGGTTTTTTGTTGCGCAAACTCCTGATAGCCGCTTCATTTACCGACGACGGCTGCGCTATCCCCTGCTGTACTTTTAGTGCGCTTTTGTTTGATTTACTGTTCATGATGTTGTTGTACAAAAATACTGTTTTTGATCAAACCTAACAAATAAAACAGGGCGATTCTTTTCTGTTGTATTTTTGTATTAAAAAGTCCTTCAAAATGAGAAAAACACTGTTGGGTAGCTTTTTAATGATTATTACGTTATTAGCCTCGGGGCAAACCGAATGGCAGCGGGTAAGGGGCCAGTGGCTTGGCATCCTTGATGTTGGTGTGGCTAAATTGAACATTGGCCTGATAGTTAGTGACACATCAGGAAGCCTGACCTCCATTTTATTAAGTCCCGACCAGGGGGCTATGAACATCAAGGTGGATAGCACCTTGTTTTTCAATGATACCCTGAAGGTGGTATCCAAAGAGATTTCTGCTGTTTTTGAAGGCAAGATAAGCAAGGGAAACGATTCGCTGACAGGGCATTTTACCCAGGGCCGTAAGTTTCCTCTCTCGCTGGGCCGTGTGGAGAAGATACCTGGCCTTACACGCCCACAGGAGCCCCAAAGACCTTTTCCTTACCTTGAAGAGGAAATAACTTTCACCAATGAAAAAGCCGGCATCGTTTTGTCGGGGACACTGACACTGCCCGCTGCGGGAACTAATTTTGCCGCCGTGGTGCTGGTTAGCGGCTCCGGACCGCAGGATCGCAACGAATCGCTGCTGGGACACAAACCTTTTTTGGTTATTGCCGATTACCTTACCCGGAATGGCATTGCGGTGTTGCGTTATGACGACCGGGGTACTGCAAAATCACAAGGGGTGTTTGGCACGGCCACCTCGGCCGATTTTGCCGATGATGCCGAAGCGGCCATAAATTTCTTGAAAGCCGACACAAGATTAGATATCAAAAGTATAGGTATCATGGGCCACAGCGAAGGGGGCCTGATAGCTCAGATGATAGCAGCCCGAAACAGGGAGGTGGCTTTTATCGTAACGCTGGCCGGGCCAGGACTGAAAGGCGAAGACCTTCTGATGTTGCAGTCGGAGTTGATTGCGCGTGCCGACAGCATACCGGAAAACGAAATTGCTGTCAACACAAAAATCAATAAAAAGCTCTATAAAATTGCCAGGGTGGAAAAAGATGATAAAAAAGCCGCCGAAAAGATGCGAA
>DAONFU010000120.1:0-6349 GCA_035403765.1 Bacteroidales bacterium
ACCGGGTACGGCGGCTGATTAACAGATGCGATGCCCGTCTTTTTATCGGATAACTTCTCGGGCAGCGCTTCTTTACCTCTAATCAGCTGTTTGCCAAAAACTGCCTGAACATCATCAACATACACCGTGTTATCCGTGTTATTCCAAAAGTAAACTTTGGCCAGGTCGCCTGGCTGTGCTGTGTTTTCGCCCCAATCAGCTTTCCCGCACACATAAAACCACGAGGTGTGTCTGCCATCCTTTTCTTCTACCGGAGAAAGTGCAGAATATTTGACTTTATTTGATTCATCTACAATTTGGAAAGCAAGTATGCCCCTCACACTTTCTGCAGGATCGGCCTTGCATATCCATGCGCCATAATGAGCCTCACCGCTTTGCGCCAAGGCGGTATCGAGTAGTATTTGAACCGGAGGCGTGGCATTTCTTTTCCCTTTTACTTTTAACGCGTATTGCCCACTGAAAGAGTGCTCTGTGGTGAGATTCTCCAAACCGGAATTTTTTTCAAAATCGTACAGGAATGTGTTGGGAAACGCCGCTTGGGCGGCATTAGGAATGATTGTAGAAACCACCGGAGGCTTAGGCGCAAAAAGCTTGTATTTGTGGTAATAAGCAAGGAATAAAAAAAACAAGGCAAAAATACCTGCCAGGCCAAGAGAAAAAAATATGCGGTGTCTTTTATACATCCACGGTAATTTTTAGACAAAGATACGAACGAAATTTTGTAATAATTATTTTGCTAATAATGGATTCGGAAGCATTATTATTGATATTTTTGTGAAAATTATAACAGCAGTATGACAGTCTTATCTGTAATCATCCCTGCCTACAATGAAGGTAAAACAATACATCTGATTCTCGACAAGGTCAAAGCGGTTCAACTAATTGGCAACATCGAAAAAGAAGTAATCATTGTCAATGATTGTTCAAAAGACAATACGGAAGAAGCCATCCATGCCTATCGGCAAGCGAATCCCGATTTGAACATCCAATATTTCAGGCATGAAAAAAATGCGGGCAAAGGAGCGGCATTGCATACCGGCATTGAAAAAGCCACAGGCGACTATGTAATCATTCAGGATGCCGACCTTGAATACGACCCCGAAGAATATAACATTTTACTCCGTCCGATGATCAATGGCTTTGCCGATGTGGTTTATGGTTCGCGGCTGATTGGTGGAAAGCCTCACCGCATACTGTTTTTTTGGCATTCCATAGGAAACCGCATGCTCACAGCCTTTTCCAATATGTTTACCAACCTCAACCTGTCGGATATGGAAACCTGCTACAAGCTGTTCCGGAGAGAATTCATTCAGGGCATCCGATTACGCGAAAACCGTTTTGGCTTTGAACCGGAAGTTACTGCCAAAATCGCCCGTATAAAAAATATCAGAATTTATGAGGTAGGCATATCTTATTACGGGCGCACCTATGCCGAAGGAAAAAAAATCAGCTGGAAAGACGGATTCAGGGCCATATACTGCATACTGAAATACGGCCTTTTCAGAAGCAAATAAACAAACTGCCGGCAAAGCTTCCATCCCATGTTTTTTGTTGATACCCATACCCACCTTTATGCTGAAGAATTTTCTGCAGATATTGATGAGGTTATTAGCAGGGCGGCACAGCAAGGAGTAAGCAAACTTCTTATGCCCGACATTGATAGCAACAGCAGAAAAAACATGATGGAATTGCACTCCAGGTTCCCTGAAACCTGTCTTCCGATGATAGGCCTGCATCCTACTTCGGTAAAAGAAGACTACCAATCCGAACTGCAGGAAATAGAAAAAATTATTACCACCCAAAAGTTTTATGGTATTGGTGAAACGGGCATTGACCTGTATTGGGATAAAACTTTTATCTGCGAACAGATTGAAGCTTTCACATTTCAAATAGAGCTTGCCATTCGGCATAACTTACCGGTGATAATACATTCCCGAAAATCACTTCATGAAATAATCCCCATTTTAAAAAAATATTTCCATCGGGGCTTAAGTGGTGTTTTTCATTGTTTTCCGGGAAACATCAGCGAAGCCCGGCAGGTTATTGATATGGGTTTTTACCTGGGAATAGGCGGCGTGGTAACGTATAAAAACTCTGCCATGGCGGCTGTGGTACAGCATTTCGGCCTGGACAACCTGGTGCTGGAAACCGACGCTCCCTATCTGCCTCCGGTACCTTACCGCGGAAAACGTAACGAAAGTTCATACATTCCTGAAATAGCTTCATTTATTTCCCGCCTGATAACTATTCCGCCCGAAGAAGTTGCGTTTGCAACCTCAGCTAATGCAGGCAAGCTTTTCCATTTATAATGCCTTTTAGTCAAAAAAATCAATTATAATAAATTGTTAATAGTTACTTACTTTTATATATAATTGTATTTGTCGAAACAAAATAAATAAAACTTGTTTTTAGCTAATATATTATTTTTATTGTTAATAAGTTTTTAAAAAAAATTTGCCTATCTTATTATCATCATAATTATTATTTTTAGATTTGTCGCTCAAATAGCATTAAGGTATTAAATTGTTTATTAAATTTCAGCCCAAAATACTTTATGTACAAGGTTATAATAGTTGATGATGAAGAGAAAGCACGCCGGAATGTCAGCAAGGTTCTGGACATGCACGACGATATTCAAATTATTGGCGAAGCAGATAATTGCATAGATGCTTATGATATTATTCTTGCGAGAAAGCCTGACATCGTTTTTCTGGATATCAAAATGCCGCAGGAAGACGGATTTTCGTTGTTGGATGACTTGTTAAAACTTGGCGTTAACGATCTGACGATAATTTTTCTGACCGCCTATGACGAATTTGCCATCAAAGCCATCAAATACGGGGTATTTGACTACCTGCTCAAGCCTGTTGACCCCGATGATTTGAAAAAAACCCTCGACAGATTCAGGGCCAAAAAAAACCACACTACCGAGGAAGGCATGAGAAAGCTAATGGATATGATGGACATGGGCAGCAAAATAAAGTTTATAACAAGTACGGGGTATGCCTATTTTCAGCCGCGCGACATCATGTATGTATGCGCTGATGGCAGTTATTCAAAGGTATTTTTAAGCGGCCAGAATTTTCATCAGATTTGCCGCTCACTGAAAGATTCCGAAGGACAATTATTGCCCTGGGGATTTATCAGGGTACACAAAAGTTACCTCATAAACAAGCAGTACCTGACCGCTTATAACAAATTGAAAAGATTCTGCACTCTAACCAAGGATGGCGTTTCCATTGACCTTCCCGTTTCCATAAGAAACGCCAAAAACATCTCATTCTGATTCAACCCATAGTTTGAAGTATTAACAAATCTATTGATAATTAGGGTTTAAAATTAAGATTTTATTATAAAATAATATGTGATTTTTTAATTCTTGCTATTTTCATTTATTATGAAAAAGCATACGGATTTAGTTAAAAACATTACGATAAAAAAATACTTTAAACATTTATTTTTCTTATTAACTATTTATTTATTTTTGTTTAGATAATGTAATAGTCATTAAAAAACCAAAGCCATGCTGAATCATTACAAAAAAACCGGAAAAATTGATGTGAACAAATTTTTGCCTTTCATTGAACAACTTAAAGTCATTTCGCATCCGGTAAGATTCGGAATCATTGTTATGTTAACCCATAACAAAAAAATGACGGTTTCCCAGATTCATAGTGAATTGCGTTTACAGCAGGCAGCCGCCTCCAACCACCTGAAACTCCTCAAAGCATCCAAACTGATTCTTTGTAAAAGAAACGGTAAAAATTCGTTTTACTTTGTAAATGAAAAAACATTCATTAAGATGGCAAAAACGCTATCTTTAGACTTTATCCCCCAAACTCCGCTAAAGGATGAGCCGGAAGACTGATTTTTTACAGCAGAAATAGCCTTACCATTACCATAATAACCGCAATGGCACAGTAACTTTCTTTGCCGGCCAGTATCGCATATCTATACATCGGTTCGATGCGGCCTGCCTAAGAATGGCTACTCCCTGTTTGTGTTGCCTGCAGATTTCTTCGGGCTGCAAGGCAATAAAATCGCCCTCAACAAAAGCATTTTTAGGATTGGGTGTGCAGGCACAAAAAATGATGCATTGCCCGTATTTGGGGACACTGAAAAACTTATAGGTACCAAATAAAAAACTGCAAAATACGTCAGCGGAAGCTTATGTTTGTGATAAAAGCTGTTTGCCTTTTCTTGATTTAACTCAGATGCCATTTTAATTAATTTTTCTCCTGCAACAGAAGTGAAAATTCATCTTGTTTACAAAAAAACCCGCAAATTACCTTACAAGGCTTAACTGCGACTGCCAGGTTAGGAATCCATTTATTTAGTTAATAAATATTACTTGAAAAAAAATTTTGCACAATATCTTTTTATCGTTATTTTTTATAAATTTGTCATTGACAATAAATCCTTTTCACGATGAAAAAAATATACTTAATTTTTGCATTCTTGCCGTTTTTACTATGCTGTGCCATTTCATCCTATGGCCAGGAAACGGGTGTTATCTATCCGACAGAATTCAAGGTTACCAAGCCTTTGCGCGAACTGGTAAAAGAACATCCTTTTGTGGAACCAGATTTTGATGCGGAAATATGGGTATCGCCCGACCGTAAAAACCGTCCACCTCAAACCTTTGTTTTTTCTGCAGAAGACGGCCCGGAATATGGTAATGATCCGTCTATCGTACAGGCCGTGATGGGTAAACGTGGGATTCCTCAAAACAAAGCCATTTTACAAAACTTTGCGGGAGCCTCAAGTAGCTCCTTTCCTCCGGATCCCACAGGAGCAGTTGGTCCCAATCATTACGTGCAAATGATTAATGCCACTACTGTCAGAATTTTCAATAAAACAGGATCAGCTTTGGTGTCTTTTCAGTTAGGAACTTTATGGGGATCATCTACTAATGATGGTGATCCGATCGTGATGTACGACAAATTTGCCGACAGATGGTTTTTAAGCCAGTTTGGGCAAACCGGTAATAAAATTTTTATTGCTGTTTCGCAGACGAGTGATCCAACGGGTGCTTATTATACCTGGTCTTATAGCTCTCCTCAGTTTCCGGATTACCTAAAATTTTCCATCTGGCATGATGGCTATTATATGACCAGCAATCAAACCACTGACAAGGTGTACGTTTTTGAGCGCAATGTAATGCTCACTGGAGGTTCAGGCGCCAGAGGCATTTATTCGACTTTTACTACCGGTTCTGTATCTTCTTTCTTCATCCCTTTACCTGCCGATGCGGCTGATAATGCTACATTGCCGCCTGCAGGAACTGCTTTCCCCTTCTTTGCCTATTACGATAACGCCTGGGGCGGAGGTACCGACGGGGTAAAAATATGGAATATGACCACCAACTGGACCGCCGGAACCGCTACCATCTCTTCGGCAACACAGGTGAATACAAATGCTTTTGATGCCTCTTATAACGCCTCATGGAATGATTGTCCGCAGCCTAATGGCCAGTACCTTGACGGGATTGGCGGTGTAATCATGTACAGGGCACCATGGAGATCCTGGACGGGATATAACAATGTAATTTTGACATGGGGTGTGCTGATTGCCAACAGCCCGAGGCAAAGAGCAATATATTGGTGTGAATTGCGGCAGGTTTCAGGAACCTGGTCGGTGTATCAACAGGGAATTTATGCTCCTGATGCATCTACCCGCTGGATGTCGAGCGCCGCCATGGATGATAATGGCAGTATCGCACTTTGTTATGCTAAATCTTCCACATCCATTTATCCGGGTCTTTATTATACCGGCAGATGCTCCGGCGATCCCTTAGGAACTATGACCTTTGCTGAAACAACAGCTATAGCCGGAACGGGCTCTCAATCCTCTTATAACCGCTACGGTGATTATGCTCAAACTTCATTAGATCCCGATGGTGTTACCTTCTGGCATACCGGCGAATATGTGTCTTCAGCTTCGGGGCAGGAAACAAGAGTTTACTCCTTTCAACTTCCGTGTGCCGTGGCGCCTATTGCTTCGGTATCCATTGCCGTGACAGGCGGCGCTAATCCTACCTGTGCCGGTTCTGCAGTAACATTCACGGCTACCCCTGTAAATGGAGGGACGGCACCGACATATCAATGGAAATTAAATGGAACGAATATTTCGGGAGCTACCAATTCTACATACACTTCGTCATCCCTTGCAAATGGGAATGTGATCACCTGTGTAATGACTTCGAATCTCTCCGGGGTGACTGGAAATCCGGCCACTTCAAACGCAATTACCATGGTGGTAAATGCAGTGCCTGCAACACCCACGGCATCCAGCAACACGCCTGTTTGTACAGGATCGACAATTAATTTAACAACACCGGCTGTATCAG
>DAONFU010000121.1:0-6321 GCA_035403765.1 Bacteroidales bacterium
GCAAAATATTTGGCTGCGAATTCCTGAATATCAGCATCGGTAATTGCATTTACCTTGTTGGTATAATCAGTAATTAAACTTATATCATCGCCATTAAAATATAATGATTCAAGTCTTTCGAGCCAGAATTTGTTGGTTTTGGCATCCACTTCCCTTTCCCGAACGAGGGCTTCTTTGGTTTTGTTCAGGTCGCTTTCCTGAGGGCCTTTCGTACGCAACTCCTGTATGATTTTAAACACCGCCTTGGTAAGTTTATTGGTGTTTTTGGGAGAACAGCCAAACATCACCATTAGGTTATATTCAGCGACGGGGTAGCGCGAAGCATCCATCTGAATCTGAGGCGAATACACGCCACTCATTTCTTCGCGGATCACTTCGATAAGCTTAATACTTAATACCTCTTTGGCCATGCGCAGACAAAGGCGGTTTTGGTCGTTCCATTCAAATTTCTCATTCATAACAATGCCCACCATGCTTTTGGGATCAGTGCCTTTTTTGATTTCCAGATCGGTGATGCCGGCAGGGAATTTCGGGCTTTTATCGAGCCATTGTTCTGATTTTGTCGTTCCGGGCAGGCTGCCCAGATACTTTTCGAGCACAGGAGTAATAGAATCGGCATCAATATTTCCGACAATGAAAAATTTGAGATCGTTGGCATTGATAAATCGTTCTTTATAAATCCTGTAAGCCACTTCGAGGTCCACTTCATTTAATTGTTTCTGACTGGGGATAGCTATTACCCTGGGGCTGTTGCCCGATGCGGTTTTCAGCAGGGTGTCGATAAAAGCATAAACAGGGCTCGAGCCGATAAATTTCAACTGAGTTTTCATGTTTTGCATAAAGGCATCGAATGCGGCGGTGTCTTTACGGGGTTCTTTACAATACAGGTAGGTGAGCTGCAAGAGTGTTTCAAAATCTTTAGGGCTGCTTTTCCCAACAAATCCTTCTTTAAGGTCATCAATATAGGGGCCTATTTCAATATCCTTACCTTTGAGTTTTTTCTCCAGTTCGGTATTGTCAAAATTGCCCACTCCGCTTTCGTTGATGATGCTGCTGGCAAAAAACGCCGATACATAATCCTGGTCGGGGTATAACGACAAACCTCCAGGGCTGTACGCCCTTATCAATATTTCATTGTTTTTAAAATCAGTTTTTTTGATAACCGCTTTCACGCCGTTGCCAAAAGTAAGCTCGGTGAATCCCAATTCTTTGTTTTCGTTTTTGGAAACCATTTTACTGCCGGTAAGTTCGTCTTTTACCAGCGGCTCGGCTTTAAACTTGTCCACATAAGCCGTTAATTCGGTTTTTTTTGTCGATGCAATAATATCGGTAAGTACTTTTTCTGTGGGCATTTTGTTCCCGTCTTTTTCGGGGGCGGTTACCACCACGGCCATATTCCCGTCGGTAATCCATTTGACAGCCAGGGCGTTGATGTCGTCCAGGGAAATTTCGGGTAAGAGTTTTTTAGCCAGCTTAAACTCGCTTTTTGCACCAGGAATAATAGCCTGGCTCAAAAAATTCTCCACATAATCGTTGGCATAATTTTCCGATTCTGTTTTATCAAATTCTTTGGATTTCTTTTCAAAATCATTCAGCATCTGCTCTTTGGTACGTTCGAACTCGGTGGAAGTAAATCCAAACCGGCGTACTCTTTCGTTTTCGAGCAGCAGCGTTTCAAAGGCCTTTTCGATTTGATTTTCTTTGGGATAAGCAAATAGCTGATAAGCATCGGTTGAACGGGCCAGAAAATTGCCATAGTCGGCCTGAGCCATAATAAAAGGAGCATCGGGTTGAACGGTAATTTCTTTCAGGCGGGCGTTGAGCATTTCATTATACAAATCATCTGTCAGGGCTTTCTTATAATCTTCCAGCGTATAATTTATGTTTGCTTTATGCTTATAGATTACAAATATCATGGAGTTGGTAGCTTCTTTGTCGGTAACAATGCTGATAAGCGGTTCGTTGTTGTCGGGAATATCAATGTTGGGTCTCGGGCGTGAATTGGCTGGGTTTTGAATGCCTCCGAACAGCTGCTTTACTTTTTCTTCCATTTTTTTCACATCGATATCGCCTACCACAACCACCGCCTGCAAATTTGGACGGTACCAGGATTTGTAAAAGGCCTTCAGCGTATCGTAGGGGGCATTTTTTATTACATCAATGTCGCCTATGGGAAGCCGTTCGGCATATTTAGAGTTTTTGAAAACTACCGGGAACCATTTTTTCATCATACGGTCGTCGGCACCAAGGCCCATGCGCCACTCTTCGGTAATAATGCCGCGTTCCTTATCAATCTCCTTACTATCAAAGGTTACATTGTGAGCCCAATCCTCTATAATCAGCATACCGGTATCCAGCAGATTCACATTATCAGCAGGCAACTTAATCATATACACCGTTTGATCGAACCCGGTATAGGCATTAATTTCTCTTCCAAAAGTGATTCCGTATTTCTGCAAATAATCAATCATTTTATTACCTGAAAATGTCTTGGTTCCATTAAAACACATGTGTTCTGTAAAATGTGCCAGTCCACGCTGGCTGTGATTTTCGAGAACCGAACCGGCATTGACTGCCAGCCGCAGTTCTACACGGTTTTCGGGTTTTTTGTTCTGACGGATATAGTAAGTCAGTCCGTTGTCGAGTTTGCCGATTAACACAGCCGGATCAACCGGAATACTGTCTTTGAGGTTGGCCGGTTTTTGTCCGTAGGTAACCGATGTGAGGCACACAAAAGCAAGTGCGCCATAAAGTAATGTTCGTAAACTTGTCATGGTAGAAATTAATTTTTATTATTCATTTATTATTTTGCAGGAGTTTTTCAAGTATTTATTTGATGTGGTCGAGTTGTTTTTGTTACAATTTCTCTAATAATCAGAGCCAAAATTTTTTCCGGCTTCAGAAAGTGATTATCATATCGTGAGCTTGGCTTTTTATTTTGAAAAAAATCAATAGTCAATATCCAGATCCAGTTGTTCTTTAAAGTTTTTCAGTTCGGGGTTTTTCCGGCTCATCTCATTATATTTTTCATCTGGAGTATAGGGTTTTCTTTGGAGGGCTTCTTTGATGGCCACCTCTCCGGACATATCGAAGGAACTGTTTTTGAGGACTCTTCTGAAAAACTCAAGAATTTCCGGCTTTTTGGACACGAACTCGTTTAGAGTCAGGTTGTTTTCAAAAACAAATTTGATATTGCCTTCCTGATCCTGCGTGGGTAAGTCCCTTTTCAGGGCCGTATAAAAACTAGGGTGTTTATCAAATTTACTAATAAATTCGGGCCACAACTGATGAATTTTCTCCAGGTTGTATGGTTCATTACCATAATCAATGATTCCGTTTTTGACCTCAATTTTTTCATCATCAGATTGGTCCTTTATGGAAATCACAGATTTGGCAGACGCGACAGCTTTTTTAACAGTTGCTTGGACAGAAATGGATTGTGTGGCTTGAGTTTTTTGAGGTGCTTCAGGTATTTTAGGAACTTCCGTGCTTACGGATTCAGTTTTTTTTTTGATTTCCGTGTTTTCTTCGGTTTGCGTTACCGGGACATTTTGTGCAAAGCTGCACATTTTAATAAAAGCCATTTCGAGGTGCAGGCGTTTATGATTGCTGTTTTTATATTCGAAATCAAAGCGGTTGGCAATTTCAAGGTTTCTGGTCAGGAAAGCCTCCGGGCATTGCCGTGCCAGCATCAAATATTTATTTTTAATATTTTCACTGGCTTCGAGGAGTTTAATGGTTACGTCATCCTTGCACACCAGCAGGTCGCGAAGATGAGCCGCGAATCCTGAAAGAAAAACCTGGCCTTCAAAGCCATTTTCCAGCACATTGTCAATCAAATTAAGGACTTCAAAGGTTTTATTTTCGAGGATAAGCACTGTCATTTTAAAATAATATTCATAATCCAGAATATTAAGGTTTTCGAGTACCGCCCTGAACGTAATTTTGTTATCGGAAGAAATAGCAATCTGGTCAAATATTGACAGGGCATCACGCATGGCGCCATCGGCTTTCTGAGCAATCAGGTGCAGGGCGTCGGTTTCGGCCTCAATATTCTCGCAATTAGCCACATAGGACAGGTAATTGGCCATATCATTGACCGTGATTCTTTTAAAATCAAATATCTGGCACCGCGACAAAATGGTAGGAATAATTTTATGTTTTTCGGTAGTGGCCAAAATAAATTTTGCGTACGCAGGCGGCTCTTCCAGCGTCTTGAGAAAGGCATTAAAAGCCGCAGGCGAGAGCATGTGCACCTCATCAATGATATACACTTTGTATTTGCCGGCTTGCGGAGGAATGCGCACCTGTTCCACCAGCGCGCGGATATCGTCAACAGAGTTGTTGGAGGCCGCATCAAGTTCATGTATATTGAAAGAGGTAAGTTCGTTGAATGATTTGCAGGAAATACATTCGTTACAGGCCTCAAAATTCTCGTTAAGGTTTAGACAGTTGATGGTTTTTGCCAGAATGCGGGCACAGGTTGTTTTTCCAACACCACGCGGACCGCAAAACAAAAATGCCTGGGCCAGCTGCTGCGATTTAATGGCATTTTTCAGGGTTGAAGTGATGGAATGCTGTCCTACCACCGTATCAAAGGTGGCGGGGCGGTATTTTCGGGCTGAAACAATAAAATTCTCCATGCGAAAGTTTTAAGCCATAGTTGACGAGTACAAAAATATGAAAATTTTTCCAATCGGCATTCATTCTCTCGTGGTCAGGAATAAAAATCCGGACACATATTTTGTTTAATTTTGCAAAATAAAAGTAACACGAACCACACAAAAAACAAATCTTATAATATATACGTATTTAATTATTATTACCTCAAATGATTGAAACTAAAAGCAGCGCTACCCCTATTAAAGTCAGGTGTTTAAACAACGGGGTTATCCGCGACATTCCCCGTGGTACTTCACTTTTGCAAATTGCTGATATTTTAAAGGTTAAACTTGACTATCCCATACTTGGAGCCTTAGTAAACAATTGCGTCGAAGAGCTTTCCTACGAGGTGTATCAGCCCAAAAAAATCAGTTTTATTGATATAACCCATCCTGATGGTATGCGCATGTACCTTAGGAGTCTTTCGTTTATCCTGTACAAAGCTGTTAATGATATATTTCCCTCTGCCCGTTTGCGCATCAACCACAATATCTCCAAAGGGTACTTCTGCAGTATTAACCGCATGGAAAAGGAACTCAGCGATGCCGACATCAAGAAAATAAAGGCCCGGATGCATGAAATTATTGAAGCGGATATCCCTTTTAACAGTATTGTGGAAGAGACGGAACTGGTGATAAAAAAATTTGAAGCCAGCGGGCTGACAGACAAGATAAATATCCTGAGACACCGGGGCGAGAACTACGCCAAATATTATGAAATTGATGGCTGTATTGATTCTTTTTATGGTTACCTGGTGCCTTCCACCGGCTACATTAAAGTTTTTGACCTGAATAGGTATTACGACGGGATGTTGCTTCAACTTCCCAAAAAAAACGACCCCGGAAGAGTGGACGACCTGATTATGCAGGAAAAAATGTTTGAGATTTTAAAGGAATTTTCTGAATGGAATCAGATTCTGGATGTTACCAACGTGGGTGAACTCAACAAGTATATTTCTGAAGGCAAATCGGAACTATTGATAAAAGTGTCGGAAGCCTTGCATGAGAAAAAAATCAGCCAGATAGCCGACATGATTAATACGCGTAAAGACGAAGTCAGGGTGGTTCTCATCAGCGGCCCGTCGTCGAGCGGGAAAACCACTTTCGGAAAAAGGTTGGCTATACAACTGCTTGTCAACGGCATTAAACCTTTGAATTTATCGCTCGACAATTATTTTGTGAGCCGCGACAAAACCCCGTTGGACGAAAATGGCCAATACGATTTTGAGGCCCTGGAAGCCATTGATATAGAACTATTTAACAACAATCTTACCGAGCTCCTGCAAGGTAACAGGATAAAATTGCCAAAATTTTCTTTTGAATCAGGAACCCGTTTTTATAATGGTGAAACCATGCAGATGCATCCCGAAAATATCCTGATTATTGAAGGCATCCACGGTTTGAATCCGCAACTGACCGCCACTATAGAATCCAGGGCAAAATTCAGGATTTATGTCTCGGCCCTGACAACCCTAAACATTGACGACCACAACCGGATCAGCACCTCAGACAACCGCCTGATACGGCGCATAGTGCGTGATTTCAGATACCGCAAGTATTCTGCGCTGGACACCATTGCGCGCTGGCCCAGCGTAGTAAAAGGAGAAGAAAAACACATCTTTCCTTTTCAGGAAGAGGCCGACATCATGTTCAATTCGGC
>DAONFU010000122.1:0-1722 GCA_035403765.1 Bacteroidales bacterium
ATTGGTGGTAGTGGATGTGGCGGTGTAGGTATAATCCCAGGTGCCATTCAGGTCGGTATCTATTTTCATCGAAATGGCAGTGCCATTATATTCCAGAGCTATATTAACATCCGTACCGAAGTTTAATCCTGTAGCATTGGCGATAATGGTTTCATTTTCGTATATGAAATAGGAATCCCAATAACCAGCCGAACCATTATCCTGTATTTTGGCCATCAGGTAACTGGTGGGACTGGAATATCTCCCTACCGCTCCAATAAATTTTGTTCCGGCGGTCCCGGTATAAGTGGCTCGCAGGGTAACGCAGCCGTTAGTTTGTGTGCTGCCGTCGCGGGTAATATAATTCCAGACTGCCGTGGCCGGAGGTTGTAAGGTGTTATTGTCTATTGCCCAATCTCCGACTTGTTCGGTCCATCCTGCAACAGTGCTGGAATTGGCAGCCGTGAAATAATCACAGGCTTGTCCCCATACCGAACTATTTGCCGTTAGCGCCATAAACGCCAGCAGGACAAATATTCTTTTAATAAAAATAGTGAATCTTTTCATATGTTTATTTTTTTAAATTAAATATTTATTCATGTGTTAATGGCTTGATTGATTTATTTGCGAGTTGCATCGAAAGCAGGGACAGCCAAAGTCGAAGTTTGGGTGCCATGCCCTGCTGGTTTGTTGTTCACCGCATTGTATTCCTGAGGATAGTTTTTTATCCATTCGGCTTTTTTGGCTTCATAATCAGGATCGTTCAGGTAGGGGGCATGTTCGGCCACCCTGGTGGCTGGTTTGTCAACCACAGTGCTGGCGGCAGGCCGGATATTTTTATTGTTGTTTGATGATTGTTGCAATACAGCGTTCATTTCTTCGGGATAATTTTTCATCCAGATAGCTTTTAGGACTTCGTAATTGGGATCGTCAAGATAAGGGGCGTGTTCAGCGATTTTGGTATGAGGTTTTGCCATCTGCTGGTCAGGAATTGCAACCTGTGTTTGTACTTGATTCGATTGATTGTTTTCAGCAGGTGTTCCGCCGATAGATTCATATTCTTCAGGATAGTTTTTTATCCATTCGGCTTTTTTTGCTGCATAATCCGCATCGTCCAGTTCAGGGGCATGTTCTGCCACTTTGTTTTTTACAGGGGTAAGAGTATTGTTTGTGGTGATAACCTTGTTTTGTGTGTTGTCCGCTTGTTGCAGGGCATTGTATTCTTCGGGATAATTGGCCATCCAGGCTTCCTTTTTGGCTTGATAGTCGGGGTCGTTAAATTCGGGAGCATGAGGAGCTATTTTGTATCCGGGGGCGTATTCATTGGGTTTGGTAGCATTGGAGGAGGCATCGGCTTTATTAGAATTGATTATTGTGCCTGAGGCCTGTTTTGCTACCTGATCGCTGTTGGGCACAGCAGACTTTCCATTGTTGCCTGCATTTGCCTGGTTCAGCAGCGCATTGTATTCATCTGGATAATTCTTAATCCATTCTGCTTTTTTGGTGGCAAAATCAGGGTCGTTGACATCGGGAGCATGTGCTCCAAGTTTGTTTTTGCTGACACCCTTGTTTTGAAGGGAGGCCGCCGGAACAGGAGGAGGGGTTGCTTTTTTTGCCTGAATGACTCCGCTGTTGGTTTTAGCTTTTTCTGAATCCGGTATGTTTGTTGAATTTTGGGCATTAACCAGGGAAACTGCAAAAATTATAAGTGCAATTAACGAGGCAACACGCATTCCAACAAAT
>DAONFU010000122.1:1822-6290 GCA_035403765.1 Bacteroidales bacterium
GATGGCAAATGGATAGAGCAATAGGGTATAGAATAAGCGCCGCCGGCTAAAGGTTTATTCAATAGTTCATCGATTTTTTCGCCCCGGGCGTTGTATAGGGTAAGTTTTACATTGGCATTTTCGGATGTCTCAAAGGTTAAAACTGTGTGTCCGTTCATAGGGTTGGGAAATCCAGAAAATTCCAATTTTTTTTCCTCATAATTTCCCTGAAAAAATATTTTAGGCATACTAAGCACAGCGTTTTCGTTTTCCCTGCCATATTGGTCTGCCACTAAACCAGTACCATCGAGGTAAAACTCTGTTTCTCCCTGTGGCATCTCCCGCACCGGTTTAAAACCCAGCACCAGGATTTCATCACCGGCAGCCACATCAAAGAAATCGGTGGTGGCATACACCACCCTGATTACGCCATCAGCATCTGTTACAAGCAGGTCGTTGTTTGCAGCCACAATCTCTTCGAACGAAGGGTTTATTTTTGAAGCTACTGTTTTTTTGTTTCCCCTGGGTATTGAGGCGCTTACCAGTTTGAAATAGGTTGAAGGATAATTCAACTCCAGCCCCATGGCCGAAAATTCATTAATTTTTGAAAGTATGCTTAATGGAACTTCAAAAAAGGCACCGTTATTAACGGTTAGCATGTCCGTTGATTGATAGATGATAGCTGTGGCATCCGAAGATTTTGCCAAATTCCAGTTGTTGGCCGAATCTTTGTATTTTGTACTGGATGCATCGTAGTCGCCGTAGCCGATGGTGGTAAGGTTCACAATAAGGTCGTGGCCGGCAATTGTTACCAGGGTGTCGGCAGCAGGCCAGTTGCCTTTTGAGAAGTTGGCTGTTGCGAAATAGGGCTGTCCGACTTTTGCCTTTAACCGCGCAATATCCAGGGCATTAAACAGGGAATTATTATCCACATCAGCGGCTTTTTTGTGCCTTTTAGAAAAATTTCGCGAAGGATCCTGCAAGGTGTCATGACCTACCAGATATTTTAAAAAAGCCACGTCAATAGCATTGATTTCGTTGCCCATTTGCATGGTATCGGCCGTATATTTGTCGTATGACAGCAGGTAAGTGCCATCGGGCACATTATTGAATCCATAAGTTCCGTATGTATTGCTGGTGTCCCTTGCCAATTCCATTCCTCCAGGATAACTCTTCAGTCTGACTATTACCTGGCTGATGTTATATTTCACGGAGCCGTACGTGGGCATACTGGGCACAGGATTACCGGCGTATGCTCTGGCGCCGTATTTGGTTTTTCCGCTCAATTTGTATCCGCCACCCAAAACGCTGATTTTTCCAAAGTGGGTGTTAAAACTTATTTCGCCATGGGAAGTATCGGTAATTTCAATTGGGGTGGGAGTATTGCTAAAATCCAAATAAGGTGAACTGCCCAGAGATGCAGTAACAGAAAATTTTATGGCAAACAGCACCGACGAATCGTTCAGGTTTTGCCCGGAAGCAGCGGCATCGGTCCACATAAACATCAGTTTGCCCTGGTTTGTCAGCGTAGTCCCGAAGTTCGTGCTGTCCATGCCCGGAAGGCCATATTGTTCTATCGAGACAAAGGCAGCATGTGATGGGTCGAAAGTGATGGTTCCCTGCAGCGAAATTATCTTGTTGAAATGCCATGCCCTCACAGGAACAAGTACCTGAAATCCCGGACTTGCAGTTACCGAATCGATTTTTATTTCAAAAACCTCTGAAGCTCCGGTGATGGCGATGTTGCCGTTTACGGTTCCTGCCGGCAGGATGGTTAACGAAGAATCGGAAACCTCAACTGGGGTGGGTGTGTCAGTAAATGCAATTTCCGAATGTTGACCGGCACTGCCTGTAAGCAGAAATAGTAATGAAAACAATGCATCACCGTCGGCGAGGTCTTGGCCTAGTAATTCGGAGTCGGTCCAGCTAAAGGTAATCCTTCCCTGAGAAAGCTGCGAAAGCCCAAAAGATGAGGCATTTAAGCCTGGCAGGCCACAAAAGCCCACCCCGTCAAAAGCAAGCACAGAGTGGTCAAACACTATAGTCCCCTGCGCTGAGTTGATGTTGGAAAAGTTATATGCCCTGCACGAAATAAGAAGCTGTGAGCCATGAATGCCGCTAACCGAATCAAATTTCAGTGTTACTGCGGGTGCTTGAACAATGTTTTGTATAGTTACACTTCCGGTAATCAGGTTAAGGGTTTCCGGATTGAACGAGTTATTGATTACTTCCATTGCGGTAGGCAGGTTCACAAATGTCAAAGCGCTGAACTGGCCTGAAGTTCCGATAATATTGAAGCGGATAGTAAACAACACGGCACTGTCGGGAAGCGATTCGCCTCCAAGGTCGGGATCGGTCCACATAAACATCAGTTTCCCGGTGCTTGTCTGGCTGGTTCCAAAATTGCCAGCACTGAGCGAAGTAAAACCGAAATCCTGCACGGAGACAAATGTAAGAATGGATGGGTCAAACTGCAGGGTTCCCTGGGCCGAGACAATATTTATAAAATCCACCGCCCTTACAGGCACTATTAGCTGCGTGCCTTCAGCCGCCGTGTGATGACCGGTAAGCATCGTTACATTTGCCCGTAAGCAAAACGAGGCCAGTAACAGGATAATACTATTAGCTATTATTTTTTTCATAACATTACAAATAATGATATTAATTTAATTTTTTATTTAAATAATACCATTTTTCTTACTTCGCTATAACTTCCTGTCTCCATACGGTAAAAATAAGTTCCCACGCTTAAACGGTTTCCGCTGAAATCAGAGCCGTCCCAAAGAATACTGTGGGCTCCGTTGTTATATGTCCCCGTAAATGCAGCTACTTCTTTACCAAAAATGTCGTAAATGCTAATCTTCACATCTTCTTTAGCAGGAATAATAAAAGTGATTTTTGTAGAAGTAGCGAAAGGATTGGGTTCGTTTTGCAATAAGTGGTATGCTTCATGGCCGAGTTGTTCAATACCTGTTGCGCCAGTAATCTTAACAAGACTGTTTTCCGCATTGATGCTTACCAGCTCCAGGTCTTTGTTCACAGCTTCCATTACCGTAATGTCGGAGTTTATGGATACGACGGAAGACTGTCCGGCTGAACCTTTAGCCCTGAGTTTTATGATAAAAATTGCCTGTCCGTCGCTGATATTTAATCCGTTCAGATCGTCTGTTGCCCATAATACAGTCAATTTCCCGTTTTCAGTTTGCAGGGTTCCATAGTCCATATTCAATGAACCATTGTTGACTTCCATAAATTCAAGTACGGCTGCATCCCAACTGATGGTGAACTGGAAGCCGCTAATATTATTGAAATCCTTTACAGTAACAGGTATTTCAACAATTTCGCCACAAACAGCCTGTTTGTTTTCGGTTACAAAAGTCAGGGCTTCAGGACTTTGCACTTTGGCAATATAGGGATCCCAGCTGTTGTTGACATCACCCAGCTTCATGCCGATAAAATTCTGGTCGGAAGCCGCTGTGGCGTTGCTATAGGACCTGGAGTCTTCATAGGGAAAGGGATGAATAGGATCGGTGAAAACAAAGGATGAATTGGCAAACGCCCATAGTTTATTTCCAGGGAAGGTTGTTATGTTCTGTAATATCAATGCCTTGGTGAGCGAAATATCAATGGAATTTACGCTTCCTGAGCCGTTTACGTCAGCAGCTATAATTTTGTAAGGAGAAGGAAGCAGTTGAATAGCGCCGATATGCCGTTGCATCATAACAATATCGAACGAAGAAATACCGTTGTACCCGATAAGGTCATTGTTTTTGGACGGTGTGATTACCGCGCTTGCGCCCTGTAACACATCAAATTGGTATTGCCCGTCGGCAGCAGTGTACATAGAGTCAAGGCTGGTGCCCGTGAGTTTCATTTTCACTCCGTTGATAAAAGTGCCGGCTTCACTGATGGTTACACCGGAAATCGCTACAGGTAATGGTGTTGCAGTTACATTTACCACAGTGCTATCTGCCCGGCTTGTACATCCATTTACTGTTGCAGAAACATAATACTTTCCGCTCATGTTTGTGGTGGCGTTGGGAATAACCGGGTTCTGGGTGGATGAATTAAATCCGTTAGGGCCTGTCCAGTAATAGGTAGCAGTTGCAATAGTACTTGCATACAGGTTAAGGACAGATACTGCAGACACAGGCGAATTGCTGGATGCTACCGGCGCTGAAGGTGACGGAAGAACGGTCATTGCCACAACGTTTGAAGAAACCGGATTTATGGTGTTGCAAGCATTACTCGAAGTCACCGTACAAGAAATCTGATTATTGTTTACCAGAGTACTTGAAGAATAGGTGCTTGAATTTGTGCCGGTATTCATTCCGTTAATTTTCCATTGATAGAAAGGTGTGGCGCCTGCATTGGTCACCGTGGCGGTGAATGTGACAGATGCACCCGAACAAATAGTTGTTGAAGGTGTGGAAACAATCACTGAAGGCGTGGCATTCGGATTCACGGTCATTAAAATGGAATTGGAAGA
>DAONFU010000123.1:0-2901 GCA_035403765.1 Bacteroidales bacterium
TGTGTTCCCTGCAATCAGCAGTTCTTCAAAAAGCTTCAGGACTTGTTCAGTGTCGGCAGGGTGAAGGCCTCCGGTAGGCTCATCGAGCAGTATAAGGTTGTTGTTGCTGCCTGCGGCCAGGAGGCCGTTAACCAACTTAATCCGTTGCAGTTCCCCCGTAGATAGGGTTTTCAGCAAACGGCCGCCCGACAAATGGCCCAACCCGGTTTTTTTTAGCAGTTGAACAAGGGTGAAAGCCTTGTTTTTGTGCTTTTCCTGAAGGTGTTTTTCCAAAAAATTATTTATTTCACAAAAAAGTATCTCGTTGGCTTCAAAAATGTTTTTGCCTCCAACCATTATCTGCATCACTTCATCGTTAAACCCACTGCCGCCGCAACGTTCGCACAGGCCTACCACATCGCTGAAGTAATCCAAAATCACCGTATTGATTCCTGACCCTTCGCAGTTGGGACAACGACTTTCGCGTGAGCCTTTTACGAAATGGGCGGATTTAAACTGTTGTTTCCTGGAGCTTTCTGTGTTGCTATATATACCGGCAATGATTTCGGACAGGCCCAGCTTCTCGCCTGTTGTGGCGTTATGGCGTGCTTCCGGTGTGGGTTGTTCAATATATATGAGGTTGTTGAAATTTTCAAAACCCCTAATCCGTTCACAAAAGGCCGGATTCTTTTTGAGGTAACTGCCATAAATAACCTTATCGAGCAGGCTGGTTTTACCGCTTCCGCTCACACCGCTTATCACTGACAGTATTCCTTTCGGAATGTCAATATTAATATCGCGGAGATTGTTGGCATAAGCCCTGATAATTTGCAGACCAGGGGCTGGCAATGGCTGGGATTCTTTTTTTACCTGATAAAAAGTTTTTTCCGCCGGAAGTTCTTTTGATGTGCCGGAAAAAACCACCTGTCCGCCCATGTTACCGGCGGCAGGCCCCAATTTTATCAGGAAATCCGACTTTTCGAGCAGCAGCGAAGAATGGTCCACCATGATGATTGTGTTGCCGTTGGCATTTAGTTTCAGTATTATTTCGCTGACAGGAAGCAGGTCTTTTTGGTGCAGGCCGAATGATGGCTCGTCGAGGATATAGGTAACTCCGGTGAGCGGAGCCCTCACCAGGCCGGCCAGCTGCAGCCGCTGAAATTCTCCGCCCGAGAGCGTTCCAACGATTCTGTCTGCGGCGATATAGCCCAATCCTGATTTTACTAAAGCATCAAGGCGTTCCATAATATTTATGCGGAAAATCGCGGCAGCTTCTTTTTCAAGTGATGTTGCAAACAAGTCGGCGAAATCTTCAGAAAACCATTTCAGCGCTTCATCAGCGCTCATGTCCGTTATGTGTCCAATGTGCAGGCCGTTAATGGTATATTGCAGTATTTCCGGCTTGAGCCTGTATCCCTTGCAATTACTGCATTCAACGGTTTTCATCAGGAAGAGCATGGCTTCACCCCGGGCATCGGCATGTTTTCTGAAATATTCGGTTTCAACATGGTTTAGAAATCCGGGCCAGCTTGTTTTTAGCTTGTGCACTCCTTCATGTCCGCCTCTTTTGTAATACCAATCTACCTCAAAGGTGGTATCACCACAGCCATGCATTGCCACTTCCCTGGCTTGCGACGACAACGCTTTGTATGGTACCGCAAAATCTATCCCGAGTTTATGGCCTGCGGCAAGCAGGGTGGCCACATATTGACCGTGAGGATCACCGTAAAAACGTCCGGTTTTGCTGCCGTCCATCGCTCCGGCTATCAGCGGCTTTTCCGGATGGGTAATAAGTTTTTCAGCATCGCATACCGTAATGCTGCCGAGCCCCCGGCATAGAGGGCAGGCGCCTTCTTCGGCGTTAAACGAAAAGGCTGTGGACAGGGGCCGGTGAGCTTCTGATGTTGATTTTGCCAGCCTGCTGAAGAGCAGACGGTAAAGGTCATAAAGCCCGGTGTAAGTGGCTATTGTGGACCTTGGGTTTTTAACGGTATTCTTTTTTTGCAACGCAATGGCAGGGACCAAACCACGTATTTGTTTAAAGACAGGGATACCTGCTTTTTTTGTAAACTGCTGGACATATGATGACATCCCTTCCAGAAACCGACGCTGGCTTTCGGCATAAAGAGTGCCAAAAACCAGTGATGATTTTCCACTTCCCGAAACTCCGGTTACTGCTGATATTTTATCGATAGGAAATGCAATGTCAATATTTTTGAGGTTATTGGTTTCCACTCCCGAAATACTAATGGGAGCCTCAATTATGTCATTATTGCAGGGCTGTTGCCTGATTCGGGCAGGGGAGGCTTCTCTGCTAATATATTTTCTTAGTTCCTGTGCAGTAACAGATTGTTGATGATTAACCACATCCTTTATTGAACCTTCCATCACAATACTGCCGCCATCAGCCGCGCTTCCAGGGCCCAGATCCACCATCCAGTCTGCCTTAAGAATAAAAGCGGGATCGTGCTCTATACATAAGAGCGTATGTCCTTTATCAATAAGCTTTTTCAGGGCATTGAGCAGTATTTCCACATCGGCCATATGCAGGCCGGTGGTCGGTTCATCCAGTATATATAGTGTATGTCCGGCGGTGGATCGCGAGAGCTCTGCAGCGAGTTTAATACGCTGGGCCTCGCCGCTCGAGAGTGTGGTGGAAGGCTGGCCAAGTTTCAAATATCCCAGACCGAGTTCTGATAATATGCCGGCTATCGTGCTGATTTTTTTCTGATCCTGAAAAAAACTGCAGGCCTCGTCAACCGTCAGCTCCAATATGTCGAAAATATTCAATCCTTTGTATTTTATCTCCAAGGTATCTTCATTAAATCTTCGGCCATCGCACACATCGCAAACCACTTGCACGTTTCCCAGAAAGTGCATCCCTATCTGTTGAACACCGGCGCCTCCGCAGGTTTCGCACCG
>DAONFU010000123.1:3001-6213 GCA_035403765.1 Bacteroidales bacterium
GAAACTCCGGTGATGACATTAAGGGCATTGACTAAGAACCGCGGGGATATATTCTTTAGGTTGTTTTTGTTTGCCATCGCCACCGTGAACCATTTTATGGGTGATGGCATGCCTGGGTCCGGCACCACTATTTTTTTTCCTGTGAGGTATTTTCTAGTGATACTTTTTGTTTGCTGTTGGCTAAAAAAGTCTGCGGCAGCACCGTTATACAAAATCTCTCCTCCGGCTTTTCCGGCGGCGGGTCCTATATCAATTATCCAGTCCGCTTCACGTATGCTTTGTTCGTCGTGATCAACCAATATCACTGTATTGCCGCTGCTTACTAACAGCCGCATCACCTCGAGCAGTCCCCTGTGTTCCGAAGGATGAAGGCCTGCACTGGGCTCGTCCAAAATATAGAGTACATTGCGTAATCCGCTGATGGCTTGATTGGCAAGACGTAAGCGCTGAATCTCCCCTCGGCTTAATGAATGTGATTCGCGGTTCAGGGAGAGATGCCCGGCCCCCAGTTGCAACAGAATATTGGTGCGTTTGAGTATGGATTCACGTATGGGTTCGGTAATGCAGGATTCTTGTTTTTCAGTTTTGAGCTCGTGAAAAAAATGGTGGAACTCCTTAATACTCATTGCCGTAAATTCCGAAATATCTCTGCCCCATAGCTTTACAGATAAAGCCCTTTCATTTAGCCGTTTTCCATGGCAAACAGGACAGGTTACCGACCGTGTAAACCGCATGATATTGGGATTTCGCTCGCGATGGAGGATTTCCTCCATCACCGGGATTATTCCTTTGTAATAGTCTTCGGCACGCGGTTTGGCCGTAATGCCCTGCCATTTCAGCCTGGATTCCAGAGGGTGCTTCCCGAACAGTACTTTTATCTTTGTCGAACCGTAGAGCACCACGTTTTGTTGTTCCGAAGACAACTCAACCCAGGGGATATCCACACTAAATCCCTCGGCCTGGCATACCTGGTTAAGCACATCCATAGTTACCTGAGAATACACTATATAATTGTTGGGAGTAGTCAGCACAAAAGCTCCCTCCCGTATGGTTTTTCCGGGATCGTCAATCAATAAGGAGGCGTCAATATGGTCCTGTACTCCCAAGCCTTTGCAGATAGGGCAGTATCCATCCTGCAGGTTGAAAGAAAATAAGCTCCGGTTGAGTGTAAGATCTGCAATTGCCGATTTCCCCAAACGTGCAAACAATAAGCGCAGCAAGTCATATAGCTCCGAAATAGTGCCAACCGTGGAATGAGGGCTGCGGCCTGAATAATTCTGATCGATAGAAAGCACGGGAAACAGGCCTTCAATGACAGCCGCCCTCGGCCGTGTGAGTTTTGCCGAAACGTACCTGGCGCCAACAAAATTTTCATAAAATAATCGCTTACCTTCGGCACATATAATATCATTAACAAGGCTGGTTTTGCCACTGCCCGAGACACCTGTAACGGCAATCAACTGATAATGTGGAAAGCGTAATGAAACATTTTTTAAATTGTTTTCAGAAGCTTTTTCTATGACTATTTCCCGCATCATGTAAATTTATGGTGCAAATTTAGTTGCGATTATTTACTTTTTCGATACTTTATCAAATTTCGAGATGTTTTGCACATTTATTAAAATCAGGTATTGAAACAATCGAATAACAAGATATTGACAATGAAATAATAATATGAAATAATAATATGTAATAATTTTTTAAGTTGAAATAATTAATATAACCGACAAACAGATGAATTTTTACTATATTATTAATTATAAGCCAAATGCTTTCGTACAAATATTTTTTTGTTGATAAATTTAATTGTTAAAAAATCAGATAATTAAATTTTTATTTTTTAATTTGTGCTGGCAATTATTAAATCAATCATTAAAACAAATAGACATGATTTCAAAAACTACAGGTAAAATTGTTTTTAAACCCGGCTTTTCCAGGGTTGTATTTTTTGTGTTGAGCCTGACTTTCACCTTGTATGGCTATGCCCAACAGGGCGTGGGCATCAATGCAAGCGGTGTGGCGGCACATTCGTCGGCTATGCTGGATGTAAGCAGTGCTTCCAAAGGATTGCTGATTCCGCGTGTTTCACTAACTTCAACTACAGATGTAACCACCATCCCAAGTCCTGCCATATCCTTGCTGGTTTATAATACCAACACATCAATGGCGGGCGGAGCCGTTGGATTTTGGTTTTTTAACGGAACTAGTTGGGTGCAGGCAATCGGTCCTCAAGGTATTCAAGGGCCTGTGGGAGCTACCGGCGCACAGGGACCTGCAGGAGCAGCAGGCGCTCAGGGACCTGTTGGTCCAACAGGTGCCGTGGGGCCACAAGGTCCTCAAGGAGTACAAGGCCCGCAGGGAGCACAAGGTGCCATGGGTGCTACAGGTCCGGCTGGGCCAGTGGGTTGTTCAACAGCCAACATGGTTATTAAATCAAATGGGACAGCCGCAACCTGCAGCCAGATTATTGATAACGGGGCTAATGTCGGTATCGGAACAACAAGCCCTGCACAAAAGCTTGATGTTGCTGGGAACCTGGCTTTTTCTGGAGCTCTTATGCCCAACAATACTTCCGGAACCTCTGGCCAGGTGCTTGTGAGCCAGGGTGGCGGCGCAGCACCTATTTGGCAAAACCCTGCCAGTGTGCCCATGTATGGAAACAATGCCCAAAGTGTCAAATTAACTTCAATACAGGGCACTACCAGTGCCACTTATGTTGATATACCTGGTATGACTTTGACTGTGAATACAGTGCACAACACATTCTATGTGTTTGCTTCATTATCCGCAAGGTTGGCCAACAGCAGTACTCATTATGCTGCTTTAGGTCAGATAGTAGTTAGTGCGCAAATACTTGTTGATGGAGTTTCTCAGGCCAAGGCTGCTGCAGTTATCACTGATTACGATATGGATTACTTTGGCGGCGAATATCTTGTTACCTCTGGCGGTGTTGCTTTTAATGGAATTCCTGTTACAATGGCTCCAGGGTCACATACCATAAAAATACAATGGTGCGTTGGCGGTTATTACTGGGAAAGCGGGGCATGGGTGGAAATTAACCCTCTTACATTTACTGATACTGGCGACCATTGCATTTTAACCATATTTGATTAATAATTATTAACATAAAATTATCATACAATGAAATATAATAAACTAATCAAAACATTATCGTGCTTAATTTTCTTTGTGTTTATCATAAATACAAGCAT
>DAONFU010000124.1:0-6202 GCA_035403765.1 Bacteroidales bacterium
CGAAATCTTTGGCATCTTCCGGATCTATAGTAATGGTAAAGGTTTCACGAAAATCGCGGCGTTTATTTATTTCTTCCTGCTTAATTTTTATATCAATATTTTCAGCGTCGCGTTCTACATTTTGCGGAAAATGCAGAGGAAAGCCAAACTCAGCAATGATGGATTGCATCTCGACATTGTTATCGCCGGGTTTACCGAGAACCGATAACACTTCGCCAAAGGGATTTTTAGAATTTTCGGGCCAGTCAACAATTTTCACCACCACTTTATCACCGTTTTGTGCCCCTTTGATCTTATCGTTTGGTATATAAATGTCAACAGGGATACTTTGATTGTCGGGAATTAAAAAAGAGTAATAGCGGGTAACCTGCAGCGTGCCGACGAATTGTTCCTTTACCCGTTTTACTATTTCAACCACTTGCCCTTCGGGCTTTTTACCATGGCGCCCGGGCAAAAGCAATACCTTGACTTTATCGCCATTCAGCGCCCTGTTGGTGTTGTAAGGAGCGATTAAAATATCCGGGCCCGGTTCATCGGTGATGATATACGCCTTTCCGGTTTGTTTCATATCCACAGTTCCCGTGATATAGTTCTTGCTGGGAAAAAATGAAGGGTGTTTGTCGGGATTCAGTTTGTATTTTCCGCGTTTATCTTCGATGAGGCTTTTGTTTTTCAGCAGTATTTCAAGCTGATTGTGGATAAGCTCCCTTACCGCCTTGTCGTTGATGCCAACCGCTTTTGAAATTTGCTTGTAATTAAAGCTTATGTAAGGTTTTTTAAAAAAAACATTCAAGACAAGATCTGCTGTAGATGATGATTTGCCTGATTTTTTGCGGGAAGTGCCTGTTGCCATTTTTTTTCGTAAAATTACAAAAATAACACACGGCTGATTTAAATATTTATAAATTGCGTAGCAAAAATGATTTCATACCTTTGCGCATTCTTGCAATATGTTTTTAGGATACACTTACATAGACGTGGCGATTAATGTGGTGCTGATGCTCATTATGCTGGGCATTGGGCTGTCGCTCACCATAAAGGATTTCAAAAACATATTTTTACATCCAAAATCACTTGTTATTGCGCTAACAGTGCAGCTTTTCATTGTGCCCCTGGTGGCTTTTAGCATCGGGCATATTGCCAAGGTGCCGGACGAAGCCAAAGTAGGCATAGTCATCATTTCTCTTTGTGCCAGCGGAGCTTCGTCAAACCTTATCACCCATTTGTTCAAAGGCAATGTGGCGCTTGCCATTTCCATGACCACCATCAACAGTTTTATCACCCTGATAAGTATTCCGCTTTATGCCAACCTGGCCCTCAATGTTTTTCTGGGATTTCAAACAGAAATACATCTGCCGGTATGGGAAACAATCATGCAAATTTTTGTTATCACCATTATTCCTGCAGGAATAGGAGTTTATATCCGCCATCAAAAAGAAACTATTGCCAAAAGCCTTGAACGGCCGCTGAAATTTATTTTGCCGGCGCTGCTGGGATTTATTTTTACCGTGAAAATATTTGTTGGTGAGGCCAGTGGCGGAACGGGCATTACCCTTGCCGAAACCTTGCAACTGCTGCCTTATCTGTTGTTATTGAATTTTCTGGCCATGGCATTGGGCTTTTTTGTGGCCCGAAAAAGCAGGCTTCCTTTTGCCGACCAATACACCATTTCAATCGAAGTGGGCCTGCATAATACAGCCCTTGCATTGCTGATTTCGGGAACCATACTGAATATTGCAGCCATGGAAAAACCCGCTATCGTATATGCCATGTTTTCGTTTTTTACGGCGGTAATTTTTGTACTTGTCGTAAAAAAATTGTTTAAATAATTTCCACCCATCCTGAATTGCAACATTTGATACTGTTGTACGTATAAGTTTTAACAAAAAAATTATGAGTTATGAAAAAACTAATTTGTATCATTTTTCTATTGTCAACAATCTCGGTCAATGCGCAGGAATTTCTTCCTTTTGCCTCCGGATCTTATGCGGGTATTACCGGCGTACACCTGCAGCCGGCCTCTATAGTTGACTCAAGATATAAGGTGGATATCGGATTGTTTTCAACCAGTTTTGGCTTGTCTAATAATTACGTATCTATGGATAACAAGCCATTATTCAACAGGGAAGAGTTTGAGAACAAGGATTTCGCCGACCTTTATCTGAAATACAATGACAATGGCAAACCTAAGTCGGCTTTTGTTTCGTTGAGGCAAGACGTGCTGAGTTTTATGATAAGCATTACTGAAAAAGACGCCATCGCCTTTACGCCCTCGGTGCGTGCCATGATTAATTTGGATGGGGTTTCGCAGGACCTGTTGGATCTTATCCAGGCCAATTGGGATGTTCCGTCCTTATTCAATCAGCAATTAAACAATGCCAAACTCAGTGTGCAGGCCAACGCCTGGGCTGAATACGGCCTTACTTACGGGCGCGTGGTGTACGATAACCAAGAACATTTTGTGAAGGCGGGCCTTACTCTGAAACTATTGCAGGGATTGGGTTCGGGATACCTGTTTGCCAAAGATATTGATTATTCGATGAAAAATAAAGACACCATGTCGATATTTAATTCGGAGGTAAATTATGGGGTTACTGATAATCTTACTGAAAGGGCCGATGGAAAAAACGAATATCAGGTCAACTCCAAATTTACGGTGGGCATGGACTTTGGCGCAGTTTACGAATACCGGCCCAAATGGATGGATTATAAATATGATATGGATGGCAAAACCAATATGTGGCGCCGCGATCAGGACAAATACCTGGTTAAAGTGGGTATTTCGCTTACCGATGTGGGCAGGATTAGATATAACAGAGGCCCTGCGACAAAAGATTTTCGTGCGCATGTTTCGGAAATGGATATCAGGGAAATAGGCATAGACAATTACAATGATTTCAATGATTTTGTTGACTCTGTTTTTACTTTTTATGATGTAAAGGATAAATACACCATGAATCTTCCCATGAGTTTAAGTCTTCAGGCCGATGTCAGGGTGGTCAAGGGTTTTTACATCAATTTTGTTCCATATTTGGCGCTGATGCAGGGCAAAAAAGACGCAAACAAAAACCATTACCTTAGTTC
Organism: Bacteroidales bacterium; assembly: GCA_035403765.1. Taxonomy (GTDB): domain Bacteria; phylum Bacteroidota; class Bacteroidia; order Bacteroidales; family CAIWKO01; genus CAIWKO01. Next base: position 3,085 of record DAONFU010000124.1, read on the forward strand.
TATAAACCTCATTCCCCGTTATGATATTGCCTGGTTTGGAGCTTCGCTGCCCATGCAGTACAACAGCAATAATAAGTTTAATGTAGGTCTGGGCTTACGCCTGGGGCCTTTGTGGATTGGGTCCAACGATATTTTTTCGACACTTATTTCGGGCAGAGTGAGCCGCGCTTCGGTGTGTATGGCTCTAAAAGTGCCCATACTGTATTCGGCCCCCAAAGACAGGGACAAGGATAAGGTATCAGACAAACTGGATCAGTGTATAGATCTCCCCGGAACATGGGAGCTTAAAGGCTGTCCTGACCGCGATGGCGATGGAATTATCGACACGAAAGACAAATGTCCTGATGTGCCCGGCCTGCCCATGTACGATGGCTGCCCCGATCGTGATGCCGATGGTATCATTGATATGAATGACGATTGTCCGGATGATAAGGGCCTTGAAAAATATAAGGGTTGTCCCGATACTGATGGCGACGGCATCATCGACAAAGAGGATGATTGTCCCCTGGCAGCGGGTATTCCTGCTTTCAGAGGCTGTCCTGATACCGATGGCGATGGCCTGGCCGACAAGGATGATAATTGTCCTACCGTTCCGGGAACTATCGAAAACAAAGGTTGTCCGTTTATTGATTCCGATGGCGATGGTATCGCAGATAAAGACGATGAATGTCCCACCATTCCAGGCGAAAAGGCATTCAGCGGTTGTCCCGACACCGATGGTGATGGAATTTCTGATAAAAACGACATGTGTCCCACTATTAAGGGCATTCCCGAAAACAAAGGCTGTCCGGAAATTAAGAAAGAAGAACAGGAAACCATACGTAAGGCTTTCGACAACCTGGAGTTTGAAACCGGCAAGGCCATAATACGCACCAGTTCATATCCTTCGCTCAACGAGCTGGCCGATGTGTTGAAGAAACGTGAAGACTTTAAACTGCTCATTTCGGGCCATACGGATGATGTGGGCAACGATGCCAGCAATATGACCTTGTCGAAAAACCGCACCCTGGCTGTGCGCGATTACCTGGTAGGCAAAGGAATTGACGCTTCCAGATTTAAGACCGAATGGTTTGGCGAAACCAGGCCGCTGGTACCGAATACTTCGCCCGAGAACCGCCAGAAAAACAGAAGGGTTGAAATGAATATTTTCTTTTAAGAAATAAGGGCAAAGATTATTTGTTCTTCAATTAATCCCGGATTGACGATTGGTTGGTCCGGGATTTTTTTTATAAGAAGTAAAATGATATTCTGGAGTTTCTTCAAAATTTAATCAGGAAATAAAGATAATTGAAAAGTTTCATGATTCGGGCCAATTCTGCTTCTAACTTGATGTAATTATCTCTGTCGGATATCGTGTTAAATCGCAACAAGGGACTCAATTCAGTCCCGATGATTATCGGGATGGGCAAACAAAATCTTAAAAGAGTATTTGCTAAAAGGTCACGTATTAGCCACAGACTTGGGAGATTGGAAAGCGATATGCATGAAGTTAAGCATAAGCTCGGAGAAATTGACCTGCAAATAAAAACCAGTTTGCCAAAGAGAGAAGGCATATACTTCGATGGTGATACATTTGACGCCTATGTGTTTGCTACAGACATAATCAAAAAAGCTAATAAATCCATCATTCTTATCGACAACTATATTGATGAGAGCGCGCTTCTTATGCTATCGAAGCGACAAAAGGGTGTGAAAGCAACTGTTTACACTTCGGCACTGACAAAAAAAGCAAAACTGGACTTAAAAAAGTACAGCTCACAATATCCTGACATTGAAATAAAGCATTTTGCCAAATCTCACGACCGGTTTCTCATCATTGACAACAAAACTGTTTATCATATTGGCGCTTCATTAAAAGACCTGGGAATGAAATGGTTTGCTTTTTCAATCATCAATATTGAAGTCGAATACATTCTTAGTCGATTGAATGCCAAATAGAAAAAGACAGCATAGCAATGACAAAAGGATTTTGGTGGACAGAAATAACGTTTGGAAGCTTCGGTTTGGCTTAAGGCGGGCAGTCAGTTTATATTAAAATGTTTTCTATGTTTGCAATCGGCAGTGGTTTGCCGACAGGAAGGTTCTATTAAAAACCGCCCGAAAGTAAAGCCTTGTCCGTTATACTCCAAATCCCTATCTTATCCTTCTCAGAATATTCACTTCCTCGTTGCTCAAAAAACGATATTTTCCGCGGGGGAGCTCCTTTTTGGTGAGTCCGGCAAACACCACCCGGTCCAGTTTCACTACGTCATAACCCAGACTTTCGAAAATGCGGCGTACGATGCGATTTTTGCCCGAATGGAGTTCCAGGCCTATTTCCTTTTTACTCTCGCCATAAGCGATGGCATCCACCTTAATGAGGCCGTCTTCCAGTTCTATGCCTTCCGCAATTTTTTCCATGTCGCCTTTCAGGAGGGGCTTGTCCAGTTCGGCCTTATATACTTTTTCTACCTGGTGGCTCGGATGGGTAAGTTTTTTGGCAAGCTCGCCGTCGTTGGTGAACAACAAGAGTCCTGATGTGTTTTTATCAAGGCGGCCTACCGGGTAGATTCTTTCGGCGCAGGCATCTTTAATGATTTCCATCACGGTCTGGCGCTCCTGCGGATCATCGGTGGTGGTCAGGTAGCCCTTGGGTTTGTTGAGCAACAAATACTGGTGGCGCTCGCTGTGCAGCACCTGGTCGTTGAATTTTACCACATCACCGGGCATAACCTTGGTGCCGAGCTGTGTAATAATTTTTCCATTGATGGTGATTACCCCGGTTTCTATCAGGGTATCTGCTTCGCGCCGCGAACAAATACCGGCATTGGCAATAAATTTGTTTAGCCGGATACCGTTGGTTTCATCCAGGGAGCGGAAGGACCGGCGTTTTTCGTAGGTATTGTCTTTTACAAAAATTTCAGGGTTGCGAAACTCGCGTTTTTTGCCTTCGTAAGTTCTGTGTTTGGGAATACGTTGTCTTTTATTTTTCGAAGGAAAACTTTTTTCAGATGTGCTTTCGTGGCCCGCAGCCCGATTATCGGACCAGGAAGGCCTGTCTTCATTACCTTTTTTTCGGAATTTGCTGTCGCCGTATTTTTTATCTGCCGGAGCATCTTTCGGTTTCCGTGAAAAGGGT
>DAONFU010000125.1:0-6086 GCA_035403765.1 Bacteroidales bacterium
CTCTGGCCGACGGATATGGTACTTTGATACTGCCAGGAAACATAAAAATTCAAAATGTTTTAAGGGTTAAATTTGTCAGACAAAGCAATAATAGCCCGTCGGCCGCCATAGCCTATCGCTGGTATGCGCAAAATACCGACCCTGTGGTCAGGTATCCGCTGCTAACCATTATAGTAATACAAACCGGTTCAAAAACCAGCGTGCGTACGGTGGCCTATTATGCCAACGCTTACCAGTATTCACAAAATCAGATCAACTATACCAAGCCGGAAGTACCGGGCGAATACCTGTCGGATATTGCCGAAAAATTCAGCATAAAAATATCGCCAAATCCATTTGTTGATAAAGCTCAGATTGCATATTCCCTACCCGAAGAATCCACCGTATCCATCCAGATTTATGATAATACCGGCCGCCTGCTGGAACAACTCTCCGAAGGTAAAAAACCGGCAGGAACGCACAGCGTAGCCTTTACTGGTAAGGGCCAGTTTGTTTATTTTGTCCGCATCATGATAAATGACAAAATCATCTGTTCGAAAAAAATCATTCAGATGAAATAACACCTGCTAAACATAACCAAAAAAACAAGACAAATAGTTCCGAGAGCAACATGCACCACAAGCTAACAATTGCAGCCGTCTCTTACGCCAACACTTTTCCATTTGTTTTCGGAATAGAAAATTCGGGATTGCATCGCAATTACAAGTTACTGTTGTCCCCTCCTGCTGAATGTGCCCGCAGTTTTGCAGCCGGAGTATGCGATATTGCCCTGGTGCCGGTAGGTGCAATGCCTGCGCTGCCGGAACATAAAATTATTACCGATTACTGCATTGGAGCCGTAAAAGAAGTAAAAACCGTTCTGCTGCTCGGCAATAAAAAGATCGAAGACATTAAAACCATTGGCTTAGACCTCGAATCGGCCACTTCGGTGCGCTTAATAAAAGTGCTGGCAAAACATTATTGGAAAATCATACCTGAATGGCAGTCATTAGATGTGAGAAATTTCAAAGACCATCCCGGCACCGATGCTTTTGTGGTGATCGGCGATAAATCCATAGAACTTTCAAGACACTTCACACATAAAAGAGACCTCGCCGCCGAATGGCAAAAATTTACCGGATTGCCTTTTGTATTTGCTGTCTGGGTATGCAGAAAAAACCTGTCCGAAGAACAGATCGGGAATTTTTCTGCCGCCCTGCGATACGGAGTGGAACACATCAGTGATGTCGTAAAAAAATACAAGGCTTTTGTTGATTCTTATTTTGATATCGAAGCTTATTACCGGGATAACATTGACTATCATTTCGACAAAGTGAAGCAAGGGTCTTTGCAAAAATTTCTTAATTTTGTGGCTGAACTTGAGTAAATGAGAGGATATTCCAAGCACCTCTGTATTACTTTAGGAGCACTGAATAGCACATTGTGTGATTTTTTATTGTTACACAGAGTTACACAGAGCTAACACAGAGAACCACAGAGAAAAAAACATAATCTATGACTGTCATCACTAACGAAGAAAAATTTGATCATAGAAAAACCGCTCACCTCTTTCCTGCATTTGTGCCCGAATACCTCGGCATAGAAACCAGAGCCATTGAAAGTTACGGCATCGATTTTAACGCTTACCTTAAAAAAGCATCAGATATAACAGGTGAACAACTCGAAGATTTTAACATCACGACAAATAATTTTCTTGGCCACCAGCTGAAATCGCAATACATCCCTTACATCATCAGTTGTTGTATTTCGGATATATTACATAAAAAAAATCTCCGGCCCGCATTTGTCACGTCATACAGCATGGGCATCTACGCAGCTTTGTATCATTGCCATTCGATAGATTTCGCGACAGGTTTGCTGATGATCAAAACTGCTTATGAATCAATTGAAAATAATTTGCCCGCAAACCCCTCATCCATGTGTGTGCTCGGCGGGTTAAGCAGGGACGATGTGAACGGCCTGATCCATTCATTTCAATCCGATGTCTTTATTATCAACCAAAACAGCGAGTTTTCGTTTTTGCTTTCGGGAAATAAAGCACACCTTGAAAAAGTCCTTGCCGATGCAACAGCCTTGGGCGCCATGCATGCACGCATGCTGTCTGTTTCTCATCCCTACCATGCACCGATTCTGGAACATGCAGCCGCCACATTTCAAAAAGAGCTGCTGAAATTGGAAATCGGAAACAATGAATTAAGGTACGTTTCAGCTATTGACAACCGTATCATTCTAAACCGGGAAGATATTATCGAAGAGCTCACCAAAAACCTGTTTCACGGTTTCAACTGGCATAAAACGTTCCTATTTCTGCAGAAAAACGGCATTGACACATTTATTGAATGCGGCGCTGGTGAGAGTTTGTACAAAATTGGAAAATTCATAGAAGGAGATTTCAAAATTTTTAATCTTAAGAAAATTCAACAGCTATGTTAAGCACCAAAGAAGAAATCATAGATTTTATCGGGAAAAACCCTTTGTTTTTTATTGCCACCACCGATGCAGGCCAGCCGAGGGTTCGCGGGATCATGATGTATAAAACCGATGACAAAGGCATCATTTTCACCACCGGGAAAAATAAAGATTTTTACAAACAACTTTTGGCAAACCCGAAAGTTGAATTATGTTTTTACGCTGATGCTGTTCAGGTACGCGTAACCGGAACCGCTGTTGAGGCCGACGACGAACTTGCCCTGAAAAAGGAAATTGTAAATGCACGCCCCTTCATGAAGCCTTGGATAGAAGCAGCCGGCTATGAAGCCATCGCGCTTTTCAGGGTTTGCAGTTGCAAAGCCACCGTCTGGAGCCTCGACCAGCCGCTGATGCGGAAACGCTTTGTGCCCTTGTTCGAATAGTCCTGAAAAAAAACTACCTTTGCACAAAATAAATTACTTTGAAATTTGATGAATTTGGCTTCGACCCCCGCCTGCTTGAAGGGATTGATGCTATTGGTTACCAGGCTGCCACTCCGATACAGGAAATGGCCATTCCGCTTATCATGCAAGGCAAAGACCTGATCGGGTCAGCACAAACGGGTACAGGCAAAACAGCTGCTTTCTTATTACCCATTATTAATAACATTATAACTTCTGAACACAATGAACATATAAAAGCTGTGGTCATCGTGCCTACCCGGGAGCTTGCCGTTCAGATAGACCAGCAAATGGAAGGTTTTTCATACTTCACACCGGTGAGTTCTATTGCCGTTTACGGCGGTACCGACGGGGCATCTTTCGGGATTGAAAAACAGTCGCTGACCGAAGGTGTGGATATGGTCATCTGCACGCTTGGACGCATGATCGCTCACCTGAACCAGGGGTACGTGGATATGTCGCATGTCAAATACCTGATTCTTGATGAAGCCGACCGCATGCTCGACATGGGTTTTTACGACGACATCATGCAGATTATTTCGTATATGCCCAAGAAACGGCAAAACCTGATGTTTTCAGCCACCATGCCGAACGAGATACGCCAACTCACTCATAAGATACTTGTCGAGCCGGAAGAGATTAGCATCGCCCTTGCCAAACCATCAGAAAAGGTGCTACAATTGGCATATGTGGTGTATCGTAATCAGAAAGTCCCTTTGGTAACTCACTTGCTCGATTCAGAAAAGCTTGGCTCTGTGCTGGTTTTCTGTTCCACAAAAAGCAGCGCCAAACAACTGACCAGGGAGTTAAAACAAAAAGGCCTAAAGGTAGAAGACATACACTCAGATCTGGAACAGAAAAAACGCGAAGAAGTACTTTTGGATTTCCGCAACCACAAACTGAATGTGCTGGTGGCCACCGATATTTTATCCCGTGGCATTGACGTGGAAGATATCGACATGGTGATCAATTATGACGTCCCAAATGATGGTGAAGATTATATTCACCGCATCGGCCGCACGGCCCGTGCAGAAGCCGACGGCATTGCCATCACCCTGATAAGCCAGGAAGAACAACAGAAATTTGCTGACATTGAAAAGCTCTTAGGCGAAGAAGTTCATAAAAGTGTTGTCCCGCAAATGTTTGGAGAATGTCCCGCGTATGACCCAAAGAAAAACAAACCCCTGCCCCGTTTTGGCAGAAAACCCGGAGGAAATCAAAGGGGAAGAAAACATTAAGAGGAGTTATTTTCAACATTGAAGATTTACCTGCTTTTCAAACATATTGTTGCAGATGTTCGATGTTTGCATCTTTGCACAAAAAGATATACAAGAATAATATCAGGTAGCTTCCTCTTGAACAATTCACCTATAAAACAGGCCTTACAGCGCTTGGATCAATTTTTATGCTGACCCTGTCGCCGCGGTGAATATTCATGATTTTCATGTCTTCAGTGGTTAGCCTGACAAAAAAGTTAGCCCCGGCATCCACGACTACAGTGAAAAAATCTGGTGAAGGAATGATATCAGTAACTTCTCCATCAAAAACATTGCGATCCTCCCTCCCATCCTTTTGAAGAAATTTAATCTCATCTTCCCTGATAAAAACCGAAACACCAGGGGAACAAGGTTTCGATGAGTATAAATGAATGCCCTCTTTGATGGTAGTACAGCAAAGGCCTTCGAGACTTTTCGATTCGACACAGGTAAAAAAATTTCTGATGCCGGTCAGGGCGGATACAAAACGGCTTGCAGGATTTCTGAACACTTCGGCCGGTGGCCCGGTCTGTTCCATCCTGCCCGAGTTAATGATAGCCAGCGTATCGGCCAATGTATAAGCTTCATTATAATCATGAGTAACATGAATGATGGTCTGCCCCGAATTATGTAATTTTTTCAGCAAGCGCATCATGTCATATTGTATCAGTACATCCAAAGATGATAATGGTTCATCAAGCAACAAAAAACGGGGTTCCATGGCCAGTGTCCTTGCGATAGCCACACGGCGCAGCTCGCCACCGGAAAGGCTTGATGGTTTTCGATGCAGTAAATGAACGATGTCGATAGTCTCTGCCCACTTCAGGACCCTTGAGTGGATTTCACTTTTGGTGAACCCTATGCCAACCAAGGGATAAGCAATGTTCCGCTGGACATTCAGATGAGGAAAGACCGTGTTATCCTGAAAAACCAGACCGGCACCACGCTTATTTGCCCTGACTTTGGTAATATCAATGCCGTCAACCAAAATGCGGCCGCTATCCTGCCTCCTGAGCCCTGCAATGATATCGAGCAACATCGTTTTACCTGCACCGGAAACACCAAGAAGTACAAAATATTCGCCCGGCGATACCTTAAAGGAAATATCGTTCAGGGAAAAATCCCCAGCCTTTTTTGATATATTTTCTACTTCAAGCATTTTTATTTTTGGTCAGCAACCTTAAAACAATAAAAAATAATAACGATACCAAAATAAAAAGAACCGCCACCGGGCGCGCATAGCTGAGCCCAAATGAACCGAAACGTTCGAAGATCAGGATCGGTGTCACCATGGGATGATAAGCCACAATCACGACTGCGCCAAACTCGCTCATACCCCTAGCAAACATCATGACCAGCCCCGAAACAACATTTTTCCATGCCAGAGGAAGGGAAATGCTAAAAAAAACACGTAGCGGTGAAGCGCCAAGGACAAGGGCCGCTTTCTCCAGGCGGACAGGGACATTCATGAAGCCATCACGGGCGGAATTAATTAAAAATGGTATGCTTACAAATGCCATAGCTATTGATATTCCAATCGGGTGACCAACTAAGTCAACACCAAAAACGGAAGCACATTTTCCGAGAGCCGTATCACGGGAAATGAATCCGAGGATTGCGATACCTGCTGCTGAATGCGGAATAACGATAGGCAGATCAACGATTCCCAATACAATCCTTTTAAACCGGAACTCTTTTCGGGCAAGAAGATAGGCCAGTGGAATCGCGCCTATGGCTGCAACAAGTGTCGCACCCATGGCGGTAAACAGCGTTAACCATATTGAATCCCGGACTTCCTTATCTCGTGATGATTCAAAAACTGCGGAAACCGGGGTAGCAAAGAACATCCCTGCTATGGGTGCAATAAGAAACAAGAGGATCAATCCCCCGAGCAGGATTAACAGGAGTTTAAAAGGAGACAAATTCGTTTTGCTGCTATTGATCATATATTTCTTGAGAA